>NZ_NPDI01000053.1:0-209842 GCF_002251265.1 Rhodopirellula sp. MGV | reverse complement strand
GTTTGGGTGGTGTGGGAGTTGGCTCGGCCGGTGCTGGTGCCGGCTCGGCAGGAGCTTCCGGTGCCGGAGCGGGTGCTTCGGCAGCTGGCTCAGGCGGTGCAGGTTCGCTTGCGGTTGCCGCGCCAGAACTGGCTTCGACTTCGATCAAGACGCCACCGATGGCAACGGTGTCGCCTTCGCTGACAACGATCTTGGAAACCTTTCCGGCAACCGAAGACGGTACAGGAACGGTCGCCTTGTCGGTTTCCATTTCAACGATGTCTTGGCCTTCGGTGATCGTGTCGCCGACGGAAACAAAGACTTCAAGGACGTCGCCGGATTCAATTCCGTCGCCTAGTTCGGGAAGGGTAACTTCGGTTGCCATCGTGATGAGTTCTTTAGCGCTTGATCGGAGAATGGCCTGGGAAACGAGCGGCGACAGAACGCGTCAACCGCTCACACCATTAAACGGGAAAGGTGGCGGATCGTTGATCCACCAAGGTTATGCAAAGTAGGGATTGATTTTGTCAGGATTGTACCCAAGGTCATCAATCGCCTTTTTGACGTCTTCGGCAGTGAAGACATCCGATTTGGACAGTCGGCTGAGCGTCGCGATGATGATCGATTCGGCGTCAACTTCGAAGTGACGGCGAAGCGATTCGCGGGTTTCGCTGCGTCCCATTCCGTCGGTTCCCAGGACGTAGTAATCGCCGGGGATCCAAGGGGCAAGTTGCTCGCCCAGGGCACGAACATAGTCGCTGGCCGAGATGAACGGGCCTTCCACACCCTCGACGCACTCTTCCAAGTAGCTCTTGCGAGGCGTTTCGGTGGGGTGAAGCATGTTCCAACGCTGGCACGCGGCGGCTTCGCGACGAAGTTCCGTGTAGCTGGTCACGCTCCAAACGTCGCTGGCGATGCCGTATTGCTCGGCAAGCATCTCTTGTGCTTTCAACACACAGTTCAAGATCGCACCGCTACCGAACAGTTGGACGCGTGCTTTGGCACCATCCACTTCGCGGCTGCTGTACTTGTACATCCCTTTTACGATGCCTTCTGCGCAACCGGCGGGCATTGCCGGGTGATCGTAAGGCTCGTTTTCGGCCATCAGGTAATAGATGCAAGTTTCGCCTTCGGCGTACATCTTTTGCAGGCCGTGCTGGATGATGACCACCGCTTCGTACGCGAATGCCGGGTCATACGAACGAACCGTTGGGAACGCGATCGCGTTCAACAAGCTGTGTCCGTCTTGGTGCTGCAGGCCTTCGCCGTTGAGCGTGGTTCGACCGGCGGTGCCGCCGATCAAGAAACCTTTGGCTCGCATATCGGCAGCAGCCCAGACCAAGTCGCCAATGCGCTGGAACCCGAACATGCTGTAGTAGATATAGAACGGAATCATGTTGACGCCGTGGCAGCTGTACGCGGTGCCGGCGGCATTGAAGCTGGCCATCGACCCAGCTTCCGTGATTCCTTCTTCAAGGATCTGCCCGTCTTGGGCTTCCTTGTAATACGAGATGATCGCCGAATCGACAGGCTCGTAGAGCTGTCCCGCATGGGCATAGATGCCGAACTGACGGAACATCCCTTCCATACCGAAGGTACGCGATTCGTCAGGAACAATCGGCACCATGAACTTGCCGATCTTTTTGTCGCGGCAAAGTGCGATCAGCGTTTGCACGACGGCGAACGTGGTGCTCGCGTTTTTGTTTTCAAGCTTCTTGATGACTTTGGTCATTTCCTCCAGCGAGGGAACTTCCATCGTCAACGGTTCCGTCGGACGCGACGGCAAGTATCCGCCGAGTGCTTTGCGGCGCTCGTGCAGGTATTTGACTTCGTGGCTGTTCGCTGGTGGCTTGTAGAACGGAGTCTTGACGACTTCTTCGTCGCTGATCGGAATCCCGAATCGCGAGCGGAATTCGAGCAACTCTTCGTCGTTCAGCTTCTTTTGGTTGTGGGCAACGTTGCGGCCTTCGCCAGCTTCGCCGAGTCCGTAACCTTTGATCGTCTTGGCCAGAACAACGGTCGGTTTGCCGTTCTTCAGCTCGGTTGCCATCTTGTAAGCGGCGAAGACCTTTTCGGGGTCGTGACCACCACGGCTGAGCTTTTCCAGTTTTTCGTCGCTGTAGTTCTCAACCAGCTTGAGCAGTTCGGGGTATTTGCCGAAGAAGTGCTCGCGGATGTAGCTGCCGGGCATCCCGGTGTATTTCTGGTATTGGCCGTCGACGACTTCGCCCATTCGCTTGACCAGCAAACCACTTTCGTCGCGTGCGAGCAGTTCGTCCCAATCGCCGCCCCAGATAACCTTGATGACGTTCCAGCCGGCACCACGGAAGATCGATTCAAGCTCTTGAATGATCTTGGCGTTACCGCGAACGGGGCCGTCCAATCGCTGCAGGTTGCAGTTGATGACGAAGATCAGGTTTTCGAGTTTTTCGCGCGAGGCCAAACCGATGGCACCGAGTGTTTCCGGTTCGTCACATTCGCCGTCACCGAGGAATGCCCAAACGCGTTGGCCGCTCGTGTCTTTGATGCCGCGGTCACGAAGGTATTCGTTGAAGCGTGCTTGGTAGATCGCCATGATCGGGCCAAGGCCCATCGATACGGTGGGGTATTCCCAGAAGTCGGGCATCAACCAAGGGTGCGGGTAGCTGCTCAGCCCGCCGCCGTCTTGAAGTTCACGTCGGAAGTTGGTGAGCTTCTCTGCACTCAAGCGTCCTTCGACGAACGCTCGGCTGTACATCCCGGGTGAGGCGTGGCCTTGGAAGTAAACCGAGTCGCCGTTGAAACCGTCTTCGCCGCGTCCGCGGAAGAAGTGGTTGAAGGCGACTTCGTATAGTGTCGCGCTCGAAGCGAACGTACTGATGTGTCCGCCGATGCCGCCGCCACGGTTGTTACCGCCGACGACCATCGCCATCGCGTTCCAACGGATGATCGATTTGATGCGTCGTTCCAAATCACGGTTGCCTGGGAAAGCAGGCTGTTCGTGAACGGGGATCGTATTCAGGTAAGGAGTGTTCGTGTCTGCGGCTGCTGCGTGCACGCCTTCTTGGGCGGCGCGGTCGCGTAGTTTTTCGAGCAGGAAGCGGACTCGCTCGGGGCCTTTGCTCTTGAGCACATACTCCAGCGACGACATCCACTCTTTCGTTTCCGCCGTATCGATATCGATCTCTGACTGTCGCTCCAGTTCGCCGAGCTGCTTGCGTACTTCGTCCTGAGCAATGGTCTTTGAGTCAGACATAGAGAGAATGATTGGGAGGGGAATAGAAAGGTAAAGGCAAATCTAGTTCCGGCGGGGACCGTTTCGGCCTCCGCAAGGCCAAATTGCGGACTTTACGTCGAATGCGCCGCCTCAAAAGCGTAGCTCCCAAGGTGTTGTCACGGCAAGGGCACGACAGGCTGTAGGCATGATCAGCCCCGTTGGGGAGAGGAAGTCGGGGCCGGAAAAGCCGCTAGCTTTAGGCTTAGGCTAGCTCGTTTCCCGTAAAGTCTGCTCGCAACATCGAACTTTGGTGGCTAAAAACTTTGGCTGTTGAAAGAAAATTTTTCTCACAACACCCTCAACGGAGGCGGCATTTAAAGTCATCCTGATGGCTCCAACATGTCCAGCCACGACCACCGGCGCAAGCCGCCCGACTGGAACTTTCGCAAACAGGAATCCCGCTTCACTGATGACCGAATCCTCTCGTCGAGTCATGGTTACCGGAGCATCATCCGGAATCGGCCAACAAATCGCTAGCCTGCTTGCACGCGACCCAAGCGTTGCACACCTGGGGATTCACTATCGCGAAAACGTTGACGGAGCCCAAGAAACCGCACGGCAGATCGAATCACTTGGAAAACGTGTCAGCCTCTTCCAAGCTGACTTTGCATCGATTGCTGATTGCGAACGATTGACCGAAGAAGCTTGGAACACGCTCCGCCCCGAAGTCTGGATCAACAATGCTGGCGCGGATGTCTTGACCGGCCAAGCCGCGAACGGATCCTTCGAAGAAAAGCTCGAACACTTGATGCGAGTTGACGTGATCAACACGATTAAAGTCAGCCGTGATGTTGCGCAGCGGATGCAGACCGATGCCAAACAAAACCCTTGTGATCGGTCGATGATTTTTATCGGATGGGACCAAGCGCCGCTCGGCATGGAAGGCGAAGCGGGACAGATGTTTGGACCTGTCAAAGCTGCGGTGATGGCGTTCGCAGCGAGCTTGGCTCAAGAGATTGCGCCGACGATTCGCGTCAACACCGTTTGTCCGGGTTGGATCAAAACAGCTTGGGGAGAAACAACGAGTGAATACTGGGACATTCGCGCAACCTCACAATCCTTGATGCGGCGATGGGGTTCACCGGAAGACATTGCACGCGCGATTTGCTTTGCCGTTGATCCGAACAACACGTTTCTTTGTGGGCAATCGATCAACATTAACGGCGGCTGGAATCGGCGATTTGATTGACCATCAATTCCGCGACTTAAAAAACAATTCGCGACGGCAAAAAAGGACAGGCGAATCACCTCACCCGATCAAAATCGGATAAACTGCCAACTGGCCAAAGTCAACTTGTCTATCCCCTTTGAGCATTCGATGAGCAGCGTTTCCGATTCCACCCAGCAAAAGGCCGACGACTTCCGCCAACGATACGAAAGCGTTCGCGAAATGATCGGTCGAGTGATCGTCGGACACGACGAAATCGTTCAAGGCGTGTTGACCGCAATGCTCTGCGGAGGGCACTGTTTGCTGGAGGGTGTACCGGGACTTGGCAAAACAATGCTGGTCCGCACGCTATCAGAAGTCCTCGACTTGGATTTCAATCGAATCCAGTTCACACCCGACTTGATGCCCGCCGACATTTTGGGCACCAACATGATTGTCGAATCGGACCAGGGGCATCGCGAATTTCAATTCCAACGCGGGCCGGTCTTCACGCAAATCTTGTTGGCTGACGAAATCAACCGAGCGACACCGAAGACACAGTCGGCAATGCTCGAAACGATGCAAGAAGGCACTGTCACCGCTGGCGGGTCGCGATACGAACTACAGAAACCGTTCTTCGTGCTCGCGACCCAAAACCCGATCGAACAAGAAGGCACTTACCCGCTGCCGGAAGCGCAGCTTGACCGGTTCTTGTTCAAACTGGTTGTCGGGTACAGCAGCCGCGAAGATTTGAACGAAATCGTCGAACGCACGACGCGTGGCGAAAAACCGGTGATTGAAAAAGTCATCGACGGCGAGGCGATTCGCGGCATGCAAGCGATGGTCCGCGAAGTTGTCTTGACCCCACCGATTCGTGACTACTTGGTTCGTCTGACATTGGCGACCCACCCCGATGGACCGCATTCGGTCGACGCCACCAATCAATTCGTTCGCTGGGGCAGCAGCCCGCGGGGTGCACAAACGCTGGCACTCGCCGCGAAAGTTCGTGCGGTACTCGCGGGTCGATTCAATGTCAGCTTTGAAGACGTCCGCCGTGTCTACTTACCAACGATGCGCCATCGCGTTCTGCTGAACTTCGAAGCCCAGGCAGAAGGCATCGAAGCGGACAAGGTCCTGCTCGATATCCTCGAGAAAGTCAAAGAGTCGGCGGACTGATCAGGGCCACCGATCTGCCCCCAACGGGCCATCCGCATTAGATTTAACACGGTCTTCACGGGAGGATCGGTTAGCGTGATTGCAGGGGTGCAGCAGTGTCAATGTGACGTCCACCCCCATTGCGCCCGTGTTTCGGGGGTTCTTCCCTCGGGTGGGCAGGATTGCGGCAACGCCACGTTTCTCTTCATCTAATCTTCATTCGCTGATTCGCACCCTTGTGGTCGTCAGGTTGAGCCTGCACTGGTATCTTTCCGCGCGACACGGAAACCGTCCCTTTCGAATTGTCAGCATTTCAAAAGGGTACTTTCCCCACCAGAAATGGCACCTTTTCGGCGGCCAAGTGTTTTAGGCGGCCAAATCAGGAACAAAATTCCTCAACTATCACCGGAGTGATTCTTTCAGATGGCCATCCAACTGAAAAACTGGACCCTTCCCCTGGCGATCGCCGCCTTGTGCGTTGCCGGATGCGGCAAAAAATCAGACACCGCTTCGACCGAAGACGGTGCAGCCACCAGCATGACCGAAGAAGGCGCAGCAGCACCTTCGAACATGGCTGGCACGATCAAAATCAACGGTAGCAGCACGGTTCTGCCGATCAGCAACGCTGTCGCCGAGCAGTTTGGCAAGCAGTATCCCGAGGTTTCGGTTTCCGTTGACGGTGCCGGCACAGGGAACGGCTTCAAAGACTTCCAAGTCAAAAAGACTGACATCTCGGATGCCTCTCGCCCAATCAAACCAGGCGAAAAAGAGAAGTGCACCGAGAACGAAGTCAGCTTCATCGAAGTTCCTGTGGCGTACGACGGTTTGACCATCGTGATCAACCCCAAGAACGATTGGGTTGAAACGTTGACCATCGAACAACTGACCAAAATCTTCGTCGGTGAAGACGCTGCCAAAACGTGGCAGGACGTTGATCCTTCGTGGCCGGCGGAAAAAATCGACATCTACGCTCCTGGAACGGGCAGCGGAACCTACGACTACTTCCACGAAGTCGTCGTTGGCAAGTCGGACAGCGAGCTTCGCAAAGACATGAGCTTGAACGAAGACGACAACATCCTGGTGAAGGGCGTTGCCGATAACAAAAACGCGATCGGATTCTTCGGCGTTGCGTATTACGAAGAAAGCAAGGACAAGCTGAAAGCCGTTCAGATCATCAACCCGAAAGACGGACAAGCTTACCTGCCGACGACCGACAACATCGCCAGCGGCAGCTACGCCCCGTTCAGCCGTCCGTTGTTCATCTACGTTAGCTTGGCTTCGCTGAAGCGTGCCGAAGTGCAAACCTTCGTCAGCTACTACCTGGACAATGTGTCTGAACTTTGTGAACGAGTTGGATACGTCCGCCTGCCAGCGTCGATCATCGAGAAAGGCAAAGCGAACATCGAAAACCGCGTTGCCGGTACGCACTACATCAGCCCTGAAGGCGAAACCCGCAGCGGCGCTTTGGAAGACGTCTTCGTCGAGTCCAACTTGGTGAAGTAGTCCTCCTCAGCGAGGCAGTCAGGCCGTTGCGATCTTCCGACGATTTCGCGAAGATCGCAACAGAAGTTTCGACTGATCCCGTGCCGCAATCCCCCGCGGCTTGGGGTCGGATCGAAAGGTTCCTTGTTTACTTTCAACCGTAGCTACAATGGAAACGCCGTCGGGCATTTGACCGTCGAGACCGTTTCAGTTCGAATGAGGCTCGTCGAGCCAGTCGACGATCTCAACACAGCGACTTCGGTTGCGAGTTTTAAAATCTAATAATCGCACGACAAAAATGTCATTGCCGAAGGCACTGCAATCGAAGGAGTTTCGGTCAACTCGCATCGGCGTGTTGTCCGAACGGTTGATCGTGTTCAGTTTGGCGACCTGCGCGACCATCACGGTGCTGATCACGATCGGCATTATCTACATGTTGGTCAGTCAAAGTGCAGGCTTCTTCGCCAGCGACGCCGTCTCCTTTTCTGGCTTCTTGACCGACACCGAGTGGACGGCGCTGCAAAGCAAAGACCTGGAGAAAGCAAAGTTCGGCATTTTGCCACTGCTGAGCGGGACATTGCGGGTGACCGCGATCGCAATGTTGATCGCATTGCCGCTGGGACTCGTCACCGCAATTTACCTCAGCGAATTTGCGTCGCGACGGATACGCTCCTGGCTAAAGCCGACCCTTGAGGTGATCGCCGGGATCCCGACGGTCGTTCTGGGGTACTTCGCGATCCTCGTGATCAGCCCGTCACTTCAATTTTTTACCGACGGGTTCACAACATTCAACGCGACAAGTGCAGGGATCGCGGTTGGGATCTTATGCCTGCCGATGGTGTGCAGTTTGTCGGAAGATGCGATGCGTGCCGTCCCCCGCTCCCTCCGCGAGGGCGCTTATGGACTCGGTTGCACGCCTTTTGAAACATCCATCAAAGTCGTCGTGCCAGCCGCACTGAGCGGGATCGTTTCGGCGTTCTTGTTGGCGTTCAGCCGTGCGATCGGTGAAACCATGGTCGTCGCACTCGCCGCCGGTACGCTGCCGACATTCACGTTTGACCCTTCGCAGCAAGCCCAGACAATGACGGGCTTTATTGTCGAAATGATCAAAAGTGAAAGCGAATACGGAACGGTGCAATACTTCAGTTTGTACGGCGTCGCGATGACCCTGTTCGTGATCACCTTTGGGATGACTCTGATCGGCCAGATCATTCGCCGACGCTTTCAGGAGTCGTACCAGTGAGCACGATGCCGAGCGCTCTTACGAGCCAAGATCCCAAGTACTTGACCAATAACGCCATCCGTCGAAAACGGTTGAGCAGTTGGTTCTACGGGCTTTGCGTTGCGATCGCCTTTGTCAGCGTCCTGATTCTCGTTGTCCTGTTAGCAGCGATTTGGGCGCAAGGCCAGTCGCGACTGACCGTTGACTTGCTGACGCGAGCACATAGCGAACTCGAGATCGAACGGAGCGGTATGTGGCCCTCGATCATCGGTTCTTTGATTGTCTGTTTTGTTTGTGCAATGGCGGCGTTGCCCCTGGGAATCGCCACAGCGGTTTTCCTGGAGGAGTTCAAACCGACCAGCAAGCCACTCCGGTTGATCCACGGGTTCATTCAGTTGAACATCGCAAACTTGGCCGGCGTCCCATCGATCGTTTACGGGCTTCTTGGCCTGACCGTCTTCGTTTACATGTTCAATGTGTTTGGACAAATCAAAGTGAACGAGTCGCCCGGTTTGGAAATTATGGGCGCCGATCACTATTACCAAGTGATGACCTTGCAACCGGGGCATGTGGTCTTTGTCCCGCAAGAGGACGCGAGTGTCCGCGAAATCGAGATCACCGAGCCAATCGAAGCGGTCGATAACAGTGGCAATCGCTTTGAACTGGCCGTCTGGAAACCCGGAACTCCGCGTCCAAAAGACGAAGCGACCAAGCGTCAAACCATCGAAGAGGGAGCGATTGGCGGGACAATCACTCGCCGGTCGTGGTACTACTTCCGCTTGCCATTGGACAAGAGTTTTTTATCGGGTGGATTCACGCTCGCTCTGGTGATTCTGCCAATCATTATCATTGCGTCGCAAGAATCACTGCGTGCCGTTTCGCCGTCGCTCCGCGAAGCGTCGATGGGTATCGGTGCCACCACTTGGCAGACCGTTCGTCACGTTTGTCTTCCGGCCGCAATCCCAGGTATCATGACCGGTTCGATTCTCGCCATGGGGCGTGCGATCGGAGAAGCGGCTCCGATTTTGGTGGTCTTGGGTGCGACCGTGATGAAAGGCGGCGGACCAGAACACCTGATGGACAACGCGATCACAATGCCTGTGTTGATTTTTAACTGGGCGGGTCGGCAACAGAACGAATTTCAGGAACTCGCGGCGGCGGCCATTATCGTCTTGCTGGTCGTGCTACTGATCCTAAATTCGACGGCGATCATCATTCGGCAGAAAGTACAGAAAGCACACAACTGATTTTTAGCAGCTATGTCTACCGCCCAGACCGCCAATACAACCGATGCGCAGACGGATCCGCCTGCCGACCAAACGTTACTCCGGATCAAGAACTTTTGTTCCTGGTACGGCGACTATCAAGCGCTTCATGATCTGACACTGGACATCCCGCGGCGACAGGTCACAGCGTTTATCGGCCCCAGTGGTTGTGGCAAAAGCACGCTGCTGAAATGGATCAACCGCATGAACGACATCGTGCCCGGCGCCCGCGCCAAAGGGCACTTGTCGCTGATCAGCGATTCTGACAATGCGTCCAAAAAGGAACTGGATATTTTGGACCAGTCCGTCGACGTCGTTGCGTTGCGCCGACAGATCGGGATTGTCTTCCAAAAGCCGAACCCGTTCCCCAAAAGCATTTACGATAACGTCGCTTTTGGCCCGCGTTTGCACATGAGAACGACCAAGGCCGAACTCGACGAGTTGGTCGAATGGTCGTTACAAAAGGCGGCAGTCTGGGACGAAGTCAAAGACCGACTGCACGGCCCCGCGCTGGGTCTGTCCGGCGGCCAGCAACAACGTTTGTGCATCGCCCGCGCGATCGCAGTGGGCCCTGAAGTTTTGCTGATGGACGAACCGTGTAGCGCCTTGGATCCGGCGAGCACCCTTGCGATCGAAGATTTGATCTTCGAATTGCGTTCGCAGTACACAATCGTCATCGTCACGCATAATATGCAACAGGCGTCGCGTTGCAGTGACCGCACGGCGTTCTTTTTCGAAGGTCGCTTGGTCGAAGCGGGCGACACCACTCAGGTCTTCACGAAGCCTGAAAAGAAGCAGACCGACGACTATGTTCGTGGCAAATTCGGTTGATCCCGGACGAGCATTTCTTGCCAGAAGTTGGTGACAGCACGGGCGATGTCCGATTCGCCAGTGGCTGATTCAAATTCAGACGGATTGATTGATAAGTGGAGTAGATTGGGAAATGTCTAAACATCTTGAACGCGAATTAGAACATCTGCGCGAGCAACTGATTTCCCAATTCACTGTCGTCGAACAAATGATCCAGTTGGCCGTTCGGTCGCTCGTGGAACGCCGCCCGGATTTCGCCGACCGCGTTCTCGAAAGCGACGTTGCTGTCGATGAAATGGACGTCCGCATCGAAGAAGAATGCTTGAAGGTCTTGGCGCTGCACCAGCCCGTTGCCTTCGACATGCGATACCTGATCTCGGTCGACAAAGTGAACGGAGAACTCGAACGCATGGGCGATACGGCGTGCAACATTGCCGAACGCGCAAAGGCGCTTTGCAAGTTCCCGCTGTTTACAGTCCCTGATGAACTCTCCGAAATGGTCGACACGTCGATCAAAATGGTTCGCCAAGCGCTCGACTCCTTCATCAATTGTGATTCGCGAATGGCGAACGAAGTCATCCAAATGGACGACATCGTTGACGCACTCAATCGTGTCGTGATCGATCAATTGCAAGAGGTGATGAAATCCGATCGTGAACTGATCGAACCAGCCGTGCATTGTTTCAGTGCATCACGTCACCTTGAACGAATCGGCGACTTGGCCGAATGCGTTTGCGAAGAAGTGATCTACTTGGTCGAAGGTGAAATCGTCCGGCACAAACATGGCTGGATTCGCGAAGTCAAGAAACGCGGCGAAACCAACGTTTCCTAGCAGTCTGTCGATCACAGATCTGTTTTCTCTCCCGATGTCACCGTTCGCTCCGCAACGCTACGTTTGTGAATCGGAAAACGCACTGCAAAATACAAAGTCCGATTGACATCGCATCTGCCACGACGGGGCATCACAGGCCCCGACTACTCGGTCGAACTCGCGAGCAATGATTGATTCACCAGTAGTCGGCCCTCGTCCATCACTTGGACGAGTTGGAGTGTGGTGAGCACTTCGACAACGCGTTCGGCCGGAAAATCAATCTCGACTTCCACCGCTTCACGTATCAAGCGTTCGCATTTGCGTCTCAGTCGTCGCTGGCTGATCGGCTCGGTTTCAGTCAGGATCGCAAAGAACGCCAAAATCGCTTCGTTTAACAATTGGCGACGTGCCTGACCGACGAGTTGCAGCCCCGCGCCCGCGTTCGTGTCGAGCTTTTGGAAGTACAGATTCCGAGTCAGGTTCAGTAGGTACCGATTCTTTGTCTGGAAATAGCCGAAGAAGCTTTTCACCCCGTAACCGATCGCCGCAAGAATCAATCCAATCACCAGCGCGGTGCTGTAGTAAGCGGCGAGGGCCAAGGTAACCAGTACGAATCGGGAAATCTTCTGCAACGAGAAGAGCCATCCGCTGAGACTTGGCACAAGGACCTTTGCGTGATCAAACCCGCTCAGTTTGATTTTTGTTCCCGGGAGCAACATGTCGACGTCTTGCTTGGGAATGTTTTTGAAAATCCGCAGATGGACCTTGTTGGCCGGCAATAACTCACCTCGCTCGTGGTCCTCGGTAAGCTGAAAAATCACGACCAACCGTTGGTAAATCGCGACATCGACCATTTCCAATCGGTAAAGATGGCGAAGATTTCGATGGCATCGTCGCCCGACGACGTCCCCCCGCGCATAGACCGACAGATGTCGAAAGAGTTCGAAGTTGGCGCTCATCGGTACGCCCCAGTGGCTTGCCACGCCAACACAGCGTTCGATCTCTTCCTGTGTCAATTTGCTGTATCCGGCATCCTTGATCGTCGTTTCGACTAATTCGATCAAGTTGTCGATCGGCGGTTCAGGCGATTCGCTTTCCAAGGAAGCGGGAACTTTGCAATCACTGTCAGGATCCAGCTCGTGGTATTGGTCGGAGAACTGGTTTTGTCGCTTGGCGGAGAGGTCATCGACATAGTCGGTGATCGTCGCGACCGCTCGATCGAATACGGAGTCCAACCGACTCCAGTTGGCTTCGCTTGCCGCCGATTGCCGCAGATATTTCAGCAGCGCGCTGGTTTCAATGGGGATAAACGATTCGATCGCCCAATGACTGGCATCCGGGTCGATCCATCCGGTGGTGCTCACCTCCGCAATCGAGCGGGTGAGCGGTCCTGTACCATCAATGGACCAAGTGGTAAGAATGCGTTCGACCGACTTTGACACGAATTAACTTTAAACAGCGGGAAAGCGATGGCAGCGGAGCCCAACCGGACAGACTCGACAGGGATCGCCAACACGGACGTTCAATCAAACATTCAAGCGGTCGCGTTGGACATGGACGGACTTCTGTTCGATACCGAGCGAATTTATTGGCAAGTCGGCGACACTATTTTACAACGCCGAGGATTCCGCTACAGCGCCGAATTGCAAGCTCTGATGATGGGCCGAATTGGGACCGCGGCGGTCCAGCAAATGATTGACTTTCACCAGTTGGACGATTCCGCAGAAGACTTGCTAGAAGAATCAGACGAAGTCTATGGTGAGCTGCTTCCGTCCCAAATTCGCCCCATGCCGGGACTCGAACAATGGGTAAACCGGTTGCGAGAAAGCGGCTTGCCGTTCGCCCTGACAACAAGTAGTCGTCGGAAATGGGTCGACGTTATTTTTGAAACGGTTGCCTGGCGCGAAGAACTGGCCTTTGTATTGACCGGCGACGACGTCACCAACGGTAAACCGCACCCAGAGATGTACCTGAGCGCCGCAGCGCGTTTCGGCATTGCCCCGGAAAACATGTTGGTTCTCGAAGACAGCGGCAACGGGACAGCTGCTGGTGTGGCTGCGGGAGCGATCGTCGTCTCGGTTCCAAGTCCACACACCAAGGACCAAGATTTCCAGGGTGCGGCATTGATTGCCGACTCGCTGCTTGACACACGCCTCTGGGAGCTTCTTCCCCATCCGACGAATTAGCGTTGCGATGAACGCTTTCGGCATCAGTTTTGTGTCCATCAACGACAAAAGCCCGATCGCGGCATACGCCGAGGTCGGGCTTCTGTGCTTGTCCGGTGGGCGATGTCTGGTACGTGAGTCACATTCCAGTCCAGACATCACCCGGTTGTATCATCGACCTTGACGTGCGACGAAGCACAATCGTCAAGGTTCAGCGGTAAAGTTTTCTAGGCGAGTACCAGTAGTCCTAAGTCAACTTCGCGGTCGGATCCGAATTCATTGTCGGAATCAGAGTCGCCGAAGAAGTCCGACAGAGCGGCGTCAGTGTCTTCGGGTTGCGGTGCGACGCTCGGACGATTTGATCGTGCCAATCGTGGACTCGAATCGAACTGTACATCACTTTCGAACACGCGGTCAGCGTTTGTCGCATCATCCTCAATAGAATCTGACAACCCTGCCAAGGTTGATCCGCCAGCATCGCCGACACTTGCCGCACCAACACTGCCCGAACCGCCTGACGTCGACGTAGAACCGCTACCTGATGTTGAGCTGCCCGAAACTCCGGCCGCAGCATAGGCGACAGAGTAAATCGTGCTGGCTTTGCCAAGTCCGTCTGATCCGTTGGCGTGACCGTTGACTCCGGAAACAAGCAAGTCACGTAGTGCTGCTGGCGAGAGCGATGGATTCGCCGACAAGGTCAGTGCGGCTACACCGACGACATGTGGCGTTGCCATGCTGGTACCCGACATCGTTCCGAATCCGCCGCCGACATAGGTGCTGAAGATACCGACGCCGGGGGCGTCGACTTGTACCGCACCGCTACCGCCGACATCGTTGCTGAACGAAGCGATGTTGCTTCCAGAATCATATGCACCGACAGACAACACGTTGTCGTAGCTCGCACTGAATCGAGCCGGGAAACCGGGCATCGAAGCGTACTCATTTCCGGCAGCTGCGATGACCAACGATCCGAGCGTCCGGGCGTAATTGATAGCCGATTCGATATCGGAGCTGTAGCCACCCCCCAAGCTCAAGTTGATGATGTCGGCGCCCATGTCGGCAGCATAACGAATCCCCGCGGCAACACTTGTCGAGCTGCCGGATCCATTGTCCCCGAGAACTTTGACGGGAAGAATCGTCGCTTCGGGTGCCACACCGGTGGCGCCCCATCCATTGTCGAGTGCAGCGATCGTGCCGGCAACGTGTGTCCCGTGGCCATGAACGTCGTTCGGATCGGCATCGAAATCGGCGAAGTCAAAACCGTGCACGTCATCAACGTAACCGTTGCCGTCGTCGTCGATTCCGTTGCCTGCAATCTCACCTGGGTTTACATAAATGTTGCTGTACAAATCGGGGTGATCAAGATCGACCCCCGTGTCGATGACGGCAACGGTAACACCTTGACCGGTGTATCCAGCAGCCCAAGCCTCAGGGGCACCCACCGCATTGAGTCCCCATTCATTTGATCCACCAAAGTACGCGACATCGGGAAGCGGCGAAACGCCATCGGCCGGCACACCCGCGTCCGGTGTTGGTTCAGGTTCAGGCAATGGCTCGGGAACTTGATCAGCAGTCAGTTCCATACGATACCCGGTCGTGTACCAAGACGTCGCCAACGACCAAACGTAATAGTTACCCGGATTGACAGTAATATCGATCGACTCGGCAGTGGTTCCCCAATTCACGGAGTAGTCGATGACGTAGCCGCGTGAGTCGGTGAGGTACAAGTCCACGTCGGTCCAAAAACTGTTCAGACGAATCGAAACGTCTGCTTCACGCTCAACCGAAAAGCCGATTCGGTCATAAGAGTTGAACCAGCCAAGCGAGCTGGAGATGATCGCGGTACCGTCCAGATTTCCAATGTCAGCGAATGCCTTTGCCGAGATATCACTAGCGACTTCGAATGTGGGTTCCTCGTGGTTGAAAGCGACGTCCGCTGCAAGAAGTCGGCGCGCTTCCATCGACTCAAAAGAGAGTTTACGAGCCATATTGATATCGACCTATTTAGATAAGAGTTTTTATTGAGAAGAGGCACACACACCAATCCGGAGGGGTGATGCGGTGTACAGTGAACCTACCTTCAAAGCATTTCGCAGATCGTTTCGCTCCTGCGTAAATTACCCTTGTTGAGGGTAAATAGCCGGGCCTGTTGCACCGCCGCAACTTGGTGCAAAAACGCCTCGTGGCGTTGCTAAAACAGGCAGTAGAATCACCTCCCCATCAAGCACTCAGAACAAGTACTCAGAACAAGTACTCAATCAAACATCATTGCGATTCTTCCAAGGAAACTTGGGTGCCTTGATCCCAACAGGATCACCGCCACTGCTCGATCTCGAGAGCGGAGATTGCACTCGCTCACTTGATCGTGATCCAACGCAACGAGCGACTGACGGCACATTGATTCGGCCCCGGCGGGTTCAAGCCGGGGGTAGGCGAGGCACTAAAATTCAGGCAAGCTAAGTTTGTCCAATGAACTTTTCTCAATGCTTCGAATACTTCCGAACATCCAAAGGGACTGATGCGTTCGCTACTTACAATCGCAATGGCAGTCGGCATTGCCTTTCAACTCTGTCCTGCAACTGCAGTCTGCCAAGATTCCGATGCCGGCACGAATTTGGCCGATCGTCGACTTTCGGGACAATCGGACCGCTACGTGGCCACAACGACAGCGAACCCAGGGATCCCGATTGACCAACTGCAAATCCTGGTTCGTCCCCTGACGAAGTCTGAATTGCAGGTCGAAGCCGACGCATGGTTCAAGTTATTGCGTGTCAAAGCGGCTCAAGTCGCGGCCGTTCGTTTGGGTGCGAAGAAAGCCACCCAAGCACTTGTTTCCGAAGACCAAAAGGTCGCGCAAGAATCAATTCGCGAAGCGGCAAAGATTGTTGACAAAGCAGCCGACAAGGCGGAGCAAACCGAGCAAGCGATCGTCGAAGAAGCAGCCGCTGAAAGCGGACAAACGGCTCGACGTAGCGAAGAAAAACCTGCTGCCAACACACTTGATGAAGCTGCAACAGACTTGGGCTTAGACGCGTCTGCCGATGACAACGAACCACAAGCAGACGAGAACGAAACACAGGCAGAACCCGCCGATGTAGGCACCGATGACACCGATACTGATGCCAAAACAATCGACACACCGAGCGACTCCGATCAGCCTGAACCTGTCCCGGCGGACGACAAAACGGACGGCGAGCCGGTCAACAAAGTCGAATCCGTCCGTGACCAACTTCTCGATGACGTGACGGCGTTGCAGGGCGAGCGAACCGCTTTAAGCGACCGACTCGAAATCGTACTCATGTCTTTGGAACTCAAAGGCGGCGATGTCCAAGAGTATCGCGACTACATCTATGCGATCTCTGGAATCGAATTGGATACGTCCGACGTCACCTCTGCGTGGAGCGGTCTCGTCGGTTGGCTGCGATCCAAAGAAGGTGGTCAGCGATGGGCATGGAACATTGTCCGATTTCTCGTCATTCTTCTGATCACTTGGATCATGTCGAGAATCGTTGCCAAAATTGTCAATTGGTTGCTCGATCGCAAGATCCGCTTGTCGCAACTGGCAGAACGACTGATTTCGCAAACGGTAAAGAATGCGGTGCTGGCAATCGGATTTGCTGTCGCATTGACCGCCTTGGAAATCGATATCACGCCAATCGTCGCTGCAATTGGTGCGACAGGCTTGGTGATTGGGCTCGCGCTCCAGGGCACGTTGAGCAACTTTGCATCCGGCCTGATGATCTTGATTAATCGACCATTTGATGTCGGCCATGTTGTCACCGCCGGAGGAATCACCGGGACGATCGACCAAATGAACTTGGTGTCGACGCGATTTCGAACGTTCGACAATCAAACGATCTACGTTCCCAATAACGAGATTTGGAACAACGTGATCACCAATATCACCGCAAACGCGAACCGCCGCGTGGATATGGAATTTGGGATCAGTTATGGCGACGACTTTGAAGAAGCGGAAGCGATCATCAAAGACATCGTCAATCAACACGAGCTTGTCTTAGAAGACCCCGAACCCGCCGTCGTCACCCATGCCCTCGCCGATTCGTCGGTCAATATCGTCTGCCGCCCCTGGGCGAAAACGAGTGACTGGTGGACCGTAAAAACAGATGTGACGCGTGCCGTCAAGAAACGCTTCGACGAGGCGGGAATTACGATTCCCTATCCTCAGCAAGACATTCATATCCACCAAGTCTTGCCAAAGCCTGCTCAGCTTGAAAGCGTCCAGCCCGAGTGAAATATCGGCGTCGATTAGACCGTCGGACCGGACTTGCATAGCTTGTCAACTTTCGAATGTCGCCATTCGCTTCGCGAGAATAGCCACCCCTGCCGCTGGTTGTGCGCAGCTGGGGTGACCGTGACAGGCATCAGTTCACCAATTTCGCGTCCATCGATATTTCGGCATTCAGCAAACGAGAGACTGGACAGCCAGCTTTCGCCTCATTGGCGCACTTGTTGAACGCCTCTTCGGTCGCGCCCGGGATCTTGGCGGACAGATCCAAATGAACTTTGGTAATCGTAGGGCCGGCATCGGTCTTTTCGAGTGTGACCGTCGCGGTCGTGTCGATGGCTTCAGCGGTCATGTCGTTCTGACCGAGGATGTTCGAGAGCGCCATCGAGAAGCATCCCGCATGTGCCGCCGCGATCAACTCCTCGGGGTTTGTTCCCTCAGCGTCTTCGAATCGCATGCTGAATTCGTACGGCGTTTCTTTCAAAGCACCGCTTTCGGTGCTGAGTTTTCCTTTGCCGTCTTTCAGACCGCCTTGCCAATGTGCTGATGCTTTGCTTTCCATGATGATTCCTTGGGTGTGGTTGGAGTAGCACTTTACCGATGCGACAACCGCCCCCGCCGTTGGACGCACTGTCACAATTTGTGCGAACGGGTATATTCCCCGTTCCATCTCGACACCCACCTTTAAACACGAACTCCGCACCACGAGGACTCGATCCAATGGCTGAATGGCTCGAACCAGGCACGAAAGCACCTGCATTCACCTTGAAAGATCACGAGGGAAATAAAGTCAAACTGAGTGACTTAAAAGGCAATCCCGTCGTGCTTTATTTCTATCCCAAAGACGACACCCCCGGATGCACCAAAGAAGCATGTGCGTTCCGCGATCGTTACGACGAAATGAAAACGCTTGGTGCCCAATTGTTTGGTGTCAGCGCTGACTCGGCCGAAAGCCATGCCGCGTTCCGGGACAAGTACGAATTACCGTTCCCGTTGCTGGTCGATGAAAAGCACACCATGATGGAAAAGTATGGTGCGTGGCGAGAGAAGAACATGTACGGCAAAAAGTCGATGGGGATTCAACGCAGCACCTACTTGATCGACGCCGACGGTAAAATCGCAAAAGTCTGGAAACGAGTCCAAGTCGACGGACATGATCAAAAAGTGATCGAAGCGTTGACCGCTCTTAACGGCTAGCTCGAATTCCGACGCGTCAATTCGCGATCGATTCTCATTTCACCTTGGCGAGACTCTCTGCCAAAGTCTGCTTTCCGGCGGCAAAACCGAGCTCGATTAGTCGTTCGGGACGCGTGAAGTCATACCAAGGATACTCGCCAACCGAAGGGCGGATAATTAAGTCCGCCATGGTCAGTGCATGGCGTCGACAGATCAATTCGCCCAGCTCTTCCATTCGAAGCATCACATCAACGGCGGTCCGGTATGTCGCTTCCTTGCGAAGGTAACTGCTGACATCGACGGCGATGGTCGAATGGCAACCGTAGGATTTTGCCATTTGAATCGGTAGCGAATCGAGCACGCCGATGTCCGTCAACAACATGTCGTCCCATTCAACAGGTGGGAAGAATCCCGGGATCGACATCGATGCCAAAATCGCCTTTCGCAAAGGGCCATTTTCAATCACCACCCGCTGGCCGCTGACAAGGTCGGCTGCGACGATTCCTAGCGGGACTTCTGTTTCGTTAACGTCGATGTCTGGAATCAGCTGTTCGATGGCATCCAGCAACAAAACGTTCGACAGCAGGTTTGGACCGGTTACGATCCGCGAGAATCGACGTCCATTGCCCATCATTCGTTCCAACCGTCGATACCAACTGGCAAACCAATTCAACGGTCCCGCGGTGTCTTCGTGATCCTTTCCACGTTTTCCCAAACGCTCGGCGAGCCGCGCGAGTGTCTCGCAGCGTCCTGAAAACGTAGGGGATTGCAACAATCCAACGACTTTGGATTCAACCCGTGAAATGTTCGTGTCAAGTGCGCACAAGCTGCCCATCAGGCTGCCGATACTGACTCCGACAATTCGCTCGACTCGAATGCCTGTCGATGTGATCGCACGCATCACGCCAAGGTGAGCGAGGCCACGGGCGCCCCCTCCCCCCAACGCTACCGCTACGCCGCTTTGCCGAAGATCGGCTTGGGCGCGCAGCGAGCGACGCAGCGATGTGTCAACAAACGTTTCCATTCCCATGATCAGCTCCCAGGAATCGCAACCGCACTAGTACGACTGAAGGATTCGTCCGGCGGTTGTACCGTCCAATTCGCTCCAGCCAGTTGAGGCGATTTGCTCGCCCAGTTTTGTCACCTGACGGAACTCGGAATCGGTAGGCAATCCGCCCGTGATGCGTCGGCGAAGTCGGCGACAAACGGCATCGGCCGCTTGGCGAGTCAGCGGATCGCTGTGCCGCGATGCGTAGAGGGCGGTCACCAATATCGTCACCGCGTCCTGTACCTGAGCTGACAAGGCAGTCATACGGCATTGACGATCTGCGAGTTTCAATTGGTAACGCCGCATCGCGTCACTGATTCTGACCCCGCAATCCGAGAGGTAGCGCTGTGCGAACCGAATATGTTTCAGCATTGATTCGTCACAATCGCGGAGAACGTCATCGTCCTCCCAGTATGCCGAGCGCACGCATTTCGCCGAGTACCAGGCTGTGTACTTCGCCATCGGGCCCCGCAACGCCCAAACATGCTTGGGGTTTGTGAAGTTCGGACGACGAACGCCGAGGTCGTGCAACGTCCTGCCGATCGGTTCGAAAAATCGTTTCCCATGATCTTTGACCAAAGACTTGAAAAACGCCATCGCCAACATCTCCCCTTCGCCTTCGTAGATGCACGGCGCGAGGAAATCATGGACGTTGTCACCAAACAAATGTCCTTGCAAGAATGAGCGGCCGCCATGTGTCTTCATGAACAGCTCAATGGCCGCTTCTTTCTGCGCTTCGCTCCCAAAGATCTTTGCGACAATACACTCCATCTCGCCACGATAACCTTCGTCGAGCAACCAAGCACACCAATCGGTTAGTGCGTCCGCCGCGACAATCAAACCCGCGAGATGTCCGATCCGGCGCCGGACCAATTCACGTCGATCGATCGCTTGTCCGTAGGTGCTACGATAAGCTGCCCAAGGCAACATTTCCGCAAGCATCCAACGCATCGCCCCGGCTGCGTTCGCACACAGCGACACCCGACCGAGGTTTAATCCGTGATAGGCAATCGTCAAACCGTCTCCTCGCGTCGGCATCAGACGATTCGCTGCCGGCACGCGAAAGTTTTTAAATACCAGACCGTTATTTTCGGCACGACGGAGCGCGAAAATCTGATAGCGATTGATGCGAAACTGTTCTGTTTCTTGTTCCGGTAGCTCAGCCACCAACACACTCGGAACACCATCGATTTTACAAACCAATCCGATCGTTCTTCCGAACGTCGCGTTGGTAATAAACAGCTTTTCGCCGTTGACCACATAGTGATCTCCGTCCAACGTCGCCGTCGTCTTTAAAGCTGTCAGGTCGCTACCGGCGCCAGGCTCAGTCAATGCAAACGCGGAAAGACGTGACCCGTCAGCGAGTCCCGGAAGAAATCGCCTTTTCTGATCTTCGTTCCCAAACGAACGCACAGGGTCAACGGCCCCAATGCATCCATGAACGGATGCCAGGCCAGCAACGGTGGGATCGATCATGGACATTCGTGTGATCATCTTTGCGAATTGTCGCATCGACGCGCCGCTACCGCCAAACTCCTTATCGACGAGCAATCCCCAGTAGCCTGCATTGGCGAGTTGTTTGAAAACAGAGTCACTTACCTTGCCGCGATCGTCAAACAAGCGGTCTGCGTCGCGTGCTTGCTGAACCACTGCCAAAGATCGATTCACGACGGCTTGGACATCATCATCGTGGGGTACCGCACCGGCGACAAATGTGTCGGTGTCGACGGTGTTTTCCCAAACCGCGCGGTGAACCGGGCTGTTGACGGTCTTGTATTGCTCGGCGAACAAGTCTTCGACTTGGTCGTCAGCCGAGTCGATCACACCCGTGCGGGACGCTTCGTCAGCGGAAGCCCCGCCAAGCCTGAGTGCGACCTCCGCAAACGATTCGCCTTCGCGAGCGTCTACTTGAGTCGGTTCACGTTCCGGCAATCCCGGCACCGCTGTTGCTGGTACCGGGTCAGGATGCGTCGATCCCGAGGAGGAAGAAATGTCCAGACTCATAGTAGTTCTCCTTGTTTCATCAACGAGGTGTCTTGGCCGTTTACAGCCCGAACGGGTTCATAGGTTTCGAACCGTTCTCCAAGCTGCAGTGCGAGTCGAGCCAAATTGGCGTTGAAGTGCGCATGACCAATTTCGTGGATGACTTGCATGGGCCCGCCAAGCTGGGGCGCAAAGCCGGTCCCGAGCACCATCCCAAGATCGATCGCCCATTCGCTTTCGACGACACCTTCGGCCAAGCAACGTGTGGCTTCGAGCAGCATTGGATAAACCAAACGACGTTGGATATCCGTCAGTCCGTCCTCAATAAAATCGATCGAAGCGGGCGGCTGAACAAAGTAGCTGACCAGCTTTCGACCTGATCGCGGTTTAGGACGCTTTCCGCCGTAGCGATAGAACCCACTGCCGGACTTGCATCCCAAATCACCACGGCCGACGAAGTCTCCCAAAATGGTCGAGATCGTCCCGGCGGCCGGCATCATCTGCTGAAGTGTTCCTGCCACGTGGAGTGCGACATCTAGACCAACTTTGTCGAGCAATCGCAGTGGCCCCATCGGCATCCCGAAAGTCCGCATTTCGTCGTCAATCGTTTTGACGTCGAAGCCTTGCTGGACCATCAAGACTGCTTCACCCAAATAGGGAAACAGGATTCGATTGACTAAGAAGCCAGGCGAGTCCTTCGTCACGATCGGCGTCTTGCCCAAAGACTTGACGAACCCGACCAATTTCGCGATCGTTGCATCACTGGTCTGATCACCGCGAATGACTTCAACCAATTCCATCCGCGACACCGGATTGAAGAAGTGCAGACCTGCGAAACGTTTCGGATAGCGGAGCACGCTTGCCATCTCAGATACCGACAAAGCCGAAGTGTTGGTGGCAATGACGGCCGACTTTCCGATCGAAGATTCGAGGTCTCGCAACACCGATTTCTTGACATCCATTCGTTCAACAATCGCTTCAATCACACAACTTGCGTCGGACAAATCCGCCATGCTTTCGCTGACCATGACGGCAGACTTCAATCGCTCCGATTGCTCGCGATCCATGCCTTTGTGTTCGGCATACTCGTTGACCAGTTGATCCACCCGATTTCGAGCGGCATCCGCAGTCATCTTGTTCGCTTCCTTGATGGTCGACGGATACCCGCGTGTTGCCGCACAGTGCGCAATGCCAGCTCCCATTACACCGCCGCCGATCACGCCTAAACGACGAATCGGGTCTTGATGAAGCAATTGAGAATGGTCGGTCACCCAAGTTTTCAATTGGCGTGATCGTTCTTTTGCAAAGAACAATCTCAGCAGATTTCGGCATGCCGGTGTGAACAACAGTTTTTTGAACTCGGCGCGTTCCGTTTCGTAGCCTCGGTCGTCGTTTTCAAACGATTCAGAGATCGCCTTGATCGCTGACGAGAGAGCCGGGAAATGCACTGCCTGTTTGGCAATCGATCGCTCGGCGATCGCAA
This sequence comes from Rhodopirellula sp. MGV, assembly GCF_002251265.1. Taxonomy (NCBI): domain Bacteria; kingdom Pseudomonadati; phylum Planctomycetota; class Planctomycetia; order Pirellulales; family Pirellulaceae; genus Rhodopirellula; species Rhodopirellula sp. MGV. The sequence continues at coordinate 186,614 of NZ_NPDI01000053.1, read as the reverse complement.
CGATTTGCTGACGAACGAATTCGTTCGCTTGAAGACGATTCTTTACGCCTCGTCCGATCGCAAAGACGCTGTGCAATTCGTCACCGTGCAGGAGATGGTTGATCACTTCCAGCAATTCGTCACGCCAACGGTCAGGCGCGATGGCCTTGTCCACCAATCCGATCGAGCTCGCCGCCTGGGCCGAAACATGCAACCCTTTCAAAATCATCTGTAGCGAATGTTTTAGACCGATCAAACGAGTCAGACGTTGGGTACCACCCCAGCCTGGGATCAGCCCCAACTTGATTTCAGGCAGTCCCAGTTTGGTGCTACTGTTGTCGCGGGCGATCCGATAATCGCAGGCGAGCGCGAGTTCCAAACCGCCGCCCAAACAGGGCCCATGGATCACTGCCAACGTCGGCACTGCGAGTTTCTCGATCCGCGCAAATAGCCTCTGTCCAGCCACCAGCAGCTGCTCTGCTTGCGACTTGTTGGAAATACTTTCGATGATCGACACGTCTGCACCGGCAAAGAAGCCACTCTCTTTGCCGCTTTTGAATACGACGAGTTTGACGTCTTTGCGAGCCTCCAGGTCGGTGATGGCAGCGTCGAGCTCGTTCATCACATCGGCATTGATGACGTTCAAGGGACGTCCAGGAACGTCAATCACGATTCGCAAGACACCTGCATCGTCGCAGTGGACATTCAATGTTTGATAAGTTTGCTTGGTCATTTTTTCAGCCCTCAAGATTAGTTTCGACCATCATCGCCACGCCCTGCCCACCGCCCACACACAGCGTCGCCAACCCACGTCTGCCTCCTGCTTCACGCAACGAACGCAACAAAGTCAGGATCAATCGTGTCCCAGTCATTCCGACCGGGTGCCCCAGCGCAATAGCGCCCCCGTGGGTATTCAATTTCTCGTTCGTAAATTCCCCTAGCGCCTGAGAGCGTCCCAATTCGTTTCGAGCAAATTCGGTCGATGTGGCTGCCCTCTGGCATGCCAATACTTGTGCCGCAAAGGCTTCGTTGATTTCGACCAAATCAAAATCCTGTAGCGTCATTCCGGTTTGATTCAGCAGTTTTGCCGTTGCATAAACCGGCCCTAGCCCCATCCGATGCGGGTCGCAACCGGCAACGCTTGACGCAGTGACAAAACCGAGTGGCTGGTCAAATCGTTTGGATGTTTCCAAATCCGTCAGCAGTAGTGCGGCTGCGCCATCGGTCAACGGGCAACTATTCCCGGCGGTCACCGTGCCGCCACGCTGGAAAATCGGCTTCAGCTTCGCGAGTTGCTCCATCGATTGTCCGTCGCGCGGTCCGTTGTCCTTTTCGAACACGGTCGAACGCAGCGGAAACGGTTCGATCTCGCCAGACAGAAAACATCGCTGACGGGCGGCGGCCGCTCGTTGGTGGCTCTGCAGAGCAAACGCATCCTGCTCCTCGCGATTGATTCCAAATTCCTTGGCAAGCAACTCTGCCGTTTCTCCCATATTCAATTGACTGACCGGATCGGTTAGTCCCAACTGCACACCGGGCACCGGCCGAAAGTGTCGTGGACGAAACTTTGCCAACGTACGTAGACGCTTCGAAAACGTCTTGCTCTTGGACAGTTGGATCCAAAGTCGAGCTGCTTCAGGACTGACCAACATTGGAATTTGTGACATCGACTCTGTCCCACCTGCGATCACCATCGTGGAGCGTCCGGACGCAAGTGCTTGCCAAGCACCAATGACCGATTCCATCCCGGAAGCACAGTTCCGGTTCACGGTGTGGGCAATCCGATCTTTTGGAATTCCTGCGGAGAGTGCGATGACACGAGCGATGTTCGCTGCATCTGGCGGTCCTGAAACATTCCCCATGATGACTTCATCAACTTGACGAAAGTTAAAATCGTCGGTCTTTGCCATCGCACGTTTGATCACAGACGTGACAACGTGGGTACCGAGTTCTACTGCTGATACGCGTTCTAACTCGGTAAACGCTTTCGCCATCGGAGTGCGGACGCCTTCGATCACCGCCAGCGGCATTTGATTACTCATGATCGTCTCCGTCTTCAAAGTATTCGGCTGATTCGTTTTGTCCTTCAGGCTGCCAACGCAACTCGCGACGGATAATCTTGCCGAGGAAATTCCGTGGCAACGGTTGCTTTCGATAGGTGAACCGACGCGGTCTCTTGTGAGCCGAAAGGTGCTCGTGGCAAAACCGATTGAGTGCTAAAAAGTCGGGCGGCGAATCGTTTTCCGTCACCACGATCGCATGCACTATCTCGCCACGTCGGTTATCTGGCAGCCCAACAACCGCTGCCTCTTTGATGCCCTTGAATTGGCAAAGGACTTCCTCCACCTCGCTTGGGTACACGTTGTATCCCGAGGTGATGATCAAATCCTTTTTCCGTCCAACGATTTCGAAGGTGCCGTCGGGATGACGCACTGCCAGGTCACCGGTGTGAAGCCAACCGTCTTGAATCGCCATGGCCGTTCCTGTCGGATCATTCCAATAGCCCAACATGACTTGAGGACCACGGACGCAAAGTTCGCCGACCATCGTGTCGTTGAGCGGCAAGCCGTCTTCGGATGCGATCTTGCATTCCGTTTCCGGAAGCGGCAGACCGATCCGTCCGTATTTGGGCGGTTCGAACAAGTGTCCAACATGGGTGACCGGCGAAGCTTCGCTCAAGCCATATCCTTCCACAACGGTCAACTCGTTAGTGTCGTGTTCACCACGGCAGCAACGAACGAACTCTTCGGCAACGGAAGCATCCAATGGTGCCCCTCCCGAAATCACCCAACGGATCGAGTCCATCGCACGGCTGGGAAACCGACGCAACCGCTCGTTCATCGCATGCAACATCGCGGGGACAGCATGGAAGACAGTCGGTCGGTATTTTTCGATCAACTGAATCGTTTTCACCGTTTGAAACCGATGGTGCAACACCAAGGTAGCTCCCATCGCTGCTCCACCCATCACTGTTGCGGACATGCCGTAGCTGTGGAAGAACGGAAGCACTCCCATCATGATCTCGCGACCAAAGGATTGGTCCGTCCACATGTATTGCTGCCACGCGTTGGCAACCATGTTTTGATGACTCAACGTCACGGCCTTGGGAGCCCCTGTGGTACCACCGGTCGGCAAGATATAGGCAGGGTCGAATTCCGGATCGATTGAGATCGGCTGCCAACTACGATCGATCTGTTCGATTTCTTCCCAAAACCATCCGACACGTTTGCCAACTCCTGAAGGCCTTTGTCGCATCCATTGGTAGCCACGTTTCAGCAAATAACCGAGCTGCTGATGGGCAGGAAGATGTTTGCGTATGGAAACAAGCAAGGTCGTACGGTTGGTGCAATCCTGTGTCTCACCACAAGCCATCAGATGCGAGAGAACATCGAGCCCGATCACAACGTTACATTTCGTTCGTTCGAGCAGCTTCTGAACTTCGCTTGCCACCATCAATGGACTGATCGCCAAGACGATTCCACCGGCACGCCAAACGGCGTTCGCGCTAATGATGTACTCCGGGACGTTCGGCAACAGCAATCCGACACGATCCCCCGGGCGAACGCCCAACCGTTGCAACATCGCGGCAGCGCGAATCGTGTCTGCATTCAGTTCCGAATACGTCCAACGTTCATCGCCGTAGATCAAAGCCGTTCGGCGCGGCAACTGTTCGGCAGCATGCTGCAGCAAGCCGAACGCCGGAAGGTGCCGATAGTCTTTGATGCCGGATGCGAGTCTCACCTCGCCAGCCGACGGAGAGCCCAGCTGTTGGGGTCGTAAGGAGAATGTGCCGCGATCCGATTCTATGTTTGGATTGGCACCCGCTTGACTGGCAAATCGCCACCATCGCGGACCACGATTGCCTGAGGGCAGGTCTTCGGCTGGCTGTACCATCACCGGTTCCCAAGCAGAAAACGAACGCCGTCCGTGAACCGAAGTTTGCGGTATCGACCGGGAGGCCGAGACGACCGCTCCGTACGTCAACTGAATCGATCGTGCAGAGATGGGAACTCGTATGGATCCAACCGCCGCATCGACAACTCAGGTCGAACGTCATGGCTCGTCGGAAAGAGAGCTTCGTTTCGCCTGCGTCCAAGCAGGTCCAACCGGGATCACGCCAAATACGAAGCTCGTCGTCGAGTGATATTTGGGTGCGAGGTGACGCCAAGCGACGCTTTCGCACCCTTCACATCCGTGCAACATTCGCGGACAACACCGAGCCGATCCTGCCAGCGACTTGTTGCAGTGAATAATACCCCTGCGGCCCCACAAGGCAAGTGCATTGCCCCTTAAATGCGAATAAAGAAACTTAAACCCCCGCTACAGGCATATCCTGGATCAGTCTGTCGCTGATCCGTAGCACGGAAAGTCTTACTTTGCACCAATTTCAAGCGAGGTCTGAGCGTCCGTTGCCCCTCAACGTCAAAGCAACAACCGCCTCCAACGTCTTCTGACTAAAGCCACCTTCGGTCGGTGTCGATAGCTCCGAAAAACGTGTGTGGGAACGCCACAATCGTTCGCGCCTATTAGGATCACTTTGGAGAGCATCGATGGAGAACAAAACGATCGCCATCATGCAGCCATACTTCTTACCGTATATCGGATACTTTCATCTGGTTTGCTCGGCGGACGTTTTTGTCATCTACGACAATTTGAAGTACACCAAACGTGGTTGGATCAATCGCAACCGGTTCCTTGAACATGGTTCGGACGCGGTGTTTTCGATTCCGCTTCGCAAAGCATCCGATTCACTGAACATCGACCAGCGTGAATTGGCAGACTCCTTCGACCGAGAAAAACTGCTCCGCCGCGTATCAAGTGCTTACGCAAAGGCACCGCACTTTGATTCGGCGATGGCCCTTTTCGAATCTGCCGTGCGGTACGATGCCGCCAATCTGTTCTCGTTTTTGCATCACTCGCTACAGTTGGTACTTGATCACCTAAAAATTGCTCGAACGATTTTGCGTTCGTCGGAGATCCAAATCGATCATCAACTGTCTGGCCAAGAGAAAGTCATTGCGATCTGCCAAGCACAACAGGCGACAACGTATATCAACGCGATCGGCGGTTTGTCGCTTTACGACGAACCGAGCTTTGCCAACGCTGGACTCGACTTGCGATTCATCGAGTCTCACCCGCGTCCGTACACGCAATTTGACAACGAGTTCGTCCCTTGGCTCTCAATCATCGACCTCCTGATGTTCAATTCGATCGAGACTGTACGCGATGATGCGTTGCGTGGATATTCGTTGATCTCGAGACCGGTGACTGTTGCGTGAGATCCACCCCTTACAAGTGGAATAAACTCGGCGTGGTCTTTGACCCGACCACTACGTCGATTGAACAAGCGCAGTGGATTGCGGAGTTCGCGCAGGCGCCCAGCGCGATCGTTCACGACGGTTTCGTCAGAATTTATTTCTCGTGCCGTCCGGCGCCGGACGCAAATGGTCAATACACCAGCCACTGCGCATTCCTGGATGTTGACCGCAACGATTTGACTCGCGTCATTCGAGTCAGCGACGGGCCGATCATGCCCTTGGGAGATCTCGGTACGTTTGACCAATTCGGCACGTACCCAATGTCCGTGATACGAGATCACGAAGGCTATCGCGCCTACTATGCCGGATGGACACGCTGCGAGTCGGTACCGTTTAACACAGCCATTGGAGTTGCCAAAAGCAATGACGGCGGTGAGTCATTTCAGAAACTTGGCCCAGGCCCGGTGATTTCGTACTCCCTTGATGAACCGTTTGTGATGAGCGGTCCAAAAATCCGTCGGTACCGAGATCAGTGGTTTCTCTACTACATCGCCGGCCGTAAATGGATATTGGATGGCGACCGTGCCGAACCCGTCTACAAAATTCGCCTGGCGGTTTCCGATGACGGATTCAATTGGTCCAAGGTTGGAAAAGACTTGATTGAAAGCCGAATCGAAGAAGACGAAGCTCAGGCCAGTCCTGACGTAACGTTTGACGGCGAACGATTCCACATGTTCTTTTGCTACCGACACAGTCGCGATTACCGCGGCAAATCTGGTGGCTATCGAATCGGTTATGCCTCATCGGACAACGGCGTCGACTGGGTTCGCGACGATGACCGCGCCGGCATCACGATTTCCGATTCTGGCTGGGATAGCGAGATGGTTAGCTATCCACATGTCTTGCTGCTCGATGGGGAAACGTATCTGTTTTACTTGGGAAACCAAGTCGGCAAACACGGTTTTGGAGTCGCACGCCTGGAGGGCTCGCTTTGAACAAGGCTGCGCCACGGTGGAGAAAACTCGGAAAGCTATTCGACCCGCGCGATCACAAGTTGCCGCTAGGTTGTCAGGAATTTGCACAATCACCGCAAGTCCTGATCAACAATGATGCGGTTCGCATCTATTTTTCAACACGATCGGTGGATCAAGATTCTGGCAAATTCTTGAGCCAAGTCTGCTATGTAGACTTTGACGCCAATTTTCAAACGATCCAACATGTCAGCAACCAAGCCGTCCTGCCGCTTGGCGAACTTGGCTGCTTTGATGAACACGGGATCTTTCCGCTGAACGTCGTCCGAGTTGGCGATCGGGTGTACGGATACACGTGCGGGTGGAGTCGCAGGCACGCGGTCAGTGTCGAAACGGGAATCGGACTGGCGATCAGCCATGACGATGGAGCGACTTTTACTCGGCTGGGGCCTGGTCCAGTGCTGTCATCCAGTTTGCACGAACCCTGCCTCGTTGGCGATGGCTTCGTCAAGTTCTTCGCAGGCCGTTTCCATATGTGGTACATCTATGGGCGACCATGGAAACAGTTTGCCAATTCATCCGAAGCAGAACGAATCTATAAAATCGCGCACGCCACATCTGATGATGGCGTCCAATGGACACGTAGTGCGATTGAATCTTTGATTGACGATTCGATAGGCGACGATGAATGCCAAGCATTGCCAACGGTCATTGAAAACGATGGCCGGTATCACATGTATTTCTGCTATCGATATGCGAGCGACTTTCGCACCAATCCCGATCGCGGCTACCGACTGGGATATGCCTACTCGGACGATCTCGCAAGCTGGACTCGCGACGATGCCAATGTCGGCATCCACCGCTCGACAGATCCGACGGACTGGGATCATGAGATGATGTGCTATCCGCACGTCTTTCGCTTTCAAGACAAACTTTACTTGCTGTACAACGGAAACGCATTTGGGCGTCACGGCTTTGGTCTCGCCGTTGCCGAATAGGAATCGCGATGCAAGACAGCCCCCCAGCGATCCGATACCAACTTGGCACTGCCAGTGAAGCAGAGATCTACGAACACCTTCGCTGCTGCTCCGTTCACTTTGTACCGCCGCTCGAAACACGAGTTGATCTTCAATCCTATGCGGCAAAACTTGCTTCTCTAGCAAAATTAGTGGAAGCTTGGTACGCCAGCGAGCTCGTAGGTCTGGTCGCCGCTTATTATCCGACGAAAGAGTCTGGTCGTCAGGTTTTCATTACGAATGTCAGCGTTAAGGCGGACTATCGAGGCCTCGGCATTGCGAAACACCTATTGGGTAACTTAAGCGACAATGCGAAACGTTTTGGACATCGCCAAATCGCTCTCAACGTATCCACAGACAACATTCCGGCACTTCAGCTTTATCGCAGTCTTGGTTATCGCATCACGGCCGAGCACGATGACGAATTGACGATGCAATTTGACTTGGGAGAGACCAATGACGATTAGCCCCGCACCACGTGACTACGACGCCGAACTACGTGACAACAGTGAACGCAAATATGCGTACAATTTTGATCTGGACGTGATCCACCCGATGATGGTGCGTTCCTTTGCACCGTTTTTCCAAACCGGGAACTGTTTGGAGCTTGGCAGCTACAAGGGCGACTTTACGAAGCGTCTTCTGCAGCATTTCGAAACGGTCACATGCATCGAGGCGTCCGGCGATGCCGTTGCGGCCCTAAAATCAGAACTCGGTGAACGTGTCGAATGCGTCCAAGCATTGTTCGAAGATGTCACCCTAGACCGTCAATTCGACAACATCGTGCTGACTCATGTCCTGGAACACCTGGACGACCCGGTGGGGGTCCTTCGTCGCATCAACGACGAGTGGCTTTCCGAAGGTGGTCTTTTTTTTCTGGCTTGCCCGAACGCCAATGCACCTTCGCGACAGATCGCCGTGAAGATGGGTTTGATCACGCACAATGCGGCTGTCACCGAAGCCGAGCGAAAACACGGACACCGCATCACGTACTCATTGGACACGCTGGAACGTGACGCACGCGCCGCCGGACTGAATGTGATCTATCGAAGCGGGGTATTTTTTAAAGCGCTCGCAAACTTTCAGTGGGACCGATTACTCAACACCGACATTATCTCCGACGAGTACCTCGAAGGCTGCTATCAACTCGGCCAGCTTTACCCGGATCTATGTTCCAGCATCTATTTGGTGTGCGAACGAAGCTAGTTGAATCACCCCGGCAACCTGTCCGAAAACCCTCACGCTGATCCGAACACTCGACCGTCAAAACGGCTTTTAACGTCTAGCGCGATTCGCGTCGGTACCGAAAACAGTAGGTACCAGTGAATTCAGATAGAAAACGCGCGACGCACGAGCCGGAATGTCTACCATCCAACCGTCATCTCGAAGCGATCGTCAACTTGATCGCCAACGAATGCTGCATGTGGGCGCCCCGAATGTTGGCGACCGAAAACGCTTCAATCAACTTGTTGACGAGATCTTTGAACGCCGTTGGTTTACGAACAATGGATGTGTGGTCCAAGAGCTCGAAAGCCAACTGAAGGACTACCTTGGCGTCAAACACTGTATCGCCGTTTGTAACGCGACTGTCGGATTGCAACTCGCCTGCCATGCTTTGGACCTGTCCGGCCAGGTCATCGTGCCATCGTTTACCTTCGCGGCGACACCTCACGCTGCTCAGTGGGAAGGGTTAACCCCGATCTTTGCAGATATCGATCCGAAGACACACTCGATTTCGCCGGAAAGTATTTCTGAGAAGATCACCGCCGAAACCAGTGCGATCATGGGCGTACATGTTTGGGGAATCCCCTGTGACACCGAAGCGATTGCGCAAATTGCCTCGGACCATAAACTGGCAGTGATCTACGACGCCGCTCATGCCTTTGGAAGTTGTCATCAAGGCAAGATGATTGGCAATTTTGGAAATTGCGAAGTGTTTAGTTTTCATGCGACGAAGTTCTTCAATACCTTTGAAGGCGGTGCGATCGCAACAAACGACGACGAATTGGCGGAGCGATTGCAGCTGATGCGGAACTTCGGATTCGCCGGAATGGACGAAGTAATTCATCTCGGCACAAACGCAAAGATGCCCGAAATCTGTGCGGCGATGGGGCTTTCGCTGTTGCCAATGCTTGACGAAATTCAATCCGCCAATCGCTACAAGCACTCACTCTATCAAGCGCACCTCGAAACAGTCGACGGAATCCGCTTCTTGACGTACGACCACGTCGAAAAGACGAATTGGCAGTACGTTGTCATCGAAATCGACGCACAACGGCGGGGCGAAACGCGCGATCAAGTGATGCAACGACTGCATGAAAACAACGTTCGCGCTCGTCGCTACTTTTTCCCCGGCTGCCATCGGATGGAACCGTACCGGTCGCAGCCATTCAATCAAGACTTGGTCCTTCCGCACACGGAAACGGCTTGCCAGCAGGTGATTTGTCTACCGACAGGAAGCGACATTGATGAGCAGGATATTGAACGGGTCTGCAACATCATTCGGCAGTACTAACGCAGGCGTGAGGACTTGATCGACACGGTTCCATAAAGACCGATGCCTCAACGAAAAGGCCACCGCTGTTTGAGCGGTGGCCTTTCGTATTTCTCGCAATTTGATCGTTCGATCAGGCGATTGACTGGAACGAATCGGAATCGGGCATGGCGGGAATTTGGCCATTTCGCTCCATCTCGTTCACTTGCTCGGCAACTTGGGCGAAGCTATCGCGGACTTGATTCAAGATCGTCTTGCATGAATCGAATCGACGCTCTTCGAACGTGAACAGCACAAAGTCAAGCAAGCGGGCAATGTTGTATGCGACTTCGTCTTCGTCTGTTTTCAGTCCCGAAAGCAGCGCGACAAACACTTTGCGCGCCTGAATCTCGTGTTTGGTAAACAGAGCTTGGTCGCCAGTTTCGTGTGCGATTTCGCAGGCCTCGACCGCAGCAAGCGCTTTGTCATAAAGCATCAGAAGCATGTCCACGCGAGTCCACCCGCTGCTAATGCTCTTCTTTTGGTATTGTGCTACGTGTTGCATCGAATAGCCCCCATTCGTTTTGGTTACTTGTTGCCGCCAGTCTTCAGCGAACTCAGGTTGGTGAGTTGCGAGGAGATAAAGTTACCGGTCGTTTGAAGCTCGTTGATCACGCTTTCGAGCGCGGCGAATTCTTCGAGCAAGTATTGTCGTTTCGTTTCCGTCAACTCCTCGACTTGTTCAATCGACTTATCGATTGATTCGATCCGAGATTCGAAACTATCGTTTACCGTTTTCAGCAAACCCGATTCGGAGTCCATGACTTCGCGAATATAGTCGTTCAGCTGTCCGGTAATACCTTCGGTGACGGAGAGTTCCCCTTCAGCACCAGCGACAACATCGGCAGGTCCAAGCGTGATTTCGACACGCAAGTCGGCGGTGTTCTCGTTTTTGGGATCACCGGTGAGGATACGTCCTGTTCCGCTGGCAATTTCCTCTACGCCATTAACGATAAACTTCCCGGCAACGTTGACGCCGTTGTCGATTTCGGTTCCGTCAAATCCGAGAGCTGTTGCGGCAGTCCCAGTGAAACCCTCGATCTTTGCCGCCGATCCGTACGCTTCCGTTTGGATCACGAAGTGCCCATCGCCATCAACGCTCACACTGACGTCGTGAACGCCAAGTTTGCTCGATTTGTTAATGACCTTTTCGAGTTGCGACGCCAGTTCTTGGGTCGTGTACGTTCCTTCGCTTAGCGAAAGCGTCTCACTGGTGATGCCATCGACTGAGATTTGAAACTCTTTGTTCGACGAATCGATGACAGTCGATGCGGCGGCGGCATTGGTTGCAGTCACCAATGCACGCTCGGCTGCTTGCGTCACATCGACTTTGTACGGAATATTGTTCGTTGGCTTGGTACGGACGGTACCGCCTAGGTATCGAATCCCAGAACTGTCCGAAGTACCATTGAGCCCGAACAGTTTTCGCACACTTTCGGGATCGACTCCTTCTAATTCGCCCTTCAACGCAGAAGTCAGCTTTGTATCGTCAACGCTCAACTTGCCACGGGCGTCAATGTCGATCCCAATTTGGCTCAGTCGCGAGAGATCCGAACCGGGAACCGTGCCTGACACGATCGACAAAAGTTGGTTTTTGATCGTGCTAACAGAACGGTCACCAAGCAGCGGACTCGCTTCTTGAGTGTCGGGGTTGTAACGCGTTTGCTCGGTAATGAAGTCGATGATCGAATTGAAGTCTTCGACGAAATCGGTCACTGCTTCTTTGGCAGTTTCAACGTCTTCTTCCACGCCGATCGTAATCACGCTTCCCGGATCTGCTTTCTTCAGTTCCAGCGTGACATCTTCGATCAACCCGTCGACCGTATTCGAATCATACTGAGCCTGGATGGCACCTAGCCCCGAACCGAGCGTGATGATCGCGTTGAGAGGCGGTTGAACGGCAGGCCCGGTAAAGTCCGGCAGGATGCCTTCCAATGGATCCAAGTTGTTGGTCACGTTGATGACGTTTTCGGCACCAGTATGCTGAGACGTCAGCAAGATTCGGTGCGAATTGCTGGCTTGATCAAAGACCACACTCGCACTGATATCGTCGACCTGCTCGTTGATCGTATTGACGAATCCTTGCAGCGTGTTGTTGCTGCTGTCGATCGTGATCGTCTGCGCAGCATTGTTGCCGACTTTAAAACTGATTTCGCCGGTGCCGATTTGATCGCTGGTCGAGGAAAAGCCCTGCGATGCGATCTGATGGGCGGTCGCCAATTGATCGACGCTCAGTTGGTAATTGGTCGCGATCGCGCCGCTGCCGGCTGTCGCTGTCACAACGTCCTTGTTTGTGGTGGTTGTGTTTCGCGCATCAAACACCGAAGCGGTTGCGCGATTCAATCGTCCGAGCGACGATTGAAGCGTCAGGAGCTGAGCCTCGACACCCTTGAAGGAGGTCTGCTTGGTGGCGACTTCAGCCTTTCGCGAATTGAAAGTATCAATTTGGCGCTGCTGGAAAGCCAAGAGGCTGTCAATGATGCTGGTCGTATCGAAGCCTGATACGAGCCCGTCGATACTAAACATTTTAGTTGCCCTACCACTGGAATATGCCTATCTCTCGTCGTCCACACCTCGCCATTGAAGACTCTACGACTTTTGCTTCGACGGCGTCTAACCGATCACAACTTAAAGTCGGTAATCCGTCACCTGACTTTCACGTCATCCCTTCAATCTATGAGGTAGCACGATGACTTAGGCAAAATGACCCGGTATCGTCGATACCGATTCTTCGGGGCAAGCATCGAAATCATTCCGGTTGCTTCGCATGGGCTTTTTCAATCAAGCCGATGCGAAGAAAACGACGACTGCGGACGCCTCGAAAAGTCCCTCAGCCAAGATGCTTCGATCACGACCGTTAGGGGAGGCGAGCGTGCTGCTCGCCTCCCCCCGGTCTGATCACAATCGCAAGCGTTACTGCAGCAAGGACAGAATCGATTGCGTGGTTTGGTTGGCACTCGACAGTACCGAAGTACCGGCTTGGACCAAGATCTGGTTGTTGGTGAACTTCGAGATTTCCTCGGCGAAGTCGGTGTCACGGATGACCGATTCGGCGTTCACGGTGTTTTCCAGAGTCGAACGCATGTTGTTGCCGATCGATTCCAGCGTGTTGGCTTGGAATGCACCCAAGTCACCACGAATGTTGGAAAGTTCGTCAATCGCCGCGTCAATCACTTTCAATGCGTCTTGAGCGTTATCGAACGAGGTGACGTCGACTTCGTTCAAGCTATTGAACTTCGTGCCGGTTACCGCGACACCCAACGAATCGGCTTTGATGCTTTGAATAGCGATCTTGGCAGTTTGGTTTTGGTTCGCACCGATCTGGAAGACCAGAGAGTTGTTCTGGACAGAAATATTGCCCTGAGCACCGTTCACCGACAGGGCGGCGTTCGTCGTGTCAGCGGCAAGGCGAATCACAGCGCCCGTCGAAGCACCAGAAACGCTCGTCAGCGTGTTGCCTTTACCTGAAGCCGCAACACCGTCGATCGTACCTTGAATGTTGAGACCAGTGTCGGTCAACAAGGTGGTGCCGAAACCGGAGGAGCTGGTGGCTGCGGCTTTGTCCGAAACAACTTCGATTTCTGCGTCGGCGCCGAACTCTTTCGAGTACAGGCGAGTTCCGCCCGAACGGTTCTCAGCGACAACGCCGGTCTGGTCGGTAAACTCGTTGATACGAGCGATCACGCCCGTTTGGCTCAACCCAGCATTCAATTTGATGCTAACACCGTTGACCGTCAGGACTTCGTCGGCCGCCAAAGCGGTCGTTTGTGACGTACCACCGGTGATGTTTGCACGCTCGCCAGCCGTGGTCACTGCAACAGCGTAGGTGCCGCCGCTAGTGTCGCCGGTACCCTTCAGGAAGGTCACGGTCGCTGGGACCGACGCAGTGCCTGTTACGCCAGCCGATCCGTCCAGCAGCGATTTCTCGCCGAACTGGGTGTTAGACGAGATACGGTTGATCGTATCCAGGGCGTTATCGATTTCGGCTTGGTTGGCAGCGAACGCGTCAGCGTCGTTGACACCCGAGTTAGCCGAATCCAAAGCCAACGAACGGACTTTGATCAGGATGCTGTTGATTTCGTTCAATGCACCTTCGGCGGTTTGAACGACGGAAACAGCTTTTTCGGTGTTGGCAATCGCGGTTTTCAGACCAGCAATTTGAGCTCGCTGTTTTTCCGAAATAACCAACGCAGCAGGGCCGTCAGCACCGCGGTTGACTTTGAAGCCGGTCGACAATCGCTCGATCGACTTGTTCAAAGCGCTGCTCGAACGGTTGAGGTTGTTGCGGGCGTTCAGTGCACCGACATTGTTTTGTATAGTTAAGGTCATCTCTTGCTAACTCAGGATTAGGGGATCAACGGAACTTCCATGTCAATCAGTGCATCCGTGGCGCCTCGGGCGAAAAACTGGAGATCACACGAGCACTACAAGTCGAGAATTGACCTGGCCGTACTGACGGCTGCCTCTCGGGTCAGGTATTCACCGCTTTGTAGTTTCAGTTTGACATCCTCTACCACGGACTCTCGCACATCAGCTGCTTGTTCGAGGACCTGTGACAGTTCGCGAATGGAATCCAATTGAATTGAATCCGCCGATGTCGAAACACTGGCGGCAGACTCTTCGGCCCGCGATGCCGATTGTCCGCTTGGACCTTTAGGATCGAGCCGCTTAATATCAGACGGCAACGAATTACCAGTTGGGTTGATTCTCATTTGGATTTCTCCGCAGGTGAGTGACTGCAAGTGGTTGTCGAGAGGTCCAGTACCAACTTGCGTACAAAATCTTCAAGCCGTAAAGCTTTTTAAGTCGATACACCGGTAGCGATTACAGGGACCAGGAAAGATATTCCGATTACAACGGTCCCGAAGTAAATACAGAGTTCGTTGACTGTGAAACGAACCATCCAAAAACGGGGCTTTTACTGGTGTTTCGAGCGGAAATCGTCTGGATTACCGTGTTTCTCGCGGTCGGTGCGATCGGCGGGCTGGTCTACAATTGGCCTGATCCGGCCGCTGATTCCGTTGCCGAAAATGAGATCGTGGCGACCGAAGTAGGCGACTCGCCCGCTCTCGATGAGGACGAAATCGACGAAACATGGCCCTTCGAAGACGAAGTGAGGGAGAACCCTCAACCCGAAACCGCAGAAGAAACACCGCTTCCCACCGACACCCCAACCGCACCGGTCGAGGATGTCTGGAGCGAGATCAGCCCTCCCATGAAACGCACCCAATCGGTCGATTGGAACATCGTTGAACTGGGCGACCGTCTGCTTCTCGGTGGCAACTACACCGGTGCGATCAAGCACTACGAAAAACTGTGGAAGACTTCGAACGTCCCCACCGACAACGCGGTGCTGATGCGACTGGCTCTCGCTTCCGAACTCGCCGAATTGCATGACGATGCGATCAAGCATTACCGCAGCGCGATTCGAGTCTCCGAGAAAGGCTCTGTTGCACAAGCGAACTGTCTTTTAGGAATCGCACGCGTTTGGGAGAACCGAGGCCAATTCGAAGACTCCTGCTCACTACTGAGCGAACTGTTCTTGCTCTATGGCGGCGAGCAATATCCAAAGCTGCTCCGCGGACAACTCGTTTCCCAACTGTCGGACTGCTTGCAAAAGCGATTGCTGTCCAGCGAAGTTGTCATCGAAGCACTTCAAAAAGAGCCGATGGAATACTTCTGGCCATCGTTGGTCGTCGACAACATCCTGACCTTGATCGACTGGGAGACCCCGGCAGAAGGAATGTCGGTCGAACCAAGCCAATTGAAAGTGTTACAGGCTCCTCGCCCTGATGCGACGCTGATCTTGATTGCCGCAAACGTGCGTGGACTCAGTGTTCTCGGTTTGCTTAGCGAACTGGAACGCGGTTCAGAATTGCGTTTCACATTGACCGAACGTGCGAAGTCTGACTTGGTCGGACGTATGTGCAACATTCAAACGACCGCGATGCCGCTCTCTTTTGTGCTCGACAGCGTCCTTGAACCCGTCGTATTGTCATGGAGCCAAGGAACCTCCGAGGTCAACATCATGCACCGCGATGAACTGTCACCGCGAGACATCGCCTCGTATGACTTGGCCCGTGTGCAGCGAATGCTGCGACAGGTAAAGCTGGAAGAAGCAGAAGGCCCTCGCCGTACCGCGGCAATGATGAACGAAGGCAACAACTCGCGTTTGTCAGGCGGCTGGGACGAAGCCCGTGAAAGCTACAAGATGGCTCGCGAGCAAACTCCGACCAACGAGTTAAGTGCGAAGCTGTATTTCAACGAAGCTTCGCTGCAATTGGCGGACGGCGAGAAGCTTGACGCACTAAACGCTTGCTACATGGCATTGGACCAAACCTTGACCGCATCGCTGCAAGGTGATGTCTATGCAATGATCGCCAAATTGGAACTGGAACTCGGGCAGGCCGAAAAAGCAATCACGGCCGGATCACGTGGCCTGCGCCGCGCTCAAGACCCTGAAGTCCTCAGTCGATGTGCGATGACGCTTTCCAAAGCCTATTTGCTGAACGACGATCCAGATTCGGCGAATCAAGTGCTGTTCGACCAATCCCAAGCGATCATCGGAGATTCGCAACGCCGGCTGGCGAGCGTCTTTTCGAGCTTCGCTCGCTACCAGCGGAACCCGTCGCGTGGTGGTCTGCAAGACGAGGGGCAACGATTGGTCATGGCCCTTGCGATGATGAAACCCGATGACCCCAAAGGTTTTGCAGACGCATTGATCGTGTCGCAAGCCTACGCGCTGGTCGGCATCAAAACCAAAGCGATCGAAAGCCTGAAACAAGCACTCGCGACGGCACCAGCCGGTTTCTGGTCCGAACGGATTCGCCTGGAACTTGCGAAGGCGTACTACGAGGCAGAAAAGCTGCAAGAAGCGGACGAAACGATCGCGGGATTCGGACAGGTGACCCTCGGAATGCTTCCACAGGTGCTGTTGCTGCATGCAAATGTCAAATTTGATGCTCAGCAACTGGATCAATGTGAAGCGATCTGTCGCCGCATCGTAAGCTTGGATGTTGACCAATCCATTCAAGCCGAGGCGCTCAACAAGTTGGGCATGGTTCTTAATGAAAAAGGCCAACACTATGCCGCAACCCTGTGTTTTGCCGGGTTGCTCCCCGAACCGATCAAAGCGAACTCTGACTCTGAACCTCAGGGAGTTGCCACACCATGACCCAAATCCCTCAAAACAAGACCGCGTCCAGAAACTTTGCCAGTCGGTATCTGATCACAGGTACCTTCGCGGCAGCAACCGCCTTTGCCAGTCTATTGACGCCAACGAGCGCTGCTTTGGCTCAATCCGTTGACGACGGCAGCGATCCACTGGCCGAATTGTCCGCGCCCCAGATCGAGCCCGCTCCGCAAGCCACACCACAGACCACGCCGGCGTCGACCGAAAACGACCTGCAGAGTCGGCTGAAAAACCTGGTGAATGCAACCGAACGCCTGCAGCGGATGCGGCAACTTCAAGCCGCAGAATCGCGTGAATCGGCTGGCAGTGATGCGTTGAGCCAGCCTTCGATGTCAACTAGTGCAGGGACGCTATCTCCAACCACGGGCGCTGTTCTGGACGGAGTCGCTGGGTTGCGTCCTGACCCAGCGTTAGAACTGAAAGAGATCCGTGATCGGATCCGAGTCCTCCAGAAGCTTCGTCGCGATGAAAAGATGGCCGGGGCTGGTGGGCCATCGCCGCTGGACCATAAGATGCAACCGACACCGCCAACCGAATCGGTTGCCCCGATGACGCCGGAAGTTCACCCCGGTGTCGACCAATCGTTGACTGCTGCCGAGCAATCCACAACTCCGCAGCCAGAAGAGATGACTGCGTCGGTCATCGGTACGCCAAATATCAGCGCCGAACAATTGCTGCCTCAACCTGTCAATACGCTCGCCCTTGGCGAAAGCCTGTACCGAACCGGGAACTATGTCGCCGCTTTGCGTGCATTGAAAGAAGTCAAAACAGAAGGTCTTCCTCAATCAGACCGGATGTGGCTTGAACTGCTGACGGCGTTATGCGAACAGAAATCCCAAGCGTTTGAAAGTTCAATCGGAACGCTACGCGACATTGCCAACGACAAGTCCACGGACTATCCCGTGCAAGCCGCGAAGTGGTACCTCAAGTATGCCGAGGCAGAACAAAAACGCGTGGAAACGATGGAACAATTGTCTGGTGAAATCGAAATGATTGTCGAGAGGGTTGAAAAGAATGTCGGACCTCAATGAAACGCTGCTGTTCAATTACACCAGCGAGCTGAAAAGCCACTACGAAAAACTGAACGCGATCATCGACGAGCATGCGAACGATTCGCACGGGGCTATCGAACCGATTCGCGAACAGATGGCGCTGGTCAAACAGACCGAAGAAAAGCTTCGACCGATTCGAGAAACATACCTTGGCGAGTCGCGTGAATTGTCAGGGCAACTTCAGGCAATCACCGACGAAACCATCGACCTTGTCAAATCTTTGATGCCGAAACTGGCTCAACTTGAGAAGGTCTCCGTCGATTCGCTTCGACGTCTTTTCCCACGGATTCAAGGAAGCGTGCGTGGGATCCAAATGCAAAATGCCTATCGCACGAACAATCACAGTTAACAGCTTGTGATGGTGCATTCCGCACTTGCAACCGCACGGGTGTTTCGACACCGTCACTAAACGATTTATCTGCATCCTTGGGGCAAATGGGGATGATCATCACTCAATCGACGAAGGTCGAGAAGCTCATTCAATTCGCAAAGCGGGCTGCGCGATCGACGGCGCCCGTCTTGCTGACGGGTGAAAGTGGAACGGGCAAAGAACTTTTCGCACAGCTGATTCATCAATCCAGCCCGCGTTCCGAGCATCCATTCGTGCCGGTGAACTGTGCCGCTATCGCTGAGAATCTATTCGAAAGCGAATTGTTCGGACACGAGAAAGGTGCATTCTCGGGAGCGATCATGACCCGTGAAGGACGGTTTGAAGTCGCACGAGGCGGAACGTTGTTCCTGGATGAGGTCGGTGAAATACCGCTGCCCCTGCAATCCAAGCTCTTACGTGTCTTGGAATCCAAGACGTTCGAACGTGTCGGCAGTAGCCAAACACTTGAACATGATGTTCGTATTGTCGCGGCGACCAACCGAGATCTAAAACTCGCGGTTGAAGAAGGCGAATTTCGGCTCGATCTTCTGCACCGAATCAACGTCTTGAACATCGAAATTCCGCCGCTACGAAAACGGATTTCGGATATCCCTCTGCTTGCGATGCATTTTCTGGATCTGTTCCGATCAGAAAATCAAATTCGGATCGAAGGCTTCGATTCGACTGCAATGAAGACACTCGCCAAACATGATTGGCCAGGTAATATCCGCGAATTGCGCAACGTCATTCACCGCGCCTGCGTACTCACCGACCAGCCACGCATTACTGCCGAGTACCTCGGGCTTGAGTCGTCGGCTGTGGAACAACCTGTCGAGGGAAAGACTCCACCGCAGGAGCCAAACCTGCCCAGCCAGTGGCTTCACATGAACCTCGAAGAGGTCGAACGCAAGATAATCACCGCTGCGATCGAAGCATTTGGAAACCGTCAAGTCGTCGCCGACAAGCTTGGCATCTCTCCCCGCACTTTGACCAACAAAATCCGCCGTTATCGCGAAGCAGACAGTGAGCCGGAAGCCGCCTAAAAGCCACTCAAGGATGGCGTCTCCGCAGGACGCTAGACGGCAATAGTTGCTTCGCTTGCAAAGCAATTCTTTCCGACCGCAGACTTTAACTTTTCTTTAAAAGTCCGTTTGTCATAGATGCAAAAATCGTCCGGCTGATTCTCAGCAAAATTGCCGGTTGGAAACGATTGGCACACTGTTTGCCTAGGTTTGAAATCACACGTTTTGTTCGGAACGCGTTCTTTCAAATCACACGATGCCAAACCCTTTCAATCTCCTGCTGAACCTCTCAGCAGGCGCTGGTTATTCGACCGGCAAATCAGCGGATGGTACTGACCAACTCTCCGGTCTCCCTGATGGTGCCACTGAATCTTTTGAATCAATCTTTGCGCAAGCTTCTGCAGAAGTAACTTCAGCTGCAATCTCGTCACAGGAATTGCTCGCGTCGGCTTCGGTTGATGTCGAATCGCTGCAGCAGTTGGTTAACTCCGCTGGAAGTTCAGAATTTCCAAGTAAGCCTGGCGCCAAAGCGATCCTCGATTCGGAAAACGTGGCATCAACAACCGAACTGCAAATTGATGCGAGCATGAACGAAGACGGCATGCTGTCCGTTGCCGAGCTCGTCGTTGCAAATGTTCCTCATTCGGCCCCGTCGAATGGAGCGGACGTCAGCACCCCAGTCTTCTTCGCCAATCAAATCACGACGGCTAGTGTTGCCGAAGTAGCAACCGGAACCCCTCAAGACGTTATGTCGTCTTCAGCTGAGGGAGAACTCACCAACGCGGTTGGGCAGACGGTCAACGAATCCGGTGTCTCAAATGAATTCGCATTGGCCGGAATGGAAGAACCGGAAGAGCCAACAGCGACGCTAGATGACCTCAAGCCGCTGAGTATGAATTCGAATAAATCCGGCGAGACACCAACCGATTCCGGCACGGAAACGCCTGAAGCAACGACGATTCCATCTGCCGAATCGTCCAACCCCCGTGCGACGACCGCTGATATTGCGACCAAGGTCGAAACATCGCAACAGGGTCGTAGTGATGCCGGTTCAGCGCGAGCGTCATCTGACGCCACGCCACCGACATCAGCTAATCTGGACGATCGATCATTGCCAGAAGCATCTACCATCGAAGCGACACCCAACCAGAATCCAGAGGAAGGGGTGGTTCAGCAAACCGTCGGGACTTCGGTCACAAGTTCACCGACAAATCCAGATGACTTCCAAAGCAGCTTAGTTGCGGACTCTATCGCCGCAGAGACGCATCACGAGGAACTATCATCCTCCGCCGCGAAAGACGCTGCACAGAACGATGAAGCGGTTTCAGAAGCGATTGCAAAGTCTGTTGTTGATTCCAATGCCGCGACAAAAGAATCAATCGATCTAGCGACGGACGATGCGGCAAACAGCAATGTGCAGACAATCAGCGCCGCGGCAGCCAACGAAGAAGCGGACAAGTACAAACGCAACTTTGAGGAGGCGATTGAGGAAAACTCGCAAGCTTCCCAGAAAGGGGATCACGCAGCACGTGACGCCGCCAAAGCAGAACTGACCGCGCAAGATGAGCCAACTGACAATGGTTCGTTTGCAAATTCCTTTGCAGTCCAGCAGTGGCAGCCACGAGTACATCAGCAACCCGAAGCGGCGTCTTACTCCTTCGATTTCGATGTCGAGCGATCGGCAAGTGAACTTGATTCGCTGGCGTCACTCAACGCATCTGGCAGCACCTTCGCGACACCCGATGTTCCGTCGGAATTCGATGGCGTGATATCGCTCGAAGATTTCCTCAACGGAGCTCCTGACGCTGCGGCAATTGGCTTGGTCAGCGAATCGATCGGTGAGGCTGTCGAATCAGCGATCACCGACGACAAGTCGGTTTACTTAGAAGTCAATCCGAAAGAACTTGGATTTCTAACGATCGAGGTCTCACATGTCGACGATGCAGTTCATGCCAAGATCGTCGCAAGTGAAGTAGTGACCAGCGAGATCCTGCAGCACCATCGTAGCCAGCTCGTTGAGAGCTTGAACCAACTCGGCTATGAGTCGCTCGATGTGAACATCTCTTATGAGCAACGTTCATCGAACGACTCGAATCCCCAACAAAACCAACAACGATCGTCGTTCCAACCAACGCGATCTTCAACACCAACCATCCCACTAACCAGCTACCGTTCGGACCGACCGAGCGGCCTGGATATTGTCGCTTAGAGGAGAGAGACATGGACGGAATTTCTTCGACATCGGCACGGACCGATTACCTGCAATTGCTCACCGTGACACTGAAAAACCAAGACCCGATGGACCCAGTTGACCAAGAAAAGATGGTCAACGACTTAACCCAGTTTTCCATCCTTGAAGGCATCGAAG
Source organism: Rhodopirellula sp. MGV (assembly GCF_002251265.1). Classification (NCBI taxonomy): domain Bacteria; kingdom Pseudomonadati; phylum Planctomycetota; class Planctomycetia; order Pirellulales; family Pirellulaceae; genus Rhodopirellula; species Rhodopirellula sp. MGV. The sequence goes on along the minus strand of NZ_NPDI01000053.1, from coordinate 164,853 downwards.
ATCTCAATGACTCATTCGGTCAGTACATGCAAATGCAGCAACTCTCCGAAAGCGTCAACATGATTGGCAAATCGGTCGACTATCGCGATCCCAACACCAATCAACTGCACACCGGCGTCGTCACCGATGTGTTTAACTCTGGCGATGAAGTCAAACTAATTGTCAACGGATCAGCAGTCGGCATGGGTGCGATCACGCGCGTCAGTGAATCTGCGGCGTAAGCGAAAACAAGAACCACCACTCCAACGATCACTCAATTCTGAGATTTACATAAAGGGGCACTACGAATGTCAAGAGCTTTGATGACCGGTATCACCGGTCTGCGCACACACCAACAGAAACTCGACGTCGTGGCCAACAACTTGGCCAACATGAACACGATCGGTTTCAAGTCACAGTCGGCGATCTTTAGTGACTTGGTCTATAACGTCGACCGTGGCGGATCGGCCTCATCCGACACAGCCGGCGGTATCAACCCACAAGCGATCGGTACTGGGGTGCAAACCGCGCAGATCACCCGGAACTTCAGTCCAGGAACACTCGAAACGACGAGTGGGACATTTGACTTTGCGATCCAAGGCGACGGCTTCTTTACCTTGATGTCGCCGACCGAGGAGCCCGCCTACACTCGCGCCGGTGCATTCGCCCTTGATGACCGTGGTCGCCTCGTTGACCCGGCGACAGGCTACCTTGTCCAACGGATCGGTAACCTGGGTGAAGCTGCCGACGGCGGAGTGAAATTCCAAACCGAAGGCGAAGATTCGATCTTTGTTCCGATCGGTTCGGCAATCCCCGGAACCCAAACGGCCAACATCGATTTCACTGGTAACTTGCCATCGACATCGTCGCCACCGCAAGCGGAAGTGCTGTCCTCGTTCCGTGGATTTGCGACTTCGGGTGGACCGGCCGATGGAACAACGCTACTGAACGACCTGACGATTAATACGGCCCCTTACGCCCCTGGCGATACATTCGAATTGGTAGGAACAAACCCCGATGGTTCAACCTTTACCGTCGCACTGCCTGCCGACACTTCGACGTTGCAAGATATCGTCGATACGTTGAATGCGAACCTTGTCGACGCCGTCGCGTCGCTTCAAGCGGACGGCACCTTAACTGTCACGGCTGACGATACGGGCGAAGCATTCCTCAGCTTGACCCTGCGAGACGTTGCCGGCAACACCGGGGCAACGAACTTCTCCGGCAACTCGATGTTTATCAGTACCGAAGGAACCAACGGGGACTCATTCGACGTGTCAACCGATATGTTTGACGAACGTGGTGAAAGTCACCGAATGACGTTTACGTTCACCAAAGACACCATCAACAACTGGTCCGTATCCGCCAGCATTCCAGCTTCATCAGGAACGATGATCGACGACCAAGTCTTGAACTTGACCTTCAATGAAAACGGTAGCTACGCGATTGCCGGTATCAACGGTATCGGGGACGCGAATATCGAAGTTCAAATCAACGGCATCACCAATCCGCAAACCATCGAACTCGACTTCAGCAAGATCAGTCACCTGGCGAGTGACTTTTTGATGACGCAAACTCAAGACGGCATTCCACCGGGAGCTCTCTCTTCCGTTGCCGTCTCGACCTCGGGCGAACTGACGGGCTTGGCGTCAAACGGTCGCGCACTGCCATTGGCACAGCTGGCGATCGCTAGTTTCCCGAACTCCGCGGCTCTGGAGTCAATCGGTGCAAACTACTTTAAACAGTCGATCAGTAGCGGTGACGCTGCACTCGGTCTTGGTGCGACCGGCCCTCGAGGACAAATCATGGGCGGCCAACTTGAACGATCGAATGTCGACATCGCATTGGAATTCACCCAATTGATCGTCGCACAGCGTGGTTTCAGTGCAAACGCACGAACGATCACGGTTGCCGACCAAATGCTCGAAGAACTGACCAACATCATTCGATAATCGCCTTAGCAATTGAAATCGGGGTGCGAGTGATCGCATCCCGATTTTTTTTGCGCCGGCATCTTAACAACAGCGGCACGAACACGAACAAACCACTCGGTAAGATACCGTCGGGTTGGACCGTGTCCGTGCCGTGTCGAATGCGCCGGCTTCGCGATCAAACGATCACTACATAATGCCGCCGTGAGTCCGAATCGGAGTCAGGTGGCTAGGCGAATCAAGGAACCAGAACCGTTCCCATTCGGCCAAGATCGATCGCATGTCTTCCGAGGTGTAGAGCAACTGCTGAACACGACGCTCGGGCTGGGGCGAGTAGATCGGCAACATGCACCCAACGGTACTGCCGACGCAAACCGCGAGCAATGTAATCTGGAACAGACGACGCATGGGACGTTCCTCCGTGAACGTTTCTCGTTATTGCAGTGCCGGTTGTCGGACGCTGTTCAGTCTTCGTCCCAGCGACCGGAAATCTTATTGGAGTTGTCGGTGGCTCCAAAATGCGTCTGCGTGATCTCGTCGCTCGAACCCAATGGTTCTTGTCCTTCGAGATCAGCCTCCTGCACCCTGGCCTCCATGTACTTACCAGGCTTAAAGGTCACCACATGCTTTTCAGGCACGATCACCTCATCGCCCGTCCGCGGGTTTCTCGCTCGGCGAGCCGCCCGCGGCTTGACCTCGAACACGCCAAAGTTCCTTAGCTCGATCCGCCCGTCACGCACCAGCGTGTCGATGATCGAATCAAAGGTTCTTTGAACAATCTTCTTGGTCTGTTGTTGTGTGAGGCCCACCTCGTCAGAAATCGTTCGGACGATATCTTTCTTGGTCACTCCCGACTCCCATTGTCGCTACACCTGGATCCCATGGGGCTCCGGGTAAACGCTGTAACCCTTTACCGCCCTTGAGGTTAAGGGTGAAAGCATAGGCGGCGCAGTGGCCGTCGTCAAGTCAGTGCCGGACGCATCGAAACGACCTTCAAACCGCGATGCAGACCTCTCACGGTTCAATCATCGACGTTTGCACCGTGATTCTTGATACATTCGGCAGAACCCGCAGAATTTCTCGGACCGGACTAACCCGGCCCAGATGCGGAGAAAGCCCAGCTGCCTAACCTGGGTACCGAACGCAAAAAGCCCTGTCTTCCAAGCACAAAAAACCCTGTCCGCCAAATGCAAAAAGCCCTGCACCCGGAGGCACAAGGCTGCGATAGAGCACGCATCGGACGAGCTTTGCTGGCGAGTTATTTAGCGCAGCGCACTGTACAGACTTCGTTTGCTTGCTTTGGGAATCGCGATGGGAGCAGGCTGCACGTCGAACGGGATCATTGCGACGTGGTTGGCCATGTAAGCCGCACCACCATTGAGCGAGCGTGAATTTGGAGCGTTCAAAGCACTGAATTCGACCATCACGCGTCGAATCTCCGGCGCGTACTCGAATCGGCCATCAGGCAACTCCCGGCCCAAGCTGTCAAAGCTGCCGATCGTGACAATCGAGCGATCGCGATCGTGGTACTGATAGGCCTCGTGCCCTTGCTTTCGCAGGGCGCGAACCATTTTCCCCGCCTGCAACGCGAACTGGTCCATTCGCTCTGCGCTAGGCTTGAACTTATCAGAATTCTTCGCCCCTTCGATGGTGCCACAAGCGCCAAAGGTGCGAACGACCACCGTGAACTTGCCATCCGATTTCAGCAAGCTGTAGTCCATGCCCTCATTCAACTCTTGCACGAACGAGTCGACTTCGGGTTGCTGAAAGAAGTCTTCCGGGAGCAACGGATTGCGAGTCAAAAAGGCGTTGCCCATTGGGTTTCGCGTCCGCCCTTTTGCCGAACGAAACATTTGCTGGCCGAAAGCCTTGATCATCGACGCAGGGCTGTCGGTTCCGTACTCGTCTTTCACGCTGTTGGGATCTTTGAAGATATCCAATTGAACGTTGCGAAGCCTCTCCGAATCTCGCTCGATCCCTTCGTGTTTGACCGAATCGTATTCGCCGACGAGAACCGCGTAGGCTTCGTATTGATGGGGGTTTGCGTATCTCATCCGACGACCGGTCGTCGCGTCGTGGTCGACGGTGCCGGTGAAATCGAAACTCTCTTGATAGATGAATGCTGGCAGGCGCAGCTTTTCGCGAATTTCGATCGCCGCGGCTTGCGCTTTGTCTTTGGAGTTCTCACCCACAAATGTCGTCGCGAGCAACAACCAGGGACCGTCTTCCTCGGTCAACACGTACGAATCTACTTTTTCGATCGGCTGAGCTTTGCCAAACAGTCGAAGCAAACTAGGCGGCGCAGCAACACCGACGGGAGCGGCAAGGGCGACGCTCAGGCACGTCGTCGATAGCAGGCAAAGTGTTCGTCGTGAAAGACGCAACATCGGAGGTTCCCTGAAAACGAGTCGATGGATTGACAACTCGTTTGGCAGTACCAAATGCAACGCCTCCTGCGAAAGAGCGTTCCGCAAGAATCGAAGTCCAAGAATCGAAGTCATTGCCCGTGCCTTTCGCTTCGAGCAACAACGATTTCCGGCTACAGCTTTGGAATCGGACGCTGGGGGGCCTTCTTTTCGATCATCCGCTTTTGGTCGTCCGACGGTGGCGGAGGAGCGTTGTTGTTATTGCCCGGATTTCGCGGTGCCGGAGGTGACAGGTCAGTGAATTTCTCGGTCCATTTCCAGCCAATTGGCACCTCCAATTCTTTTGAAGCCAGCAATGCCCATGGGGTGCCCGGGTGATTGTTGACAACGGTTTCGAGCAGCTCGCGAGCCGTCTCGGCCTCCCGCTTCCAACGGCTACCGACGCTGACCTCGTCGCTCGGCTGAAGGACCCAAGTGTTGTTCTTTTCGCCTTCGAACTTCATCCCCAGCTTGGCTTTTGCAAGCATCGCGTTATAAGTCTCGGTTCGGACCTTCTGGGCCAAGACACGCCCCATCGCCAGGTCATAGCCGGCACTCCAGCGCGGACTTTCCTCTTTCTCGCGATAGTCCATTCCAGGCTGCAATGCGATTGCCATCATGTTCAGTGGCTGTTCCAACCGGGCAGCCTGTTTTTGAGCTTCCGTCAAATCGCTTGCCAAGCGAGCCTGATCGACCCCCAAGAATTCCAATCGCGGTTTGGAGATTCCGGTTGCGGGCTTCATTTGCGCCGTGCTGACAAGTGCCTTTCGCAACGGACTTGACTGCACCTTGGTCATGTAGTCACGCGGCGATAGGTAGTCAGGGCGATAGCGTGACATCGCCGACGGATCAAAGAAGTATTCGAGGTCCGATGCGTAAGCAGAAAGCTCGTTGCGGCGTACTTTGCGAGCGACGTTTCGATTGGGATGAACGTTGAAGTAGATGCCGCCGGTCTCGTAGCTTAACCGGGTCAGCGAATACGGCCCGAAGCCGCTATCAATTGTGGGTTCTTGTGAGAAGTCAGCGGTGAAGGGCAACTGCACACGTTCCGGCATGAACGACTCGGGACCTTGATCGACAGAGGCCCAACGTGGCGTTTGGTCGTAGTTCGGATCTGGATCAACGTACTTCACCAAGGTCTCGGCGCGTCCAAACGGTGCAGGCACCCCAATCACATGAACGGGAATCCCGTATTTCCGGCAGATATCGATCGATTCTTCTACCTGAATTTCGTCGTCGCCTTTTTCGTCAGTCACAACGATCAGCAAGACGTTCCTCGCCGGGTCCTGTCCGCCACGACGAACTCGCAATGGCTTGTACTTGTCGGCAGCCATTTTGACGGCAGAAAAAACGCGTTCGACACCTGACGTGTCAGTTTCGATTTTGTCAACGATCGACTTGATTTCATTCACGTCCTCCGTCGGCGTCTCCGTATAGAGCGTGATGTTTTCACCGAAGCCGATCACAGAATTGAGCAACTGCGCGTCGTGGTTGATACCGCGTGGCTTCTTGGCGGAGGCAAGATTGTCGCCTTCCGATTGGGCGCCCTTGTCTTGCCGCAAAATGCCCAACTCGTCGTAGATTCGATCAAACCGATCACGAATTTCGCGCCGCTGCCGGTGCAGTGAACCGCTCTGGTCGAACAGCCAAACCACCAAAGTGGGCCGTTCTTCCATTGACTGCAAAATTTCGTAGGTCAACCGATCGACAGCACCAGCAGCTCCGGTCGCACCTTCGCCGACGTTGCCTTTTTGGTCGACCAAGCGGTCCATCGGCGCCATCGGTTGCGAAAAGATCCGATTGACTTCGATATCACCGAGATCTGACTTTTCGATTTCGACCGGGCTGGGGATTTCGGCGACCTCGGCGAACATCTCAGCTGACGCTTCGGCCATGTCGGCTTCCGCAGTGCTGTTTGCCCCAGGAGCCAACTCGGGAATCTCGCTGTAAACGACTTCCTCGATAATGGTTTCTGATTCTGTTTCGACGGGCGAAGAGACGATGACAACCGCATCGTCCTCCTCAATCAACTGGGTCGGCATGATCGCCAGAGCGACAATGATCAGGATATGGACAGCCATACTGCCAAACAAAGCAGCCGATTCGTCGGTTTGCAGCACCGCTTCTTCTTCGAGCTCCTCTTCGCTCCAAGCATCTACCTGGCCATCCTGGGGGAGGGCATCACTTTCGGTACGGAGGTCGTCGGTTTCGCTCGAATCCATATCACTGAGTCCCATTGCTGTCCCGACCTTTGCAGTCCTTCGATTTCGGATCATCTGCGCCGCTGACAGGCCACCTAGGCATTACCAGGCGATACAAATGTCAACGACTCTTAGTTTAGCTCAGACCACTGGGTGGTTCGACCGCCTAGGATCAAAACGCTTTAGGGACCGCAATTGTACACATCCCACCGGCAAGCTTTTGCCGTTGCACGACGCCCCCCACCCCTCCAATGACGATTTGGAAATGGATACGAGCAGTGATAACCGGACCGCATCGATTAACTGACACAACGCGGACCATCAGGCCATCATTAATCCCCCCAACACGCTCCGCACGATACAACGCAATCGATTGGGACGCCCCCTCAAGCGACACCCGTATTCGGGTTACACTTCACACTCAAACGATTTAGCCTGACGCTACCAGCATGCGTTCGCTGAACCGAGCGAACCGCCCCGTAGGCATCTCCCTTTCAAATCCCCGACCCTTGGCTAGGTTTCATCTGTGAGTGGAAGGCTCATCGCGATCGGCGACATTCATGGTTGCCGACTGGCTCTGGAACGATTGATCGAAGCAATCCAACCCCGCGAAAACGACACCATCGTCACACTCGGTGATTACATCGATCGCGGCCCTGACTCGTGCGGTGTTCTCGACACCTTGATTCAGTTGGCCCAACGTACACGATTGGTGGGAATCCTAGGCAATCACGAAGAAATGATGCTCGAGGTTCTCAATCATGGTGCGGCGCACCATGCGTGGTTGCGTTACGGGGGCGTCGAAACGCTCGAAAGTTATAACTTCAATGGCGATCTCGATTTCCTTCCTGATACGCACAAAGAGTTCCTCGATTCACTCGGCGACTATTACGCACAAGGCGATTTCTTTTTTACGCATGCGGCGTATGACCCCGAAGCAGAATTCGAAAATCAAGAAATCGAAATGCTTCGCTGGTACTCTTTGACTGATGGGATACCGCCACGGCACCTGAGCGGAAAAACGGCGGTCGTCGGGCATACGGCAAATCGCGACGGCGAAGTCCTCGATGCGGGACACCTCGTCTGTATCGACACGTACTGCTACGGCGGAGGTTGGTTGACGGCGATGGAGATGAATACTCGCCAAGTCTGGCAAACCGACCGGCAAGGAAGACTGAAAGAAACAGCGACCTGAATCGAACTACCGGTTTCCGTGCATAGACCATTGCGCCCCACGAAGCTCGGCTCACTCGCGAAGCTCGGCTCACCCGTTCATTCCCGCCACCGCAACGTCGAATTCACTGGTCCCGTCCATCCGTTGCACTGCAAGACTGAATTGACATTGCGGTTCATGCGGTGAACAGAAAATGCAAGGCACTCAGACGATCCCGAACGTGGGGATCACGGACTGTTAAACTGTCCCTGATAAACTATCTCTGTGTCGCTCAAGCAGCGCACCGCTTTGATTCCAGCGCCGGTCGGTTCCACCCGACCATTCTTTACTCAATTTCACCGCCCCAAACGATCGCCCAATGTCTTCAACCCGTCCAACAACGACGCGGTCGCGTGATATGTTTTGCGCCGTCGCAATCTTTATCTCGATCGCGACATGGCAGGGGCGAGCCCAAGCCGGACTGAGTAGCGAAAATGTCATTGTGGTCGTCAACGGTGATTCGACGATCTCACGAACGATCGCCAATCACTACGTCCACCTGAGAAAGATCCCGATCGACAATGTGATCGTTCTTGAAGGGATTCCCAAAAAAACGACGATGCGACTGGACGAGTTCCGCGACCAGATTTTGAATCCTGTCTTAAAGACAATCGACGAGCGAAAACTGTCTCCACTGGCACGAACAATCGCGTACTCCGCTGATATTCCGTATGCGGTCAAAATTGGCGCGCACACCAATGAACTTCCCGAAGGACCAGTCAAAAAATACCAACGCCCCATCGCGTCGATTAACGGACTGACCTACTTCTATCGTTACGTGCTATCAGACAGTCCCGCGTACCTCAGTTTTGGCTCGAACCAGTATGCGCGTGGCAAGTTCTCTCGCCACTTTTCCAATCCGTTCACCGGCGACGACAAAGAACGCTTTGAAGAAGCCTCGAAACTCGATGGCGAAAACGATAACAAAGCATCTGCTGAAATTTGGTCCGCACTGCACAAGAAGCACCCCGAGATGCCGGCAGTCGCGCTCAACGCAGCCGAAGCTTATTCGCTTTCTGGAGACGACGCACAGGCAGTCGCAATGATCAAAGCTGCGTTGAAAGCGGGCTGGTGGTCATCTCGATACTTGCGAGAGCGTTCCGCACTGAGCAAATATCTCGACGATCCGGATCTACAAAAAGCACTGCCGCTGATGGACGACAGCCCAATCGTCTGGCAAGGCCCGGAAGCTTTTTCGGGATCCGTCGGCTGGGCGATCACCGGACGCCGTGTCGGTATTAAAGACGGCGGCACGCCTTACATGATGTCTTGTGTGTTGGCCGTCGTTCACCCCAATGGCTCATCCACCAGCGAAGCCGTTCGGATCTTACAACGCGCAAGTGAATCCGATCACACCTTTCCAAAAGCAAGGTTCACATTTGCCGGTGGCGCTGGCGTCCGTGCGAAAACTCGCTTTCCCGTGATCGCCGACGCATCGGTCTACCTACAAGAACTCGGTTATCAAACGGAAATTTTTCGGGGCGTTTTGCCTGACGGAAAAGATCCGATTGCCGGAATGATGGTTGGCACCGCAAACGCCCCTCTGGCTAACACGCCGCTTGATCTCGTGCCTGGCTCGATCGCAGAAAACCTGACCAGCTCAGGCGCGGTGTTTGACTCGACGTCCCAAATTAAGTGCACCGAGTTTCTTGCCGCCGGCGCGGCGATGAGCAGTGGAACCGTTACCGAGCCTTACTCACTGCCATTTAAGTTTCCTACGCCAATGATGTATGGCTACTACGCTCAAGGCCTGAGCGCGATGGAGTCGTTTTACCAATCGGTGCAGTCACCCTACCAACTGCTGATCGTCGGCGACCCTTTGGCCCAGCCCTTTGCTCGTGCCCCCGATGAAGTCGTCGAAATCTCAATGGTCCAAGGCGAGCAAAAGAAAATCAAACTTCAACGTCGGTCGCTCAAACTAGACGTCCCCAAAACGCGCACCCGTTCGATCGAACTTTCCATCAACGGGAAACTGATGCAAACCATCCCTCCCACGCCCAATATCGAACTCAATTGGCCAGACGATGCCTCAGGGATTTTTGACATCCGTGCCACGTTGACCGGGCTTGATCGCACCGAACCACGAATGACCTTCGCGGCCGAAATCGATTCGCTGGGCGAACAGCCAACCCCGACGGCAACGATCACAAAGTCACGTGAGAACGTTGAAGGTCTAGCAAACGACGGATCCCTCGCAACACCCATTGAAATCGAAGTCAGCTGCGAGGGCGCTGACCGAATTGAAATCCACCACTTCGGCAAAGTGCTGGCAACCGCCGATCAGGATCACGCCACACTAACGATCGAAACCAAGCAGCTCGGCGGCGGCCCGCTGTACTTCAGGCCAAACGCCTTCTTTGGTGAAAAACGAGTGCAAGGCAAGATCCTGATCGATCAACCGTATTGAGCCAGCTGCTCCAGTACTGCTGACTTGAGCTCAGCCGAGACGGCTTCGACGGGTTGATCGGCATTGACCACAACCGTCGCTTCACTTGCCTTGGGAAGCTGCTCAAGAAACGCTTGGCGGACGCGTTCCATGTAGGCCTCGCCCCGTGCTTCCATGCGGTCCCGTGGACCTTCGATGCGTTCCATCGATCGCGCTGCTGGCATGTCAAGCAACACGGTCAAATCGGGTCGCAGACCGCCATTGGCCAAACCGCCGAGTTCCCACAACAGAGACGGATCGACACCCGGCGCGTGTGAATCGCCGATGCTTTGGTAAACAACATTTGCCAGCAAGAAGCGATCCGAAATCACGCTGATTCCATCACGGAGCGCTGGTCGAATCGTTGTTTCAACCATCTCACAGCGGCTCGCCATAAACAGCATTGCCTCGGTCCGACGATTCATCGTGAGATCACTCTCCAACAACAGTTCGCGCAGCCGCTTCCCGATCTCCGTCGAACCAGGGTCGCGCGTTAATAAACAGCGATGACCACGATCAGTGAGCAGGTCACTGAGAAAGGCAATCTGAGTAGACTTGCCGACACCGTCGATCCCGTCGATGGCGATGAAAACGGATTTAGGGTTGGACATTTCTGGGCGCTGAGGGAAAAATCCCACACTTTTCTAGGCGGTCGAAAGCTCAGTTCGGCCCCGCAAAACGCGGTGTTTGGACAGAGCAGCCTGAGCATACGTATAGACCGCCGAACTTGACTTGGTAACTTTAAGCTTGATAAGGGCCACTTGTAGGGGTAGATTTCTCCCCTAGCAGCCTTTTCTGTTCGATGGATGCAATTTAAAGGAGTGGCTGATGCAATCCAACAGTCTGATTCGGTTCACGCGTTCGTGCCCGACTTGTGGGCGTCGAATTCAAATCCGTGGATCTCTGCTGGGTCGTGAGGTCTCTTGCCAACACTGTAACGCGAAGTTTGTCGCGATGGCAACGGATGACTCAGCCGGCCGCATTGACGACGCACAGCGTTTGCTCGATCGCGTTGACACCATCTTGTCGACCAAGATCGAAACACCACCCGTCGTTTCCTAGGATTGGTTCTTTCAATCGATCCAAAAACGCTTTCGGCGATTCCAAGGGAATGGACTCGTCCGAGCGGATAGACCCTCGCGGATTTTTCCCGCACGAATTGCCATCACTAGGCAGCTTCGCCTTCCGTGATCTCGCCGTCTTCACTGACATCTTCGAAGCGAATCGAGACACGCTTGCTCACACCCGATTCTTGCATCGTCACGCCATACAGCGTCGTCGCCGCAGTCATCGTCTTCTTACTGTGAGTGACGATTACAAACTTGCTGTGATCCAAGAACTCATTGAGCACCATCACAAAACGGCCAATGTTGGCTTCATCAAATGGCGCGTCGACTTCGTCTAGGACACAAAACGGACTGGGCCGGTATTGGAAAATTGACATCAGCAGCGCGACCGCCGTCAACGCTTTCTCACCACCGGAAAGCAGCGAGTTACTGAAACTGGGCTTACCGGGTGGAGTCGCGACAATTTCGACGCCGGCTTCCAACGGGTCCTCTGATTCTTCGAGCACCAAGTCCGCATGCCCGCCGCCGAACGACTTGCGATAAAGCTTTTGGAAGTTCTGCCGAATCGCTTCCAACGTATCAAGAAACAATCGCCGACTGTCGGCATTGATGCGACCAATGATCCGCTGCAACGATTCCTTTGCGGCAGCAAGATCTTCGTACTGGCCGCTCAATAAATCATGACGCTCTTGCAAGCCTTCCAATTCGGCGAGCGCCTCCATATTGACATTGCTCGTCCGCTGCAACTGCTCACGCAAATGGTTGATCTCTTCGTCCATCTTGGAGCGATTTTCGATCTCAGCCAGCTCTTCGGGCGGCTCGTCATTTTCGAGATCGATTTGGTAGTCCTCGGCGATTCGCTCGGCCAGTGTACCGCGCCGCATCATCGTCGATTCGCGACGATTGGTCACCGAGTGAACCTGCTCACTCGCTTCGGCAACTGCCTTGATCGTCGCTTCACTGGCTTCGGCGATGGCTCGATTGGACTGACGTAGCGACTGTGCTTTTTCAGCCAGCGTCCGCAACTGGGTTTCTTGTGTGTCAGTTTGCGATGTCAGTGCTGCCAACTGCGTGACGGTCTCCTTGATCCGCTGCTTCAGCTCTGTTTGCCTGGCGTAACCGGTTTCCGCCGTCACGGTTGCACTGTCGACTGACTTGCGGCGTTCTTCTTGCTCGCGACGCTGTGATTCGATCTGTGCCGCGAGCGCCTCTTGCCGTTGCTCTGATCGAGCGAGTTCGACGCTTGCGGTCATCACGGCACTCGATGCCGACTGCAACGCTTGCTGTGAACCGGAAAGCATCTCTTCGACATCGGCGGCTTCGGTTTCCAATCGCTCGATCACCTTGCGTGATTCAAGAATCGATTCGGAAAGCGTCCCTGCTTCTTGCTTTGCCGTATCGCGTTCTTGACGAGTCGATTCGACATCGTTGTTGATTTGGTCATACGCAGACTTGCGAGCTTTCGCACGCTCCTTGGCGTGACGCACGTCGGCTTCTGCGGCAGCTTTTTCGGTGACCAGATTTCGGTGGCTGATCTCCATGCGTCCCAAGGTGCTCGCACATTCGTCAACCAGCGCAGCTAATTCGCGAATCGCTTCGTCGTTCTCGGAGATCTCGAACGTGTAATGCTCGATCTCTTCAGCGGCAGCGTTCATTTCACTACGCCGACTGACCAGCGCGGTGGTCGCACCGGCAGGTCCGACGATCAAACTGCCGTCGCCCATCAGCACTTCACCGCGCCGCGTGACGATCTGTTGATCCGGCCCACAGAGACGCCGCACCAACGTTGCCGAGTCCAAGTCCTCGACCAGCCATGACGAGCTCAGCAAATGAGCGATCAGCTTTTCGCCGACTCCTTCGCACTCGATCACACGATCGGCGCGGCCGATAACACCTTGGAAACCTTCCAACTGAATCCGGTTCGTTCGCGGCGGCTCGGGCAGGTGATCCATCCGGATGATGCCCACGCGGCTATCGATTTTGATTTCGCCGCTAACGATCGCATCAGCGAGTTGACCGTCGTGCGTGACAATGAACTGTGCCCGATCACGAAGCGCCGCGTCAATCATCGGTGCCGTTTCGACATCCACATTGACCATCGCCGCGACCATCCCAATCACGCTAGTCGCCAGCGGATGGTCCGGATCGGCGACATGCTCCAAGACCGCTCGCACGCCACCTGATACACCTTCGTGACGTTTCACCAAGTCCTCGAGCACCAAATATCGCTGGCGCACGCCTTCTAATCGGGCACGCAATTCAGCGGTTTCGCCACTTCGACGGTCGAGGACTTCGCGATGCTCGTCCGTCTTCTTCTTCTGGACTTTTAGCTCAGCTTCAGATGTCTTGATGCGTTGCTCGAGCTGCCCCAGACGCTCCTCAGCCATCTCGGACTCGGTCGTCGCCTTTTCAAGCATCGCTGCCGAATCAGTCAGCCGCTTTTCCAAACTGACCAATTGCCGTTCGGACTCGGACAATCGGGTTTCCGATCGCTGCAGCTTGACCTCCATCTCGGAGACTCGTCGAATCGATTCCAGGTGCTGTTTGGAAATCGACTCACGCCGCTTGAGCACTTCGTCCGTTTCGTTTTGGATCTGATCTCGCTTGGCGACCAGCTCGGTGTTCCGTTGGCGAACTTCACCGAGCTCCTGATCACCCTTGGCGTGATCGGCGATCGCCTGGTCCAGTTCATCGTCCGCTTTGCGAGCTTGGCGAACGAGTGCACGCGAACGGCGCAAGGCATCGGCGATAGATAGCCGGACGTCGCTGACGGAACCTTGGTCGGCGTCTTTGCGGCCACTGAGCGTTGCCGCTTGAGCCAGCAATTCGTGCCGCTGTTGTTCCAGCTCACGCGCTTCGTCAGCAATCGTCTGCAGCTCCATGTCCGCCGCTTGACGCTTCGCCGAAATCTCTTCGCGTTCTGCTTCCAGTTCGCGCAAACGAGTGCTCGCCTGTGTCAGCTCTTTTTCACAGGTCTCGAACTCGTGATTCAGGTTCGCCCAATCGTTCCATGCGATCACCGTTCGCAGCTCTTTTAGCCGCTCGGACGCCTGACGATAACGCTCGGCCTTTGCCGCTTGACTGCGAACGCTTCGTAAACGGGCGCCGACTTCTTCGACGATATCACTCAGCCGAGTCAGGTTGGTTTGCACGCGGGCAAGGCGTCGCTCTGCTTCCAGCTTCTTTGCCTTGAAGCGGCTGATGCCCGCAGCCTCTTCAAAGATTGCCCGGCGGTCTTTCGCGTTGGCCTGCAACATCCGGTCGACCTTGCCCTGCTCGATCAAGCTATAGGCGTCGATCCCGATGCCCGTCCCACGAATCAGGTCACGGACGTCTTTCAAGCGAACGGAGTCGCCATTGATCAAAAACTCGCTTTCACCACTCCGGTAAACACGCCGCGTCACGTGGACTTCCGGTGCGTCGATCGGCAAATTGCCTTGCGAGTTGTCGAACACGATTGTCGCTTCGGCGGCACCCGCGGGGGGACGTGTCTGAGAGCCCTTGAAGATCACGTCGGACATCTCTTTGCCGCGCAGTCCCTTCGGACTTTGCGAACCCAACACCCACTTCATCGCGTCAACGATGTTGGATTTACCACTTCCGTTGGGACCGACAACCACCGTGATCCCATCCGGAAAATCGAATCGCGTCCGATCCGCAAAGCTCTTAAAGCCGGCGAGTTCGAGAGCTTTCAGCATGCGTGGAGTCGGACCGAGAAACGAGGGACGGATGCAGTTGGACCGGATCAATTCAGGGCGTCAAAATCCGCTTTATCATTCCGATAGCAACTGCTCTTAGCGTAGATGAAACGCCCTTCATCGGGTAGTTGGTTTTATTGGTAAACCGAGGGTTCTGGAGAAGCTGGGACGCAGGCTCACCTTGCAACGGGAACGACTTTTCCAGTAATCCGGGATATTCCGATTATTCCGGACCGTCATGTTTGCGCTTTATCATCAACAACTCACCGAAACGCACCTCCAACAATCGCTTGGTTGTCTGCCCCCCTGCAAAGGATCCGCAGTCAAACAGCGTCACAAGGACTGCTGCGCCATCGTGAAGCCCACCGCCCGGTTGGCTTCGTACGGTTTGGCGTTGCTTCTGATCAGCGGATTGCTGCCTTTGCCATGCCAAATCGGCGAACTGCGTGCCGACGAAGCCACAACAGAATCGGCGAGCACGCCCGATTCGCCAACCAAACTGAACATTCGAGACGCAATTTCGGAAGTGCGTCGCCTGCGCCAACAGGGCGATCTGTCGGAATCAGTCGAACGGCTCCGACAAGTCGACGACTACGTCACCGAACATCACCCGGGGCAACTGCAGCTGGCCGCTGACTATGTGCTGCTAGCACGAGCAGCGACCAGCAAGCTTCCCCAGGAAACAGTCGACCAATTATTCGCATCGGCCGCCTATTGGTTAAGCCAAGAAGAAACGCCACAGCCGACGCTTCAACAGCGAATCATCCTCGTAACCGCCATTGCGACACACCAATCAACGCGCGGGTTACTCGACGAGGCAAAACGGTCGCTGCTAGACATTTTCGATTCGCTCCAATCTGCGGACCCTTCGAACGCGTCCGAATTGCCGACGGAAGGTTTCGTCAACTTGACAATGCAAACCGCCTGGCAAGCGATGACGAGCGGAAACTCGAACACGGCCATCGAACTTTATCAATCGCTGTTGGATACGATCGACGCGGAGCTCCTCTCACTTCCGGCCGACCAACTGGCACTCGTGCGACTTGGGTTTGCATGGGCCACGGCGTTGGATCCAGAACAAAAACAGATCGCTGCCGACCGCTTGGCAGAATTCACCAGCCTTTACCCCGATCATCGCGATGCCGCCAAGGCAAGCGGTCTCCGGATCCGCTGCTTGCTTGCGGCCAACAACGCCGACGAGCTTGTCACCGCCTGCGAAAAGCACTTCCACGATTTTCCAGACGCCCCCGAAACGCCTTCGCTGGTGATCGAACTCGCGAGTCTCGACACGCCCCTCGCCCCAGCCATTCACGACTGGCTCGTTTCAGGAAAATCGGCTGAGCAATGGCCGGCGGCGCTCATCGCGACCGCGTTAGCGAAATTCGGTAGCGAGTTCGCCCCGGCCGATTTCGATCAACTTGTCACTCAGCTGACCGCAAAAGACCGCGCGGGAACATGGACTGCACAAGTGCTTGAAAACTGTGATGCGAATGACCAATCGGCAATCTCCGAGTTGATTGCGGCCGCCGTGATCGGCGGGCGAATCGCCGAGGCAACCGAACTGAGCATCGAATCGGCCGCCCGCTGGGCAGGACGCACAAGTCGCTGGTCAATGCTCCTTCACGCCGCCGAGAACATTGACCTTCAAGACGACTTCGCGGGCCGCACGGTCCATGTCGATCGGCTATTTGCAGAGGCGATCTACCTTTCAGGCCAGCAGAGCAAAGCACTCGCCTACTGGAAACATGTCGTTGACACACGCGGCGCCGACGACTTCGCCACGCTGCTCCGCTGCGCCGAATGCGCCGTCTTGGCAGACGAAACCGAGGAAGCCGATCGGCGTCTGGAGCCGATCCGCCAGCGCATCACAGAAGCTGGCGAACACGCTGCCACCGAACGACCATTGGTCGAGTTACTCGAAGCCGACCTGGCGATACGTAAACTGCAATTTGACAAAGCTCGCACGCGGTTGGAATCCGTGGTCCGCGCGCCGGACTCGCCCCCCAACCTTCGTGCCCGTGCCCAATGGATGATCGGCGAAACACATCTGCTGCAAGAAAATTTCACCGAAGCGATCGACGCCTATCGAATGGTCGAAGGACTCGACCCCGGCGGGCCATACCATGCCGCCGCTTTGGTCCAAGCCGGCAAAGCTTTTGAACAATTGGGGCGGACACGCCAAGCCAGTGTTTGTTACGGAACGCTGTTGGAGCGATTCGCAGACAGCAAATATGCGTCCGAAGCTCGCCACCGACTCTCATCACTACCAACTCATACACCCTCTCGCACTCGCCGCTAGCCGCCTTGCCGTGAACACACTGCATTGCCGCTAAGACGCAACGGTGCGATCGCCATCACTCGAACGACGAAACGATGACGCACGAGAAGCCCCAATCACGCTCCTCTATTAAACTCCGCCCCGACAATCGACCGGCCCATATCGCCGGCTTGATGTCGCGATTGCTGCCCGCTTGTGTCCTGGCCATCGGCATGCTCGTTTTGATGAGCATGCTTGATTCCGCACAGGCCCAATACCCGCGGACGAACAACGCCCCACAACCCCAAGCCTACAGCAGCGGTTACCCCGCACAATTCTCCCCGGCTCCCGCGTCACAGCCGATGTACCGCACCGCCGATTCATCCATGGCCACCGGGATGGACGGCTCGATGTCGTCACAGGGCGGGATCCCGGAGGTCCCCATCGATTCAACCGAGACTGCGGTCGACGAGCTTGGCAGTGACGGCACCGATGAAGCCGAGGAAGCAAGTGGCCTGCAGACGCCTGGTTTCATCCAGAAAATCATGTCGGGCGGATGGCTGATGTTGCCCCTGGCAATCTGCTCACTGGTCGTCCTTTCACTGTCGCTCGAACGATTGATCGCGCTCCGTCGCAGTCGCGTGATCCCCAAACCATTTGTCCTTCGCTTCACCGAATGCGTCGAGGACGGCGTGCTCAGCTATGACGAAGCCACCGAACTGTGCAAGGAGTTTGACTGTCCCGTCAGCGAGGTCTTTCGGGCAGCACTTCGCCGCTGGGGACGCCCAATGTTTGAGATCGAACAAGCGGTCATGGACGCAGGCGACCGTGTCGCCGATGGATTGAAAAAATACCTACGCGTGTTTCATGCGATCAGTAACGTCGCACCGTTGATTGGATTGCTAGGAACCGTGATCGGAATGATTGACGCTTTTGAAGTGATCAGCGACCAAGCTTCCTTGGGACGCCCCGAATTACTTGCAAGCGGCATCAGCATGGCGCTGATGACGACCGCCGGAGGGCTATCCGTCGCAATTCCTGCTTACCTAGCCTACATGTACTTCAGCAGTAAATCCGATCGTTATTTAGTCGAGATCGAAAAACTGTGCCAACGCGTGATCGACTGCATCTCCGCTGAAGGACTCGAAACGACCAACGCAACCCGTAGCAAAAGGCGAAAGGCGGCGTGATGGGTAAACGCAATCGATCCAGTGAAGATGTCACGATCAACTTGACACCGATGATCGACGTGGTGTTCTTGCTCGTCATCTTTTTTATGGTTGGCAGCAAGTTCAGCGAATCGGAAAGCGCAATCGAAGTCTCGGTCCCTGCCGTGGGCCCGGCGAATCCCATTTCACGCGTTCCGGATGACCGTGTCGTTTCCTTGACCAAGGATGGTCAGATCATGTTGAACAACGAACCTGTCACCCAAGAACTATTGGTGCAGCGGTTGACCGACGAATTTTCTCGGTATCCCGCACTCAGTGTTATCGTACGCGCCGACGAAGATACCTCCATTCGCCACTACGCTTCGATCGCCCTTTTGGTACGCCAAGCCGGAATCAAAAAGATTTCGATGGCGGTCAAAGAGGATCTAAGCGGAGGCTACCGCCGTTGATTCTTGCTGCAAGCATCGACACGATTTGGTCTGATCCAAGAGTCGTCTATGCGGTCGCGGTTTCGGCGGTCGTATTGCTTGTTGCTACCATTTGGCTGTTCCGGCGAACCAAACGCGAAGGCCGCGCGGCCGGGACGATCTGCCTGATCTTGTCGGTGCTGCTGCATGGCGTGCTCGTCTGGTTAGTGCCCTACAAACCGCAACAACACGGCACCGCTCAATCAAGCGACGGGGACACCGTCGGACTCGATTCGATCGAACTTTCAACCTTCGATCCCGACCTGCAATTCGATGATTCGTCGGCCAAGTCAAACGCAACGCCGTTCATGCCACTCCCCGTCGACCAACTGACGGACCTCGTCGATCCAGCCCCTGCATCGGCAACACCCGAAACACCTCAACCGTCAAGCGACCCCGCCGATCAAGAACCTCCCGACCTCAGCTCAATCGCGGAACTGGAACCGCAACAACTTGACGAAAGTCTGGAATCGATCGCCGACGATGCCCTCGCCGCACTCGACGCGGCACTCCAAGCTCAACTCGACGACCTAGCAGCGTCTGCCCCGGCCGTTGACGAAGGCGAAATGTCTGCACCAGAACAACCGCTTGCTGACGTCGCCGATTTAACAACCGCCTTTCAAGAACCACCTCCTGCGGAACCCGGCCCACTTCCTGAAGCGATGGCGATGACCGCGAGTGTACGCCAACACGAAACCTTTGACGCCGTACCTCAGCCTGCGGCACCGCCTGCCCGCCCGCCTGCGGCACCATCAAACGTCGCTGGCCAACGATCTTCTGACTTCGCCAACCGAACCGGACGGGCCAAAGACGTCGCAATCGAACAGACCGGTGGCGATGTGCAGACCGAAGCCGCCGTTCGTGCGGCCCTTCGCTTTCTCGCCGAGACACAAAATCCAGATGGCAGCTGGAATCCACAAACATCGGGTGCTGGCGAAGAGCGACGGCCTCTTGGCGAACAACGTTTCGGTGCGGGAAAGAAATGCACGACCGCACTGACGGGATTGTCGCTGCTGGCCATGATGGGCGCCGGAAACACTCATCAGTCTGGCCCCTACGCCGAAAATGTTTATCGCGGACTCGCCTACTTGATCCAACACCAACATCCCAACGGTTCACTGGAAGGCAACGCGACACTGTACGCGGCAAGCTATTGCCATTCGATGGCCGCCCTGGCGGTTTGCGAAGACGCTGTGATGACGGGTGACGCGTCGGCGATCGAGTGCGCACGCCGGGCGATTGCCCACACCACACGGATGCAACACCCAATCACGGGTGGCTGGCGATACACGCGTGGCGACCCTGGTGACCTCAGCCAACTTGGTTGGCATGCAATGATGCTCCACTCGGGCCGACGGGCTGGCATTGAGATTAACCAGGATGTCTTTTCTGGTATCCAACGTTTCCTGCGCAGCGTTCAAGTCGGAAGCGGCGGACTCGCGTGCTACCGACCGGGCGAGAATATCAGTCGCACGATGACCGCCGAAGCGCTCGCGATTCGCTTGCTACTCGGGGAAGCAGTCGCTTCGCACGAGATCGCCGAAGCTGAACGCTATCTGTTGCAGCAACGCCCCGGAATGGGGCAAGACAATTATTACTATTGGTACTACGCGACACTTGCGTTGCACCAGATTCAAGATCAAGCGTGGACCACTTGGAACGACTCGCTCAAGCAACGTGTGCTTTCAACACAGCGTCCTGACGGAAGCTGGCCGAACACGTCACTGTGGGGTGGCTATGGCGGACCGATCTATACAACGGCCATGGCCACGCTTTGTTTAGAAACTTACTATCGACATACCCTTCGACAGTAATCTGTTTGTCACTTCAACGGCGTGTCATACAACCACACACCGCTTTCGAATGACGGTCACATGTCCGCCGCATGGGGCGATGCGGCAATCAATGTGAAGCTGGTTGCCATCGGGAACACGCGGTTCCTTACAGCAGGCCTTCTTTGTCCAAGATCTCGCGGTACTGATCTCGTTCGCGACGCGTCGCTTCCAAGTCGAAGACCAAGTACTTCATATCCAATCGCAATTGCGACAGGGCTTCTTGAACCAAGTTCAGGATACGGCGGCGGCGGGTGCTGCATTCGATCGCACGCGTCAACGCGGGGGCAACGGTGTCACGGTAACGAGCAGGGAGTGCGTCGATCGCGCTGCTCAGCTCACGCAATTCTTGTGGAATCTCGTCGTGTTGCTTGTTCGATCCGATCGTCGTCTTTTGCATGCGCCAGGGCTCCGAAGAGTGAAACGTTGGGGTGATTTGCTTGATGGCCCTCCATTGCATTCACGATGCCAGTTCCTCATGGCTCGTCTCCAATCGACAACGTAAGTGGTTACTGTCGTTTGACTTAGGTTGATCCAAATGCCAGCGTTGTCAAAACAAAACGGTGAAAAAAAACAACACCATCTCGCCTAGCCACGCCGCCCTAAATCTTGATATAGCAACAGCTTACGGTTCGAGTTGCGGGTTGCGACACGATGTTGAAATTTTTAAACATCGTCGCGTCTACCACACACTCTGTTGACGAGTTCCCGGCAAGCCATCGGCTGAATCCCAGACGACACCTTCGCCTCCCCCGTTGCTGATGTGATTCTTTTGGCAGAACGGTATTGGGTCAATCATTGATGAGACAGTTCAGGAGAGCACGACAGTTATTCCCGCCAGTCGTTCGGCCTCGGCAAACCTTTCCGTTGCCGAATCACGGTCCGAATCACTCGGCGATTCGCCGACCCGGTCGGTACCTTGCCGGTTTGCTTGTGGTCCTGATTTTAGGTTTGGGCAACGGGTCAGCATGGGGCGAATTTTACGACCGCCTCGATGCCTATCCGCCGCGTTGGTCACTGGACACTTCCGATTGCGATGCACGACTCACCGAACAACGCGTGTTGCCAGCAAGTGGCTTCGACGGAGAAGGTTGTGAAACGATTACGTTTCACGCCGGTTTAGGCAGCGAAGCCGTTATCGTTTATCCGATTGAACCAGTCCACGCGATCGACGATTTGAATGCAGGCGTCTATGTGTTGAGCGCTCGGCCTGGCGCACGCGTCGGCCTGCGTCTTCGCTTTCCCTACGTTCGAGATCCTGAAACTCGTCGCCCGATCTCCGCGGTGATCTACGGCGCCACTTACGAACGCCCCGGCAAGTTCCAGCGACTTGGAATCGGCAAGATTGAAAGTGACTTGCGAATCTGCATCGCGAAACTTCATCGACAACTTGGGTCCGAAGCGAACCTCGCTGATCCTTACGTGGATGCCGTCGCGATCAATGCCTACAGCGGAGCCGGACTAACAACGTTGCGACTGGACGAGTTGTCGATCGAGGGAATGGTCAGTGTTGGTGACTTGGAGCAGTCCCAAAATCGTTCATCAGAACAAACGCGAACGGTCACGCGATCAATGGCAAATGGACTCTTTGTGCCATCACCGTTGCAAACGAACCGCGAATCGCAATCCGAATCGAATGAACTTCCCTCGGCGTTTCCCAAGTCTTCGATCATTCGCATCATTGAACATCGCGGCGAGCCTCTCGCTTGGCTCCGCTCGCTCGGCTTCAATGCGGTCCTGCTTTCGCATCCCCCAACAGCAGAGATTCTTCGCGAAGCCATCCGGACGGGCATGTTGGTCTATTCTCCGCCTCCAATGGCCCCCGATCCAGAACTACAAACATTGCTCGACCCGGTGATGGCTTGGTACCTGGGCGGCGGTGTTGCCTTGGATCAAGAACGCATCGCACAAACCGATCAAACGGTCACACGCCTACGCGGATTTCCAACCATCTGGCAAAGACCGATCGTGATTGCTCCGGTCGAAGCGATGAACCGCTATGCCTCGTTCGCGGACGCAGTGGTCTATGATGCGGCCCTTCGGTCTCGCGGTCTCTCTTCGGACGAACAAGTCAAATCGTATTGGAACTCTTGCTCGCGTATTGCAGACCGAATTGACATCGCGGTTTCGGTTGAGTCATCGGCCCCCATTGGTCTATCGCAAATGAACGATGCGATCGCGGCCAATTCCGGTGCTCCCAGCGAGGGAGTCTTTCGTTGGCATAGCCTGTTGATCCAAGTCTTTCAATTGCTTGAGCACTCCCCCTCAGCAATCGTGTTTCACTCGCCTGCACCACTGACTTCTGGGACAAGCAATGCGCATCAGCGTTCCCTAGCGCTCAGCTATCTCAACGGCATGGTTGCGATGATGTCACCCTGGATGGCCTGGGGCGAACGCGCGACTCCCTACACGGTCACCGGATCGGCGTATCACTGCGGCGTATTGAAATCCGGATCGACTCAAGTGCTGATGCTGACCAGTGATGCGGGCGTTCGAGACCAGATTCTCGCCGGCGACGGAACCACCGTCGAAATCAATCTTCCGCCCGCCATGGCAGGCTTCACCGCTTGGCGAATGACTGATTTCACGGCCGAACGTCTCCCCATTCGCACGGCGGGTGGCACAACGCGACTGCAGGTTGTCTCTCCGGACATCGCCGAAGTAATCGTGTTGAGCGCCGACGCCAGGCTGGGGACTCAACTGGAACAGTCCGCGCGGCAATTCGCCAACCGCGCGGCTTCGGATCGTTGGCAACTCTCCGGCGACCAAGCTCGACACGCGCAAACGGATTGGCAAAACGCTGTCAGTTCCGGGGCAAGCGAAGCGCTCATGCCAGTCGGATTACTTAATGCCGCGATGGACTCACACGCTCGTGCCGAAGACGCATACCGCGCCGGTGACTTTCACAACACCTTACGACTGGCACGTCGAGCCGACGCCTGGGCGACACGAGCGAACATCCAATTGGGACAAAGCCTGGTCCCGCTCGAAGCGGTCGACGACGTTCGCTACCAAAGCATTCCTCCACTTGACGAAGGCAACTTGGCATTGCAAGCGCTTTGGCGTCCGCTGATGCTCGACCGCGGCTGGAGCAACAACTTGATCGCACTCGGAGGACTTGATCAACCGAATGCACTTGGACCAGAGAATTGGACCTACGGGAAACGGAATCTCGATCGTGCGGAAAGCGATATCGTGTGGATTTCACGTGGATACTTCAGCGGATCGGGCGCGATGCGTTTGACGGCCGCATCGACAACAAGCGAACCACTGGGCGGCGGCTACGCCGGAACGATCGCAATGCTGTCGAGCCCCTCGGTGCGGATTGCCCCGAAGCAGGTTATCCGTATCGACGTCATGGTTCGCACGGTCGGCTTTAGCCAGCCTCATCAAGGACTGCTCGTGTACGACAGCTTGGGTGGGCAGGAACTTGGTGTCCTGGTGCATCATGCGGATTCATGGAAACGCGTTCGACTGTACCGCTACAACACCAGCCAACAAGACATCCGGGCGATGTTCGAAATCATCGGAGATGGGGAAGCGATTATCGATGAGGTTTCAATCCGAGTCTGGGAACCCGGGCCGCTCGCTGCGTTGCCAGAAATCGGCCGCACCGTTCCCCAATAACGACTTGCTGCGACATCGCGGTTTGTTGTTCTGATAGGATGGGTGGTGCGTTTACAGTCCCCCAAACACGATCTCTCCCCAGTCGCATTCGATGGCTTTCACCTGCCGTTCGCAGTGGCGATTTGAGATCGACAACGTCCCTCCTGCCATTCCCATCCCGCCATGATCGACCGTCGCCAAATGATCAAATCGGCCGTCGCTACGTCAGCGACCGCATTGGCCGTCCACACAAGTCTTTCTGCACAGTCAGTCTCTGCCGCTGCCAACGAACGGATCCGCCTTGGCGTCATCGGCATCGGCCCGCGCTGCCGGTATGTGCTTGGCGGAATGCTGAAACACGCGGATGTCCAATGTGTTGCAATCGCGGATGTGCAATCCGCGCGACGTGACGAAGGCAAACAACTCGTCGACTCGATGGCCGGCCACAACAATTGCGAAACCCATATCGACTTTCGCGAGATCCTGGACCGCAAAGACATCGATGCAGTTTTAATCGCGACCGGTGATCGCTGGCACGCCAACGCGTCCATGCTTGCCGCCGAAGCAGGCAAAGACATCTACAGCGAAAAACCCTGCGGCATCACGATCGATTTGTGCCGCCGGCTTTCAGAGACGATCAAGACAACCGGGCGAGTTTTTCAAGCGGGAACGCAGCGCCGCACCGTGACGAATTTTCAACAAGCCGTCGGCATGGTCCACGACGGAAAGCTCGGCAAACTGCAATCGATGCACGCGACCGTCTACGTCCCTGAAATCAAAACCGAATGGCTCCCAGGCCAACCGACACCGGATCCTCGACAGTGCGATTGGAACCTGTGGCTTGGCCCGGCACCTTGGCGTCCGTACAACGAAACCTATGTGAACGGAGGCTGGCGTGGTTACCACGACTTCGATTCCGGCGCACGACTGCTGGACTGGGGTGCCCACACCGTCGACCTTTGCCAGTGGGCCAAACAAGCCGACGACACGATGCCGGTCGAATACACCGCCGACGACAAAGGCATTACCTGCAAGTACGCTGACGGTACACCGCTACGCATTCACTTCTTGAAAACACCCTTTGGTGAACGTCCAGGCTGGGTGCAATCACTTGGCACTTGCCCGGTGCGTTTCGAAGGGACCGCCGGGTCCGTCGAAGTCGGCGATAGTGGCGGAATCGTGACGAAACCAGAATCACTCGCCAGTGGCTTGGCTCCGCTTCCCGACAAAGAACGTGGACTGGACGTCGAAGCCCACTCACGAAATTGGCTCGACTGCATCAAGTCACGTGAACTGCCCAACGCCAATCACAACGTCATGCGACGATCCCACACCGCATGTCATGCCGCGGCACTATCATGGATTCTCGGCCGAACCCTGCGATTGGACCCCAAGACCGAACTGTTCGCCGGCGACGACGAAGCCAACCGACTTCGCGAACGGCCGCAGCGAAACTGGAGCTGAGCTAGTCCGAGTCAGTTCGTGGTGCTCGCAGAATTCGCTGTCACGTTCGCTGCCACAGTCGACGTGACCGCGAGCGGCACCGACGTTGTTTTGGACTCACACCAACGTTTCCAAATCGAGCGATACGCCTTTTCGACCTCCGTGACGAAACGCTGTTCATTCGCGATGGTATCGCTGGTCTGTTGACGCAGCGTCTGCCGCAAGGCTGCGAGCGCGTCAACGTCCGAAGACAAAGCACGTAGCTTTTCAGCATACTCGCTTTGCGATCGTGCGATCCATTCCGGATGCCCAAGGTGATGAACGATCCCCGCTGTCCCACGCGACGGTCGATTCTTTCCATAGATCGCGACAACGGGAACGCCCATCCACAACGCGCCCATCGTGGTTGTTCCGCCAGCCCAGGGCGTCGCGTCCAAGCCGATGTCGATCTCGGAATAGGCGGTCAAGTAGTTGCCACTTTCGAACGTATCGCGAATCTCAATTCGCTCACGATCGATTCCGCGAGCCACTAGCCCGTCGCGTATCTCTTGTTTCGATCGCTCATTGAACCAAGTGTTGGTGGCCAGCAGTTTTGAATTGGGACAAGCATGCATCGCCGCAGCCCACATGTCTTGCGTGGTTTCTGAGATTTTGAATGGACGATGGAGCGAACCGAATGTGACATATCCGTTGCGCAGCGCCGGCAACGGTGTCAACTCGGGTGCGTCGCCTGGTGGTTGAAAGGAGAACGAACCGCCGGGGATCCGCAGCAACTCTTCGCTATGGTATGAAGGCTCGTCGAGCGGGTTTTGCACTTCACAAGTCAGCGTGTAATCCATCGCCTTCAGCCCCGTGGTGTTGGGGTACCCGAGCCATGAAATTTGCACCGGTGCCGGTTTGTTGGACCAGGCCGTCAAGCGGTTGCCAGACGTGTGGCCTGAAAGATCAACCAGGATATCGATCTTGTCCTCGATAACTTGGCGGACAACTTGCTCATCGGAGTACCCGACAGTGGTCCGCCAATGGTCGGAATACGATTTCAATTGCCGGGTTACCTCATCGCTGACACCGTACTCGTAGTAGCAGAACGTTTCGAACTGAGACGAATCCGCTAGTCGCAACAGTGGTTCAAAAAACACCGACACGGCGTGCTTTCGAAAATCTGCCGATGCATAGCCAATCCGAAGTCGACGATTCGGATCTCGATCGTTCTGATGGTTGTCAATCGGGTTGGGGCTGCCATGCCGCTCGCCCCACCGAAGGTGTTCTTGAAAAACTTCTTCGGGAGAGAAACTTGGGTCGCCGGTCATCAGATACAACACACAGCCATTGGCTTCGCTGTGGCTTGGATCGATCCGAACCGCTTCCTTCATGGTTTCCAACGCATCTTGTCGCCGGTCGGCGGCGATTTGCGTGAACCCGAGTGAGCAAAGTGCATGCGGGTTGTCGGGTGACAACTGCAACGCGTGCCGCAGATTTTCCTCCGCCGCTTCGACTTCTCCCAACCGCATCAAGGTGTGACCAAGATAATGGTATGCCTTCGCACTCGACGGAAAGTCGTTGACGACAGACACTAGCGATTTCTTTGCTTCTTCCAATCGGTCAAGCTTTTCTAAGACCCTGGCGTGCGTGACTCGCATGACTTGATCGTGGGGATTTTGCACGATCGCTTGTTCCAGGACTTCCAACGCTTCTTCGAACCGCGTTTGCCTGCGCAGGCACTCACCCAGATTCGTGATCAAATTACAGTTGGCGGGATTGTCAGCGAGAAGTGTGCGAAACATCGACTCGGCATCAATTAATCGATTCTGCCTCATTAAACAATTGCCCAGGTTCATTGCCGCCTGAGCGTCACCTGGTGCAAGTTGTAGACTTTGTTCGAAAGCGACCTGAGCATCGACAACCTTGCCGGACTCAAGTTGCATCACACCCAAATTGTTATAGTGCTCTGGATTCGCAGGCTCAGCATCGATGACAGCCCGCATGATTTCGATCGCTTGATCGGACTGCCCCATCGCGTGCCGGATCAAAGCGAGATGCCCGATCAAGTCCGCGCGGTCCTCGCCAAACTGGCGAGCCTTTTGGATGCACTCAAGTGCTTCGGCATACGCTGCACCGCTATACAACGTCATCCCAAGCAAGTGCCACGCATCAGCATTGGTTGGGTCTTGGGCGAGGACTTGGCAATAGAGTTGTTTTGCCTCAGCAAGCTTGCCTTGGTTTTGTAGCTCAAGAGCAGTGGCGATCAACTCAGCCAGTGATGCCCCGTCCGTCGCTCGTGTTGATTGTCGACGACCGCGTGACCGCTTCGGTTTCGAATGACTTTTTCCCATCGTCCCGTTCGTTCATTCAGAAGTGATTAGCGAGCAGAGTTCGACGCAGCACCGTTCGAACAAACGCTCCAAGCCCATCACCTACATTCGGCAGCAACCGAATCCCGACTCCAAACAGACTCCCCTCCATCGCCAACGAACCAAACAAGAGGGTTCCCCGCCAAACCCCAAACTCTCCTCAACCAAGCCCCAGGTAGTGGACGAGGCGACGAGTCCCATGCCAAGCCCAACGTAGTGGACGAGGCGACGAGTCCCATGCCAAGCCCCAACGTAGTGGACGAGGCGACGAGTCCCAAGCAAGGTCGCCACCACCGTCCAGGTATCAGAATCTTTGGCGTGCGAAGAACTGATTGTGGGACTTGTTCTGGAGTTGCAAAACTTGCACCGTCGGCCCCTCCGGGGCGAGTCGATGATTCGCGTCGCAATCTCGGGGCTGCCCCCCCAGCTACCGACGCGGACTCCTCCGGAGTCAAACCTGCCGACGCTGAATGAGCCGGCGACGCGATTCACACCAATCTGAATTTTCCAACCAGCCTGCAGTGCCTTTGCGTCCCCGTCAACCGAAGTGCAATCACGCACCGTGCTCCGTCGTCGTTCCGTTGGGAAAGAGCATTGCCTCACTCCTGGCTCGCCCCGGAAGGGCCGGCTTTGGTAGCTCGGGGCGGCAGCCCCGAGTTCTAAACACCACACCAGACAACCGCCTCGGACGGGCCGGCGTCACCTTTTTCGTCGCTGATGCTCGTTCCCTTCTAAGCCGACTACCGTTCGTTACGATGATTCTCGAATTCGATTCTTGGCGGAGCTTTGCCTCGCACCACCGTCAATTTGCGGGCTTCACCTAAAGCGTTGCAGCCGAAGATGCGAGCGAGCTGGCGAGTTTTTGAAAGTGCTGCTGAAAAGTCAACTTCATTCGGTGGCAACAGTTCATAGCGTTTGCCGTTGGATGTCACCAACAAGGCAGCGTACTTGAATCTCGGCGGTCGTCGGCTGTTGCGACCCACGGAATACGCATGACCTTGGGCGATGACACAGTTGATGTCCTGTGCCGCAGCAATCTTCTTGGAACGACGAACGCCCAAAAACGAACGGTCGAAATAGAGGACTCGCTCACCAAGCTCGAATCGATAACGTTCCTCAAGGCGTGTGTAGAGAAAGAATCCCAGCGTTGAGACTCCGATCAGCCCCGCGCAAATGACAAAGTAAATCATCGCCATTTCCGCGAACGCACCGATCAGCACTCCAACCGCGGCAATCGCACTGATGCAACCGGTCAACAGCAACGTCGCGGCGAAGTTTGTGTACGGCACGACGATCAAACGTTCGTGATCGATTTCGATATTCATCGATTCGCGTTTTGATCGGTTCACTTGCAAGCGTTAGGGCTGATCGCGTTTGCGGGAGGTGTCGCCGCAATGAGATGGGCAATCGGCAGCTAGCCGTTGTCGACGGCGGCTAAAAACTGGTCAATCAACCCCTGCGGTGCTTTGACGGTGTGCTCGGGACCGGGGAAGCGTCCGTTTTTGACATCGTCGATGTATTCACGAAAGCCTTCGACTCGTTCGGCTTGAATCGCCTGCTCCATCTTGTAGAGGTTTCGGTACTGCTTGGTGTGTCGAGGAAAGGGCGGGGCGTGATTACCAAGAATGTCTTCCGCAAACATGAACTGGATATCGCCGCCACTGCCCGCACCGATCGACGAAGTGACTAAGCGGGTCCGGCGAGAGATCTGCGCAAGCAGCTCAGCCGGGACGACTTCGACCTCAACCGCCCAGGCGCCTGCTTCTTCAAAGGACTTGATTTGCTGAAAAACCCAAAGTGCCTCGTCGATGGTTTTACCGACCGCTCTCAGTCCTCCCGTCCAAGTGCTTAAACGGGGTACGAGTCCGGCATGGGCTTCGACAGGGATACCGGCATCGGAAACGGCACGAATGAATTCCGGTCCCCATTGGCACATGATCCCATCAGCGCCGGCCTCCATTGCAACGTAGCCCGCGCGGACTGCTTCGGCTGCAGTGGCGATTTTTGTCAGCCCGATACAAAACGTCATGAAAGTGTTTGGCGCGGCTTGGCGAAGTTCCAACGCACTTGCCGGATTGGCGGGATCGAACTTGACCTTCAGTGTGTCGATCCCGGCTTCTTCGGCAGCCACCGCCTCACGGACCGTGAACGGCATCGTTTCCGTGAGAACCGTTTTGCCTTTCAAATCTTGCAGGTGTTTGATCGTGTGGTTTCGCAGAGCGTACTGCCCGCCCAGCGTCATGGTCCGGTGCAATCCCCGCTCATGCGCGTCACGGGGAGGCAGTGAATTTGATCGGCTAGCGTCTGATTTCATAAGATTGTTCTGTCACATCGATGGGCCATTGCGAGGCAGACGACGAGCGATGCGAAAGCAAGCTCACGCCTTGATCAACTCGCGTCCGCTATCGTATCGAACGAAGCGAATGCACGCGACCATCGCTTGCTGCAGTGAAATCAGCGAAGCGACGGTCGCAAGGCGAACAGAGCGACGGTGCAATCGAATTTGCTGCTCTGTGCTTGCTGCTCTGTGCGGCATCGCCGCAGTAAGTACGCCTGTCTCCGCGAAACACAGGCTTAGGATTGGTTGCTCGCCTTGGTACTCTTGAATTGCTGATCGTACGACCCAAACCCAAAACCGACCATTTTGTTCCCACGATGACGCACGGCAAAACCAATCGATTGCAATTCTCGGTTCGATCTTTGTTATTTGCCACGGCTGCCGCTGCGCTATTCCTAGCTATCTTTTCGCCGATGTTGATCGCTAGGTGGCAGGAATACCGAAGGCTAAGAGATTTCGAACGCAAGTTCGATCAACTGTTAAAGGAGATTGACTTTGACAGCTTGCAGATAAAAAGCGATCCGATTTGAGGCAACGCTTTGTAGGTGGTGGCGAAATCTGTGGGGCGGATGGTGCCATCCAGAAAACACGGGAAGGATAAAAGTGGCAGGACTCTTTAAGGGGTCTTCCGTCGGCGGACGCACGTCTTGACTGCTGAAATCGATCATCTTCCGCCCCAACCGAAGGGACGCTTTGCCACTCTAGTTGATTCGTTTGGCGGGGAGGGAGGATCGATTTCCGGGATGATGGATGGCACCAACCATTGCATCCGCACCGCCGGCCCCTCCGGGGCGAGCATTTCGTTGGGGTCGTAATCTCGGGGTTGCCACCCCGAGATACCGACGCGGACTCCTCCGGAGTCAAGCCTGCCAATGATTGTCCATCAATTGGTAGGCGAGGAGCTGACAGGAGTAGAGCCTGCGTCCCTCGGCCAGAACGCGTTCGAAGACATCGAAGTCTTCCGGTTTGTGAAAGATGTCGGCTGTGGTGACCGAAGCGAGGCCGGTCTCAAGCAATCTCGGGGTTGCCACCCCGAGCTACCGACGTGGACTCCTCCGGAGTCAAGCCTGCTGCCGCTGAATGAACCCGCTTCAGGCAACGTGGAAACGATTGGGCGACGTGGCAACTCGACTCGCGGACGGTTCGGAGAACCGAGCGACATTGTCGCTCAGCTCTCCGAGCTGATTGCGTCTTCAGGAGTGCAGAATCTAGTTCCACTTTCCAATATTCGTTGTGCCCCAGACATAGTTGTCGTTATGAAGGACAAAGGTGGGGAAGGATAAAAGTGGGAGGACTCTTTAAGGGGTCTTCCGTCGGCGGACGCACGTCTTGACTGCTGAACTCGATCATCTTCAACCGCAACCAAAATGGGCGTTGTGCCACTCTGATTGATTCGTCTGGCAGCGAAGAAGATTGACGTCTCTCGGCACGATGCAGCCATGAGGACCACGGTCCTTTTGGTTGGCAGGCATTGGACGCGGGCAATAATAATGATCGAAACGCCAAGCGGTTCTGGGTGCCGCGGGAAAGTGACCTGTCAGAACCGATCGCACGGGGCGATTTCGGGAAGGACGCTGCAAAGCGAAGCGGATTGTGGATGAGGCTGGGTTGTTGGCCTGCGTCTTGTACGTTGATCTCAATTAGGCCCGCGCCGCGATGGCAAGAGTCCCGGCCAACGTCTCCACACAAGTGCTTGCGATCAAACGAAATCAGCGCGTGGCGAGCAGATCCCATCCGTCGCGTTTGCCCCCAAGCCAGTTAGCACGGAAGAGGCGGGAAGGGAGGATCGCGAAACACCAGTCGATGAACTGCGTGAGAAACCCAAGCAAGGAAGCAAGAATCAGAGCGGGGGATGCATCTGTCGCGACGTTTTGCCCAGCCCCCGAAACTGAACTCGACAATTTTTCTGAAGACGCCGAAGTCCATCCCGTGCCCATACCGTAGGCACGCGAAGAAGTGATTGGTGGGCTTGATTTCGAGCTCGGGAATTCGCGCCGCCGGCCCCTCCGGGGCGAGGCTGTGGTTGGCGTCGCAATCTCGGGGTTGCCACCCCGAGCTACCGACGCGGACTCCTCCGGAGCCAAGCCCGCCGCTCCTGAATCCGCCCGCGGCGCGGATCAAATCAATCAGAGTTTTCTGACGAGCCTGCAGCAATCTGGGATTATTGGAGACATGCGCTAGAGGAAAAGGCCGTTTATGCTACTCAGATAGTGCAAAGATACTGCCTGACTCAAATACCAAGCGATAAGGACGTACGCTCATCTGGTATGCAT
The DNA here is from genome assembly GCF_002251265.1 of Rhodopirellula sp. MGV. NCBI lineage: Bacteria > Pseudomonadati > Planctomycetota > Planctomycetia > Pirellulales > Pirellulaceae > Rhodopirellula > Rhodopirellula sp. MGV. The sequence goes on along the minus strand of NZ_NPDI01000053.1, from coordinate 132,198 downwards.
AGAGCTCACCAAGACCATACAGACCACTTGACGCAGGAGACTTGTTGGTCTCAGGCACGTTGTTCCCAAGAGAGTAACTGGCAGGCAAATCACCAAGTGACAGAGCACTATCATCGGCTTCCACGGGTGACTGTTGGATAACTTCACCCTGTGCATCTCGAAGTACCTTGTATTGGATCAGCGACCCAGGCTGAGATGGATAGCAAATAACGATTTTGAACTTAGATGGAGTTGGATCTCCTGTCGCCATGATCGAAACAGGAGCCACCCAATTGTCTGCCGACGGGTATGCGTTGGTATTCAGTTCACGAGCACGTGAAATCCCAGTAACAAACCCGCTATCAAAGTCAGGTAGCAGTGGAACCAAAATCGTATTGTCGCCTTCCGCATTTGTGACCAAAGTGCCCGGATATCGAAAAAGCTCATGATCCGTATCATGAATAAAACTCGGAAGCAACAGTTGATTAATTTGTGGAAGGGTACTCAAGAACGCTTTGTCGAAAAACTGTTGTTCTGAAAGAACCAAGTACTCTTCGTTGTAGAATCCCCCATCCTTCAAAGCCATATAGACGTCTTTCGCCGAACTTCCAGTTAGTTCGGAGGAAAGCTCTTTGTCCAGCAATCGCCCGGCGTTCTCCGCAGCGATGTTGTTCTGGAACGAGCCGAGGGCTAGCACTAGGATGCCTAGCAATCCTGCCACGATTGCCGAGAGCACGAATGAGATGATTGCGAATTCGACAAGAGCTTGGCCTTGGCGTTGCAATCGTTTGAAAGACAAGCCGCGGGTGCTGTGTGAAGTAACGCGAATCACGGGAGCGAATTCCGAAAATGGACGAACCGGAGACCTCCGCTTTGGAGGTCACCCTAAATGCAGTCAATGTGCATCTAGTTTAAAGTCCGTGTCTTCATTTCGCAAGAATCCGGCGGGTCGAACGGTGGTTGAATCCGGCTCTTCCCCCCCCGCGATGTTGGTCGTCGAATGTTCCAGTGAAGCGAGCACCTGATTCGACCTTTTAGCAACACTCGGGTCGCGGGCGGCTGCTTCGGTTAGCAACGCTCGCGCGGCGTTCATGTCACCTTGCTGCAGCTTGATCATGCCCAGATTGTGACGTGCTGCCGCCGGTCCGATCGACTCTGCAAACAAGTTCATCGCCTGCGCGTCGTCACCTTGATGCGCACGTAGCACCGCGAAGTTGATTTTCGTTTGACGATGTTCGGGATCGATTTCCAAGGCTCGGACAAAACTTTTTGCCGCAGCCTCCAATTCACCGGAGCTGTATTGAAAGTAGCCATGGTCGCAAAGCAAATCGACGTCATTGGGCGTCTCTTTCAAGGCACGTCGATACTCGATCGCAGCATCATCGACACGCCCCAACCGATCATAGAGCACTGCCAAGGAATGGGCCAAACCAGCCTGGTCGGGTCGTTGTTTGCGCAGATTTAAATAGGCCACCACCGCTTCACGATCCATTCCACGTGATTCGGCCAACAGCGCCGTTTGCAAAGCGATTTCAGCTGACTTGCCCGTAGGATCAGCCAACGGTTGCTGCGAGGGCAGATCGGTCGCTTGCGTCGATGCTGTGAAACGATTTGAAACCGTCGGCAGTGACTTGGGGACCATCCCACAGCCGACACTGCAAAGGAGTCCCGCCAGTGCGACAACGACGTGAGAGATCGAAGGTTTAGAACATTCCGCCACCGCCCATCCCTCCTCCGTATCCACCACCAAAGCCTCCGCCACCTCCAAAACCAGCACCGGAATTGCCGCTGCCAAAACCGCCGCGTCCCATTCCGCCACGGCTTCGCCGCCCGCTTCCCTGGAACATTCGGTTGAACACAGTGGGAGCTTCGACGCCACGCACTCCGACACTACGATCATCGGCAAACACGACCCACTGGTCAGCATCGGGAATCCCCAGGCCAGCCAAGTGTTCGACCACGACGACCCGTCGTCGATTATGCAGTTCTTCAATTCGCTTCGTCGCGTCGGCGTACTCTTCGTCGCTCGCCAACAGCATCGGCTCGTTCTCAATCACGACCCAGTTCGGTGATAGCTTCAACGCATCCGAAAGTCGAGCGATGTGTTTGAGACCATCGGGTGAAAGCTGATCGCCACGATCAAACCATTCATTGCGAGTGATCACCCATTTTTGCTGCTGTGCCCGAGTCACTTGTGCGGCGCGCCATGCTTCGAGATACGTTCCCGGTGGTGCGGGGACGGCGTCATTTGGAATCGCTTCCACGCACTTTTGCCAGTCCGCGACCATCGCCACAGGCATCGATTGCCCGACCGTCTTGGGAAGACAATCCGTCGTGCAGGCCTCGGGGCATTCATCCGGACAGGATCCGCAGAATCGATCGCTTGCGCATCCGATCAGCGACAACAGGGTGACTGCGGCAACGGACGTCCCGAAAGTCGAAAATGCCTTGGAGTATTGCCGGAAAGCACGTCTACGCACGGATTGTGTTTGAGTCGCGTCAATCGGTGAAGTCATCTTGCTCATCGCACCACCTCACCGTTGATGAATTCCGCAGTCGTCTGGGTTGGTAAACTCAGTTCCGGTAACGGTCGACCGCTGCTGTGTCCCGGCATTCCGATAATGTATTTTTGCTCGCAGCGGCGAAAGGCTTCCATTCGATGGATGTTGCTCCGAACGGGAGTCCGATAGTCGTCTGCGATTCTTCCTTCGATCGAACCGTGCAAAAAGAACTCCAAGTCGTCCGGTTCGAACGTGTCGCTGCCAGGTACGGGCAACGAAGCCCCCGCTGGTAGCGGCGATACGAGGTGCGGTGTCACGACAACCAAAAGCTCTTGTTCGGAGTAGTTGACGCTGCGATCGCCGAACAGCAAGCTGCCGACAACAGGAATGTCGCCAAGAAAAGGCACTCTCGATGATTCCGCCGAAACCGAATTGCGGATCAAGCCGGCGAGTGCTAATGATTCGCCGTCACGCAGTTCAACCGTCGAATTAAATCGACGCGTCGACAGACTTGGGACCCCCGTCGCTGCATTGGTGCCTGTTCCTGTTCCGCTGCCCGTGCCAGTTCCGTTGTTGTTCGAATTGATTGTTTCGGACACAGCAGCCATCAGTTGCAAACGAATTCGATCACCGTCGGTCACCGTTGGCACGACAGCGAGCTGCACGCCAAAGGGAATGAAAGTTACCGATTCGGTAACAGCCACTTGGTTTGCCGAAACGGTCGTCACTGGAAACTGCCCGCCCACCAAGAACGTTGCCGGCTTTCCGGACAAAGTGGTCAGGTTGGGTTCGGACAATGACCGTGCCAACCCAAGTCGCTTGAGTGCATCGAGCTTCAAGAAGAACTGATCGGTTTGGAAGGTGAGCTCCCCGATCCCCAGGTCTTGGTTGTAAAAGACTCCATCTCCATCGAACAACTGGTTGCTCAACGAATCGGATCGGTCCACACCAAACTGTGCCGACGACAGCAAGCTGCGTCCCGAGTCTCGGACCACTTCGGCGAGCGTCACCTTTAACATCACTTGATGGATGCCGGCGATCTCCAGCATGTTAACGATTCGATTGTTGATCGAAACCGCGTTGGCCCCCGCAACGTTCTGGCCGTTGAAGATGTTGTTCACGCCCCCCGCTTCGACAACTTCATCAATCGAGAATCCGGAGATCGATTCGGCAGTCGTATTGGGAGGCGATCCGACCGGTGCAAGGTTGGGATCGGCCGCATTTTTCAGTTCCGCGTCTTCTGCCTGCCCTGCGTCGGGCAGACTCTTGGAAATGATCCGCAGGATATTCGTCGCCTCTTCGATGTCACAAGCTTTGCCGCGGACGACGACTTGCTTACCGACATTGCTCAGATCAACGACGCTGTTGGGGAAGCCACGGTTGACATCGCGTTCCAAGTTTTCGAGCAAATTTTGAAACTGCCGAGACTGCTCCGGATCGTCAGTCACTCGCACGAGATAACTGAGCACCTCTTGCTGACCGGTCTGCGGATCCTTGAACCAAAAGTTGACCGTTGTCGAACCGACTTTCATGCCCGTGACGCTAATTTCGCTTTCGGACAAACTCGCGATTTCGGCGATCTTTGCATCACCAACCTGATCACGAAACGGAGGGACCCGAAACCGAAGCACCGTCGGTCGGCCTTGGACAACGTCCAAGGTTTGTGCGGGATCAACACGTTCGACAAGGAATCTGGATTCCTTTGTATTCGCCACGCCGAGATCGGGGTCACGAAAGAGGTTTTGGGCCTGACTGGAATTGGCGGAGAGCCACAGCAGGCACACCGACACGATCTTTATCGTTCGGTTTGCATGGGGTGGCATCGGGAACATGGCATGCGTTTCTCATTGGCAGTTGAAGGAGAGTCCGGCACTGTGGTGACCAATCCGCATGACGGGTGTTAGCATCGGTTTAATCGGCAAGACCCGGATTGCCGCTTTAATCTGATTCATGAGTTGCCGGGTACATCGGGCAAGACTTGACTCTAAACCGCAAAAAACTGGCGGCTGCCCCTCATAGAGCTCCGATGAGAACGCGTGATCACACGCATTCAGCTTAAGAGCCCTACTCGTCTGGTGAACTGCCTCCCACCAGCTGGCGTTCAAGTTTGTTGCGTAGTGCTTCCGCGCGGCTGACATGCTGCCCCTTCGCGATCAATTTCTCGCAGAATCCGGCGGCTTCGGCATACTGCTGCTGACGCTCGAGCAAAAGTGCAAGATTGAACATCGCGTCAGCGTCGTCCAGCTGCACCGCAAGTCGATAGTCTTGCTCGGCAAAGTCAGTCTTTCCGAGACGTTCCCAAACGTAGCCGCGACGCTTCACCGCTTTCTGGTTCTAGCTCGATTGCCCGACTGAAACTTTTGATCGCGGCAACAGGATCACCGGTTTCACGCTGCGTGTCGCCGAGCCCGATGTAATAGCCCGCATACTTGTCGTTCTGGCTCACTGCGGTTTCTGCATAGACACGAGCGGTTTTCCAATCGCCGAGCGATGCGTATGCCATGCCGAGATTGTGTGCGACCCGCGGGTTGTTCGGTTCGAGATCAAAGTTTGACTGCCAAAACCGAACCGTTGATTGGTAGTCAAGGTTTCGCTGGTGCGTGCGCATCCCCCACATCAACAGCAGGCCAACCCCAATCAGCCGAATTACTTGACGCATCGAAACCATCGTTCTGCGCAGGGCGACTCCGCCGACGACCAGCAGCGCGACGAGAAACACCAGAGGAAAGTACATCCGGTGCTCGAACACCATGTCAGGACTGGGCGCAAAACTGGATCGTGGGGCCAACGTCAGGTAGACCATGACAATCAATATGCCGGCACATTTGCGATGATAAAACAGCCAAATCCCTAACAACGCAAGCGAGGCGAGTAAACACATTGCGGGGATGTATCGCAACGGGTCATGCTCCGGCATCCACCCATAATCCAATCGCAGATCTCTTGGATACAGCACCAGTTTCATGTAGTGCAGGATGACGACCGACTGAGTTTGTAGGTATTGCAGCGGCGACAATTCGTGGTGAATTGATCGAGCCGCATATTCGCTTCCAACAGTCGGAACCATTGCGAAGAGGTATCCTGACAAACACAGGACAAGGTAGCTCCACGCGGAGAGGATCCCGCCCCAAGCGATGGTTCGTAACGCCTTCAATCGATGTTTCGAAAAGTTGCCAATCGCTGCCCCGCCTCGTAAACGGCTGAAGAACAAATCCCAGACGAAAATCAAAAACGGCAACGAGATCGAAATTTGCTTTGAAAGGATCGCACACCATGCGAAGAAAATTACACCGATCGCTGCAGAACGCTTTCCATCAAGCAAACCACACCAGCACCGTAGGGTCAGCAGCATGAAGAGCACCGCGACCGATTCGTAGCGCTGAATGATGTAGGTCACCGACTCGGTGGTCAGTGGATGGACACCCCAGAGAACCGCTATCCACCAGGCGGGCCAGATTGAAGTTTGGTGGTTTCCTTTATCCTCAAGATTGCTTTCGACAGGCTTCGCAAATTCGTGGGTTGCCCAAAGCTCAGTTGCCCACAGCCCAATCGAGAAGACGCACAACACGCTTGCCAAATGCACAAGCAAATTGACGAGGTGGTATCCCCAGGGATCGAAGCCGTTGAAGTGATAGTTCGCCCAGAAAGAGAGATCGACCAACTGGCGTGAATCTCGCAGAAAATGGCCCCAAGACGAGTACGGGTGAACGTAACGTTGCTCCAATATCAGGTCATCATCGAGCACATACGTGCCATCAAAACTCGATGCATAGACAATGCCTACCACACCGAGTAGACCGATGATTGCATTGATCATCCGAAGTCGATGTGTCTTTCGATGCACTACGGAATGTTGGTCTTGGGTTTGATGCATCTGTTATTCAGACAACGGCTTTGGATGTCTGTCGGTTTCGCTTAAGTGATTTCAACGTTGTTTGTTGTTGGCGGGGCGAACGCTACTTTCACGGAGCGAAAGGCGACATTGGTGAATTGGTTGGCGGTTGATACTTTTGACCATGCTGCAGATGCACATGGCATGCGTTTACGAAATCGGTTTGATGACGGTCTCGAGGCCTTCGGTGATCATCGTTGAATTGCTTAACGACTTTGCCTCGATGACATGCCTTGCCGATTTCGACTTCGTCCTAGCAATGCGCCAGGGCTGGACTCCGCGTCGAATGTCAACCACACGCAGCGATTCATCCAGAAAGAACACATCGATTGCGAATCGCATCCAAGCGGTATGAATGGAAACGCAATCTTTTAGCCACAGCGCCTCGCCATCAGCCATTCCGCTGCGGAATTGCAATCCGCACAACCGTTTCCAATAGGTATCCGCAACAACAAGCTGATCGGCAAGAACGTGTTCGCCCCGCGCCGTCATCCAGCGAATTCGTTCAGCGTGCTCTTCAGCGCTCACGATGAGGCTCCGAATCCGTTGCCGATGACTTGATCGAGCATCTGAACAATTTGATGGATGATCGGCCCCAGTGACGCGATCATGATTCCGGGCAAAAAACAGATGATCAACGGGAACAGCAATTTCACGGGCACCGCCATCGCTTGTGCGAGTGCCCGTTCCCGTCGGCGGCTGCGCAAATCATCCGCTTGAGCGCGCAGTGTTGTGGCGAGCGACGCGCCGATCTGTTCGGCATGGATCAGTGCCGACACAAAGATCGAAAACCAGGGAACGCTGACGTTGTCTTTCAGCCGCCGCAACGAATCGATCCGACCTCGCCCGGTTAAGATGTCTCTCAAAAAATACCGAAACTCCTCCGCCAACGGACGATCATTCCGCTGCGTCTCTAGCACGCGTTCCAGTGCCGCATCGAAACTAAGCCCAGCTTCTGCCAGTGTTGCCAACAGGTCCAGCGACAAGGGCAGATCTTGCTCGATCATGCGAACTCGTTTGCGTCGACGGCCGCGGACCACGATGGCTGGCATCGCGACAACGACTGCGACGGCCATCACGGGACTGATCCAAAGCAACGGCAGAAACACTTCGCCGACCGAACCCGGAATCGCTCGCAGCACCGTGCCGCCGAGTGTGATCACGGCGGATTGATAAAGCAAAAACGCGACGAGCAATCCGAACAACAGCGCGGCGGCATTGGCGGCAAGAAACAACACCGTTGCGTTGGGGCTGCGAAAGCCGGCACGGAACAGCCATTGTCCGATCCAGCCACGTGACTTCGTACGGGACACCTCATCCGATTCTGGCAACTCGACGGCAGTCGCAAGTCGCTGGTTGCTGACCATCCATGCCCACATCCAGCGCAGCATGAAGGTTCCGGCGATCAGCGGGATGGCGGCAAGCACAAGTGGCAGAAACTTGGTGACCATCAGAACTTCGGCTTACTCATCCAAGAGATCCACATCATGCCGACAGCCTGCATCACCATCCCAACCGAGACCATGATCTGGCCGATAAGGCTGGTTAAAAAACCGCTCATCCGTTCGGGATCGTTTCGCCAAATCAGCGCGCCGATGAAGTATGTCACCACAATCACACTGACGACCGACATCCGAGCCTGCGTCGTCATCGCATTCATACGACGCGACAGCTCGATTCGGTCGCGAATGGTCCGCCCGACATTGGCAAGCGTGATCGAAAGCTTGCCTCCAACACGCCAATTGACCGCCAACGTTTGGCAGAACAGCGTGAGACTTTCCAGCGGCAATCGATCGGACAAGTCCATCACCGCTTCGACAGGGTCTTGCCCATAGCGGATCGCGCTGACGAGTTGCTCGGCTTCGACACGCCATGGCTTGGCCGCGTCGGCAACGGCTGATTCCAATGCCGCTTGCAAACTGCTGCCTGACTTGACGCCGGCGACCATCATGTCAATCGTGTCGGCAAGCTGCTGCTGCAATTGGTCCATCCGGTACTGCAACCAGATTCCATCAAGTTGCCAACAGCATAGGAATGTCATGACGTAGATGGCGGCTAGGTAGGGCCAAGGAATGCCCAAGGTCAAACGCAATACGGCGGAAACAACCGCGGCAACGATCAATCCGATCCACGCATAGCGGCGCAGCACCGGACTGCGACGCGTTCTGATCGGCGACCGGCGATCAAGTTCGTCGTCACGTTGGTGAATCTGTTCGGAACCGAGCTGTAGACGAGCCCTTGATGCCGCGGCCGATTGGCTTCGATAGAGCGCGACGATGATGCCAGCCAATCCGCCGACCAAGATCAGCCCGAACACTGCGAATAACACACCCGCCATGACCTACGCCCCTGCCGCATCAGAGGCGTTCGTTCCGCTGCGGAACATCTCGAGCGGAATGTCAAAACCGCGTTCGCGCAATTGGTGAACCCGCCGAGGCACGATTCCGGTCGCCACAAACTCACCGACGATTCGCCGTTCCTGTCGCCCCGTTTGACGGAATACAAAGATTTCTTGCATCTGTGGCATCGACTCTTCCATCCCGGTGATTTCGGCGATGGATTCGACACGCCGCACACCGTCATCGTATCGACGGACGGAAATGATAAAGTCAACTGCCGAAGCGATCTGTTCACGAATCGCACGTTGTGGCAGTTCGACACCCGCCATCAGCACCATCGTTTCCAACCGCGAAACGGCGTCCCGTGGACTGTTAGCGTGAACGGTGGTCAGCGACCCGTCATGACCGGTATTCATCGCTTGCAGCATATCGAGTGCTTCACCAGAGCGAACTTCGCCGACGATGATTCGGTCGGGCCGCATCCGCAGCGAGTTGACCAGCAAGTCTCGCGCGGTGATTTGGCCGGTGCCTTCGAGGTTTCTTGGCCGAGTCTCCATCCGCACCACATGCACTTGATCGAGCAGCAACTCCGCCGCGTCTTCGATCGTAACAATCCGCTCGTGATCCGGGATCGCTTCGCACACAGCGCCCAGAAAAGTCGACTTCCCCGCGCCCGTTCCGCCAGACACGATGATGTTGCTGCGGGCGATCACCATCCACTGCATAAACTGTCGGACCGGATCGGAGAACATTCCCAATCGCTGCAGATCTTCACGCCTGAGACGACGTTTTCCGAATCGACGGATCGATAGCGTTGGCCCGTCGATGGTCACAGGAGGCAGCGTCGCGTTGACACGGCTACCGTCGGTCAATCGCGCGTCGACCATCGGGGAACTTTCGTCGATCCGTCGGCCAACACGAGCGGCGATCCGCTGGATGATCCGCGTGAGGTGTTCGGCATTTCGAAATTGGACGTCGGTGACTTCCAGGCGACCGAAACGTTCGACATAGACCTGATCGTATCGGTTGACCAAAACGTCAGTCACCGCCGGATCACCCAGAAGCGGCGCGAGCGGCCCCACGCCGAGCGTCTCCTCCATCAAGTCTTCAGCGAGCTGCCGACGTTCCGTTTCGTTGAGCGGCAAGTCCTCGTTTTCAAGGACATCGGCAACAAAGTCCTCGACCGTTTGTTCGAGGAGTTCGTCCGAAGCGACCAGGAACTGGGGCTGGTTGAGCAGATCCAACAATCGCGAATGAAGAGACGTTTTGACCGACAGGTAATCGCTGACTGAAGGACGTGACGATTCGCGAGGCGACAAACTGAACGCGTTCTCGCCGGTCTCTTTGACCGGGACACGATCGCGAGGCACATCAAACCGCTTTCGTCCCAGCTTCGAACGTACTTCACCAGCGTCGCGTGAAGCCACAGCGTCGCGTGAGGCCCCGGCGTCGCTTAAAGACGATGTGTCTTCGGTGTTCGATGGGTTTAACTCACTCATTGTCTGCACCACTCGTTTCGACGGCAGGCGATTCGAGAGAGACCTGATCGACCGAGGCCACAAGGTCCGCCATCGCTCGGTGCAGTTTCGAAAACCTGACAAAGTCTGACGAGAACGGCCGGCCAGAATTGGCTGCGACAATCGCCCGACGACTGTATGGGATCACAGAATCAACGGGCAACCGAAGTGCGCGGCCGATATCCTCGATCGACGGATTGCCAGTGATTCGCTGGAACCGGTTGACGACGATACCGATGCGTTCGTGTGGGTACTGCAGATCATCGAGCAGCTTGAGTAGCTGAACCGCGCTGAGCACCGTTGGCACAACATTGTCCAGCACCACGTACGCTCGACTGACGATGTCCAACACCGTCATCACGATTTGATCGAACAACGGAAATGTGTCGACCACGACGTAGCGAAACGTACGGCGTGAAAGATTCAGCAATCGCGTCATCGACTGGTCGTCAATGTCAGCGGCCGCAACGGGATCCATGGGTGCGGCGAGCAGCAGCAGTCCCGATTCATGTGGAATCGACAACTGGCGGATCAGCGTTTCGTCCAGTCGTTGTCGTTGCTGGAAAGCATCGAGCAATGTCGTTTTGGGCTCCAAGTTCAACATCGCCGCGCAGACCCCCATTTGCAGCGATGCGTCGATTAGCAGCACTTCGTTGGGGTACCGTGACGCAAGTGACACGGCTGTATTGACCGCTAAGGTGGATTTCCCCACGCCACCTTTGTTGCTCATAAAAGCGATGCAGCGTCCGAGTTGACGCCGGGTGGATTGACCGCGCGGACGCAGGCGATCAAACAGCTGGCGAAGTTCCCGTTGCGGAATCGGCAGCCGCAAAAAATCGGCGACGCCTTCTCGCACAAGCTGTACGATCATCGCTAACGACACACCGCCGGGATCGCCTTCGCCAGCATGAACGCCGACCAACACCGTCTCTGGGGTGACGGCACGCAGCTCGCGAATCGACTGGCGATCGGTTTCAACGTCGCCGGTCAATTCGATCAAAGCGGCTTGGGGCTCACGGTCTCGCGAAATGTCCACCGCACGGGTCAAGTCCGTTGTGACAAAACATTGCGGCGCGACCTCATCGGCCCCGCGGCAAGCGTCAGCGATTCCTTGACCGGTCGCTTCGTTTCGTGCGAATACGAGCAGTTTGATTGCACTCAATGACTCAATCACGCGGCACCGCTCGCATCGCTGAAGGAGACTCGGCGGGCATCGAATAGACACGATCGCTGACGAAGACTTCGGTGACAGGCTTTTCGCTGCCGATGAAATGTTCACGCACGAACGTCCGCACCAAATCGTCGTCTGGCATGTCGCCATTCCCACGGGAAGATGCTTTGTCAACGCCGGCCTGATCAGCGTCCGGTTGTACGGAACTGAGGACGACGCGAAGGGGAACGCCACGGTTGATGAAACTAATCAAGTTTCTGGCGATCCGTTCAGGAACCGCGATGGCGAAACGCTGGACCGTCTGTGTCGTCGTCCGCACATCGGGTTCTTCCGCTGTTTGCACTTCTTCGATTCCACCGGCCGTTGTGGTTCGAGTCGTCGTGCGTCGGGTCAGCACATCCTGACGTGTGCGATCGGAAGCTCCAAACTCTGACAACAAAATCGCCCCGGTCACGATACTTTGCGACAAAGGTGCTCCGAAACCGGGCAGCTTATCCGCTTCTGCGATCGCATCGGATGACGAGAGCGTTCTGCGAACCTGATCGCCAAGTTGTGCCGCTTCCAACACTCGGCCGGAAACGATGTCGAAGGTCGAACCGGGACGGAGCAGATCAAGGTCAACGATTTGATTCGAATCGACCAGGATCCCTTCCATGCCTGCAGGCACGCCAGCGGAAGGGCCAGCGGGTGTGCCTGGGGGAGCAAGATCATTCATTGACACAGTCCGTCCCGCCTTGAGATCACGCAGGGCAACGCGATCGATCAACTGGCTCACGTCCGTTTGCCAATCGTCACGCATCTTTCCGATCGGGAAATAGACATAGCGAATTTGCCCGGTTGCTGGGTCGACGAAGTCATCGATCGATAGCGGCTCGAACGCCTTCACGCTGCGTGTCAAAACCGGGACTTCAACAGGCTTTTCGTCGGTCGCGGCTTCGATTTGCGAAACCAATGTCTCGGCGGATTCGCCAACGGTGTTCGCAACAGTTGCGAACGGCGTTCGAGCTGGTTCTGGCTTGTCGGTTTGATATCCGATTTCCACAAAGTCATCGGGTGATACGGACTTCAGTTTCGATTTCCGCAACTGCGACGGCAGCTTGTCTTTTTCTGTCGCACTTCGCGCGACCACGAACATTTCCGCGTCATCACGGATCAATTGGGCGACTTCTGCGATTCGATCGTCGGGCACCGCGATGGTTGCCATGTCATCGGTACTGCGACGAAGCAAGACCGCTTCTGGTACGACTTCGCGAATCCCCGAACTGAGCATTCGCTCGAAGCGTTCGGTTTCGGGAGCCAATGAACCACCTTGCAAGGTAATCCAGGAACTGTCCATCGGCCGCACAGCAACATCCGGAATATTGGCATGGATCGCAAAGCGGTCTCCTTGCATCAAGTCGTCGAAGCCAGAAAGCTGATTGGTTTTGATTGCCATCGCGACCATCCCCTCGGGCACACCTGCTGAGATGCCTTGTTTGGTTCCTACTGGCAGCAAATCCGATTCGGTGATCGGCGAACCCCTCCGAAGCGACCTGGAAACGACTCGGCCATAGACGGCCGTTGGGTCCGTCAACCAATGCTCCGGCACGCGATCGGGCGGAAAATAGTAGTAATGAAGTTGCCCCGTCGCGTTGTCGATTAGCGTCTCGTCGGTCAGCTCGCTATAGGCATCGACGTCAGTCGCAGTGGTGATCACCGCGACCAAGCCTTCTCGCGAGAAAGACGCTTCAATTTCTGAATCGGGACGGCCACTGCGAACAACGCAGGTCATTGGGGTGTGCAACGATATCGCTTCGGTGAGCGGCCCCACTTCTTCTTCGTCGATCGCGATCTCCGCATACGTTGTGGTCAAGGCGGTGGCTTGGCGACTGGACGGTTTCACCGTTAATCCACTGCTGCCTTTAGTCGATTGTTGTTTGCCTTGCAGCAACGTGATCAGTTGACCGCCGGCAACCAAACGTTTGACACCATGCTGGCGCGAGAGCATCCCAACGCGAAGGGAAGGTGGCTTGATTCCACCAAAGACAGCGGCCGGTTCGGAGTTCCCGATCAACTCGTGTTTTTCGACATCACTGGGTTTCAGTGCGATCATCAAATCGAAACGGTCGCCATGGCGTAGCTGCTCCAGCCCAGGAATTTCCTTGGCAGCAATCGTGACCGCAAACTTGCCAGGCGGAACGCCGGCGGAAATGCCAGGACTGGTTCCTTTCGGCAGAAAATCATGTTCGGTCAGCACCATCCCCGCACCTTTGTCGCGGCCGAGGACTCGCCCGACGATGTCGCCGAGATTTCGAGAAGCCACCTCTGCCGTTTTTTCTGGAAGCCAAACGACGTTCAGTTGGCCGGTACGCGGATTGATCAAATGCTCCCGACTGATCGCTTCGAAAGCTGGGACCGGCTGCGCCAACGCAGGAAAAGCCAACTGCCCCGTACGGTCAATTTCCAGTTCGCGTTTGCTCTCGAACATGCCCATCGACCAAGCGACGAACAATCCGGCTAACCCAAGCATGCCGATCGCGGTCCCGCCGATGAACAGCGTGGGCAACAAAGAGCTTCGGTAAGCGTTGCGACGTGAACGAGCCATGATAAAAACGGTTGTGGTTTGACCACCGCAATTGCATCAGCACCGAAGTGCTTTGCATGTAAACGGCAGTGGATTGAATCCATGAATCTCGGCGCACTCCTTTGCAACGATCTCCTTCCTATAAAATCAATGTCGCCATTTGCTCTGCGGAAGCAGTGCTGGGAACGCTTCTTTCGCGGAGCGAAAGGCGACAATGTGCACGCTGCTTTCGCGGCGTTTAATGCGACACTGTGTACGCTCGTTTCGCAACGTCAACGGTGACACTGAAACTCAACTTGCTGCTAGGCCCAACCTCCCAGTTGCCCTAGCAAATTCGGCGAGAGCCAATGCGTTAGGACGCCGATGGCGATGGCCGGCCCATACGCAAAATCCGTCTGTCCACGCCAGGCGGCAATGATTGCCAGCGGCAACCCTGCGACTGCTGCCCACAGCGCCAGCGGCACAACGGCAGCAATTCCAAACCATGCTCCCAATGCCGCGAACAATTTGACGTCGCCACCACCGAATCGATCGCCACGGCCTACCAAACAACCAAGCAACAGTGCGGCGATCGCACCGATCACGAGGTGCCACGGTGAAACCGCAGGCCACAGAAACCAGATTCGGATTGGGACCATCACAAGGATGACGATCCAAATCGTGTCTGGGATCTCGCGACGACGTAGATCAACGATCGACGCGATGACCGACATCACAACCGGGAGTAGATCGATCCAAGGTGACAAGCTCTGTCTCCTAAAATGCATTGCCCGCCAACGTCAATCACGAAGGCAGGCAATGCGTTAAAGGTACGTCTGTGTGACGCCGATTGGCGTCTCGTCAGACTTACTCTGCTTCAACAACGAGGCTGCTGATGTTTTCGATTCCCAGGTTGCCTTCAATCGATCCTGGGGAAGTTGCATCAAGGATCAGCGCGCCCGCCGCATTGGTGGTCGTGGCGACCAATTTGCCGCTAACGATTGGGCCGGTGTCGTCGCTGTGAGCACCAGGAAGAGCACCGGCAACCGTGGCGATCAGGTCGGTCGTTTTGTGACCGAGGATCGCGGTGGCAGCCAAAGCGACCAAAGCGATACCGCCAACCAGAATGCCATACTCGACCAGACCTTGACCTTTCTTGTTACGAAGCAACTTACGCATGATTGTTTCTCTCTTGTAGAAAAACGGGTGTTAAAAAGGGATAGCCGCCTGACCAAGTCCGCGCGCAGCAGCGGCCAGCAAAACTGCGTGCGGTCGAGAACCGTCACGATCGCATCGAAGGCAAGTTGACCAATACTTGGCCCGCTACCATCCGGTGTCTTGTTCTCGAAAGTTTCGTTCAGTGCGAACGCTCACATCCCAGGACTGACGCTTGCATCACGAGTACGCGCAGAACCAGACAGGAGCTTTCGCAGATGTAAAAAGACGCATCCCGCCGCAACGCTGAAGTCAATCAGGTTTGGTCGGACCGTTGACCAACTCCACCGAAACGGCAGGACACGTTGGCTTGGTTAGTCCAGTGCGATGCACAGTGAGCATTGATGCGCCACGATCAATCGCGACACCAATTCACACAGGCGGATACGAACTACAGATGGCTCGCGGGTGGTCCGCGAAGTCGATGGACCGAAGCGTCGGTCGATTGCGGAGAAGTCGCATTCAGAGTCTGTGCGAGCTCTGTTTGCAGTTGCTGAAATTCGGGCAGATCCAACCGCCAGATCACACCATTGGGAGCGACCAAGGATTGGCAGATCGGACATGAATCAGAGTCATGACCATCACCGGAATTCGCGGTGTTCGTATCGGTTGATTGCTGATCGCCGTCGTGAGACGTTTGCTCGCTGGCATGATGACAACAGTGGTGTTGGCATGCGTCGAGTTCGATCGAAGCAGTACGACTGCTGACGTGACTATGCCCTTCATGTTCGCACCCGCCAACGTGCAGCCAAGCTGGGACATGGCCGAAAATGGCCAAGCCACAGAGCAAGCTGACAATAATTGGTCGGCCGAACGAAATCATTTGATTCGGGGGCGGAAGGGCAAGTTTTAAGAGTGGTCCGACCAAGGACGTTGAGAGAGCATACGTTCGTCAGATTCCTTTGGTTCGTCAAGGGGCTACAGACTTTTTCGAATCAGTTTCCGATTCGCTTCACGATGACGCAAAGCGTTGCCCATGAACCACTCCCAAGATCACTTCAGAGCGGCATTGCACCACCCACGAAACCAGTGGACGGGTGATGTGTCCGATCGCAGAGTTGTCTTCGCATGTGAAAAATTTGACAGCTCCATCGCAAACGCGGACACTGCAGCGAACTCGATTGAGCAGCTTGATCCCTAGGACCACTTCATGCGAAACGTCTCCCTACGATTACGACTCCACGTTCCGAGCCTGACCGCGATCGTCGCCTGTCTGTTGCTTTTGCAATGTGCAGGAACTCAGCTGCATGCCGCAACACCGAACATCGTGTTTATTTTGGCGGACGACTTGGGCTACGGAGAACTGGGGTGTTACGGCCAAGAGAAAATTAAAACGCCGAATCTCGATCGCTTGGCCGGCGAAGGCGTGCGATTCCTTCATCACTACACGGGCGCGCCCGTGTGCGCTCCGGCTCGTTGCACATTGATGACAGGCCAGCACCTTGGCCACGCCGAGATCCGCAGCAACCGAGATTCGGGCAACGGCAGAATCTTTCCAGGACAATTCCCGATCACCGCAGAGGTCGTGACGATTGCCGAAGTCTTGCAGCAAGCCGGCTATGCGACCGGCGCTTTTGGGAAATGGGGGCTTGGGCCATCGAACACCAGCGGTTCACCAATCAAACAAGGCTTTGACCGTTTTTATGGTTACAACTGCCAACGAAACGCGCACAGCTATTACCCGATGTTTCTTGATAGCGATGAACGCGAAGTCCGCATCAACAAGTATGCGATTCCTGGCCACGACACCAAACCAGAAGGCGACGTTGTTGCGGATGACTACCGCTCGGCAAACTATGCCCCCGACTTGATCCTTCGCGAGGCCCTCAAGTTTCTTGACCAAAACAAAGCCAAGCCGTTTTTTCTGTATCTGCCTTTCGTCGAGCCGCACGTCTCGATGCAACCGCCGCAAGAATGGATCGATCGCTACCCCGAGGAATGGGATGCGGACAACGGCGTTTATCGAGGTGACAATGGTTACCTGCCACACCCCAGACCACGCGCCGCCTACGCCGCGATGATCTCTGATCTGGACGAGCACGTTGGTGAAGTGCTCGACCGCTTGGAGAGGCACAATCTGGTTGACAACACGATCGTGATCTTCACTTCCGACAATGGCCCAACCCACGGAGGGCGAAACCCAAAGTTCCACATTGGTGGCGCGGCGTGCACGTTCTTCAACTCCAACGGCGGACTAAAAGGTTTCAAAGGCAGTGCTGATGAAGGCGGCATTCGGGTGCCATGTATCGTCCGTTGGCCCGGATATGTGCATCCTGGCACGACCAACAATTTACCCAGCTACTTTCCCGACTGGTTCCCAACGCTCGCCGAGATCGCGTCGACCCCGCTACCGAACACCCAGCTTTTGGATGGGATCAGTTTGGTCAGCTTGCTCGAAGGTCAGCCGATGGAACGGGCAAAGCCATTGATTTGGAACTTCAACGGCTACGGTGGGATCGTCGCCATCCGTGAAGGCAAGTGGAAAGCGATTCGCAAGGACCTGCTGCGCAAACAGCCCGGTGATTGGGAACTGTACGATCTGGAAACCGACCCAACGGAATCCGACAATGTGGCGACGCAAAACCCAGACGTTGTCCAGCGACTGGAAGCGGCATTCCGAGAGGATCGAACGGTCGAACCAGACTTCCCGATGCCAATTTACGACCGTCACACGGGCGAATTTTGATCAGCCAATTCCCGATCGGAATGCAACGATTTTATGCCTTAAACGTTGGGGCGAGACGACAATTCCACAGTGCCTCGATTCGCGTAGCTTTTCGCGTTCACCTGGATTTTTGGCGGCTTACGCTACAATTGCCTTTGGCCATGTCGCGGATGGCCAGTCAATCAAACCGTTAGGTGCCCTGATGCCAACTACATTCGGATTTGCAAACGTTTCGTCACTAAAGAAATTGTTAGTCGCTGCCGCAATTTTGTGTGCGTGCTCGACCAACGCGGACGCACAGCGTTATCGACGTGGATTCGGACCACCTAATCGAGGATACATTGGCCCCGGGATGTACTTCGGACAACTGCCGGTGTCACCTCCATTACCATCGCAGCCAAGCGGCGTGCGAGTTCAGACGCCGTTTTTCTCACTGAACGTCGCTCCTGATTCGACAATGCCGCCGCGGTACCAATACTCACCGAGCTATCACAGCTACCGACCGGCCTATCGATACGGGTACGAATACACCCACGTTCCGCCATCGTATCCGCCCAACTACCGAACGCCGGATACGTTTTACCGTTACTCAACTGAATACGGTTACTCGACTGACCTTCCGCCATATGATGGCACCAACCCGAGCCTCGTCCCATCAGAAGTTCCACTTGGGCCGATCGAACCGGTGACACCGAACGCGATCCCGAACGAAGCATCTTCTTTGGATAGCCTTCGTCAATCGGCGATGACCTTGCGATCGAAGCTCGGATCACGAGGGGAAGAGGGACAGATTTGGATTGATTACCTGCGTCTTGATCCCATCATTGATGCTGCGGAAGTGGGCCGAATCACTCCAGAACTCGTCGAGACGGTGAATCGGTTCGAAGGTGTATCAAGAAACCCTGAGTTACGTTGGATGCAACTGACAGCTGGGTTCGATTCGACCTACCGTCTGCTCAATCAATGGGTTGCCTACGAACCGCTCGAATCGACTCCCGTAGATCAATCCATGCCGAAACCCATCCGCGGCACGGAGACTGTGCCTCCGGAACCCCAACCGCCGACCTCACCAACGGCTTATCCCCGATTGGGCGAAGAGTTATTGCCCGAACCAATTCCGACGCCGACGGAAAGCGAACCGATCTAGTTTTGGAACCTTCTTCGTTCGTGAAGCCTCGTAAAATTGCTTGCTTTATCCACTCGCTCTCCGGTGGTGGCGCCGAACGGGTGATGGCTGGCCTGACTAATGACCTCGCCCTGCGCGGACACGACGTGGCGCTCGTCACGTTGACTCCAGACAGCGATCGGAACCACAAGACAATCGCGCAGGTTCAGCGCCACTGCCTGGATGTCGACTCGAACGCATGTTCGCTGTTCGCAAAGATCCGACAGGTACGAAAACGGCATCGTTCGATCGCCGATGCAATTGACAGGATCAAACCCGATGTGGTGATTTCGTTTTGCGACCGAACGAATATCGATGTACTGCTTGCCAGTCATCCAGACGGCCCTCCCGTGATCGCCTGTGAACGCAGTGATCCGTCGGCGCAATCGCTGGGGCGTTTCTGGGAACGAATGCGACGGAAGAGCTATGCGAAAGCTCGTTGTGTTGTTGCATTGACTGAGGCATCCGCTGGCTACCTGGAAGCGTTCGCTCCTCGCGTCGTCGTGATCCCATCGGCGGTCCGAGCACCCGACTTGGTTTCTGATCGCAAAACGGCACAAGCGAATCGATGTATCGTTGGTGCTGGGCGACTTGAAAATGAAAAAGGCTTCGATCGACTGATCCGTGCGTTTGCGGTCGCTACAAAAACGCATCCAGACTGGACCTTGAAAATCTATGGCGACGGTCGGCTGCGCGACGAATTGCGAGAATTTGCCGCGACGCTTGGCATCATCGACCGCGTCGAAATGCCGGGTTGGGTTCAGCCCTTAACCCCCGAACTCGCACAAGCGTCGATCTTTTGTTTGTCCAGTCGCTACGAAGGGTTCCCGTCGGTCCTGTTGGAAGCGATGTCCGTCGGTGTGCCGAGTATCAGCGTGGATTGCGAAAGCGGGCCCCGTGCGATCATCAATCACGAACAAAACGGTTTGTTGGTCCCGGACCAAAGCGAGGCCTTGGCGGCGGGACTGCAACGCATGATCGCGGATGACGAGACGCGCGAACGTTTTGGTCACGAAGGTCGAAATGTCACGCAGCGTTACGGATGGGATGCGATGATCGACAGCTACGAAAACTTAGTCGCTGAGGTTGCCGCACGCTGAAGCCGCAAATCGCTGACTTATGACAGCGATTTTTGTTGATGGCTTGGATCAGGATTCGCTCGGCAGCAATTCGCCCATGAGGTAGCAACGAAAGCTTGCGATCAATTCTTTTGCGGCGTCTTTCAAATCACGGCGTCGACGATCACGGTTCCGTACAGGCTTCAGTTCGATATGCACTTTTGTGAAGCACGCTTGGTTTGCGTTCTGAGACAGCATCTCTCTTGCTGTGCACCGCTAAGCGTCAGCACGACATGGAAAGTGATCTTGTGATCCATTCGTCGCCGACCGCCTGGCGCCGGACGAGATGTGACTTTGAGTGACAGCTGGTTTTCAGCAACGTTGACGATTTCGGCTTGGTGATCGGACACAAAGCCGCGTAGTTTTTCGATCGCCAAGTCGACAGGAACAGGCATCAGGATGTCAACGTTCGTCGAAGTGCTATCGTCGGCACCTGTCAACCAATCAAACCAGCCGCTCTTCTGCGGTTCCGATTGGAATTCAGACATCTTGCCGAGTCCAAGCTGGACGACTCGGTTTCGCCCATTGTCTTTTGCCTTCAGCAGCGCGCGATCTGCGCGAGCCAAGATGGTCTCGGGACTGTCGCCAGATTGAAACTCCGTCACACCAAAACTGGCGGTGATGCATTCGCCACCCAGCGAATCGACAGCGGTTTCCTCAAGAGCTTGACGGATCACTTCGGCTCGCTTCGCCCCCGTCGCGTTGTCACAGGAAGCCGCCAACAACAGGAACTCTTCCCCGCCGTAACGTGCAACCAAGTCTCCGTCGCGGCTATGTGCCCGCAAGATATTGGCGAATACCTTGAGCGCATCGTCGCCGGCTGGGTGACCGTAGGTATCGTTGATTCGTTTAAAGTGATCGATATCACAGATCACAAGAGCAAAGGTTGCGCCGCCTTTGGCGGTCTGCTCAACGAGCTGCTGGAGTGTTTCATCAAAGTGTGCTCGGTTGGAGACACGCGTCAACGGATCGAGCCGTGTTTGCATGTGCAGGGAACTCAACCGCCGTTCCAAGTTTTTGCGGTCGGACAAGTCGTGGATCACGACAACGGTACCGATCGAACCGGGTTGCAACCCGCTGACCGGGGCAACCTCGACATGGACGGGAAGTGGCTCGTTGCCGGGACACTCGATCACCATGTTACGGCGAACAGGCTCGCCAGTTTGCAGACACTCTTGAAGCGGGCAGACGGATTCTTCGTCGCGATCCCGATCTGCATCTCTCATTCGTAAAACTGAGGCGGAAAGCTGTTTGCCAACCATCGCTTCGGCAGGAAACCCAGTCATGCGTTCCATCGCACCGTTCCAGATTTCGATGTTGCCTTCGTTGTCGGTGTAGGCAACGCCGTCTTTGAGCGATTTGTGCAGTTGGTGATTGAACAAGGTTTCTCGCCGAACCGTCTCGCCTTTGTTTCGCTTTTTCGGCTCACTCGAAAACGAAGTCGAACCGGTCCAATACTCGCTGGAAACTTCCGGACGAAGCTGCTGCAACCAACGATGAACCATCGTTCCTTGCAGAATCTCAGGCTTCAGTTCCAAGAGACGGCTAAAGTCTGCCACCAGCGTCGGATCAAATTGAGTGCCGCTGTTGCGGACGAGTTCGGTCAACGCGCCATCACGGCTCATCGCGGCTCGATAAACTTGTTCAGTTGTCATCGCGTCGAATGCGTCCGCGATCGCGAGCATCCGAGCACCCAAGGGCAACGCTTCTCCACGGGGCGCCTCATCGTCGCGACGACTGTCGAACCAGACATTTCCGTAGCGAACGATGTCCAATAATTCGACGTCGCTGGTGCAGCCTTGCAGGATTTGACAGCCCAAGGCAGGGCAAGTGTCCATCACGAGCTGCTCGTCGATGGTTAATTTTCCTGGCTTCCGCAGGATCCGGTCGGGGATGCCAATTTTGCCGATGTCGTGCAGCAATGCCGCGACTTCGATTCGGTCGCGCTGATCCGAGTCCAACCGCATGGATTCGGCCCAGCTGCTACAAAATAGCGCCACTCGCAAACCGTGAGCTGCCGTTGCAGAGTGCTTTGATCGGAGTGCGAAGTACAGTGACGTTGCGACCCCAAGTCGGACTGCCGCCAGACGATTTTCGGCGATCAAAATCGGGTCGTCACCAGGCGCTGTGCCCGCCTCGCTCGACACGGCATTCGCGGCGAATTGCAGGTTTGCGAGCATCGCAGCGATATCCGGTGCTGCGGACGAATAGGCAGACGGTTCGATGGTGGGGCTGCCTCCGCCGGGGTTCATGTCGTCAGCGGACATGCCGGTACTTTGCAGTCGGGTTGGTTGATTCATCGGGTCAAACAAGGGAACAATGCGGCTGGATTTCCTAATGAAAAAACATAGGTCACACCCAAATCCTTGCTTCATTTTTGGGGGTTAGCCCTCGCCGACACGCTAATCGGAATAACCGGATCCCCCCGATCGTGCCAAGGTGTCAGATCACCGTCGGATGACGATCGAAAAGGTTGCGATTCGCCCCTCGCGTACCTAGGATAGAAGCAGTCTGCTGGGCGAAGGATGTCGCCGGAGAGATACGCAGCACCCCGGCTTTTGACGAGCCTCTCCTTTGGTACCGGCACCGTGAGTCTTTCAGAGATAGATCGAATACTGCTTCAACAATGCATCGATGGAGCTCCGCGCGCCTGGCAGGACTTTGTCGAGCGTTTTCTCGGTCTGGTCATCCACGTCGCCAACCACACCGCCCAAGCGAAGGGCATCAAGTTGGACGAATCGCTGCGTGACGATCTGGTCGCAGAAGTTTTCTTGGTTCTGATTTCAAACGACCGTGGCGTGCTTCGTCGATTCCGCCGCAACAGTTCGCTTGCGACGTACCTGACCGTGATCGCTCGCCGTGTGATTTCTCGCCGACTTTTCGATTTGGTCGGTAATCAGGAGATCGAGGTCGACGCTGGACATCAAAAGATCGCGTCGCTGGCAACTCGGATCGAAAACCGCGAGGAAGTGGAACGCCTTCTTGAAAGGCTAGATCCTCAGGAATCGAATGTCGTCCGCATGTATCACTTGGAAGGCAAGAGCTACCACGAAATCAGCCAAGTCGTGGGGCTCGCAGAAAACTCGATCGGACCGCTTCTCACACGCGCACGCCAAAAAATGCGAGAGGGTGCTTAGGCCCAATGGCAACGAACAAGGACGCGTCTCATTTTGCACGCCGCAGCTTTATCAAAGACGGCGGGTTGATGATTGCCGGCGGGGCGATCGGAACCTCGATTTCCGCTCCCGATACTGCTGCCGCAAAGACACCGAACACTTCGTCAACGCTTGAGCCAATACGCATCGGTTTCTATGGCTGTGGACGTCGGGCGAAGGAATTGGCAGACGCCGCTCTGGGACAATCACAAGTTTCCGCTGTCGTGACCGGTTTAGCTGACCGTTTCGGATCACAAACCCAATCGATGTTTCGTATGTTGAAAGGGCGTCATGCATCCGCAGTCGCCCCGAATTGCGTTCGTGCATCGGGGCCGGAATGCCTCGACGAACTGCTCCAATCCGACACCCAAGCGGTTTACGTTGCAACACCACCAGTCGATCGGGCCCAAGTCGTTCGCCAGTTGATCGGTGCCGGAAAGCACGTGTTTCTCGAAAAGCCGCTTGGCAGTGACCTTGCGGATGTCCTGTCGATGTCGCCGCTCGCCGCCCAAGCCCAACGACAAGGATTAACGGTCTTCGCCGGCTTGCAGCGTCGATACGACCAGCGACTCGTCGAAACCATTGGGCAATTGCATGCCGGACTGATTGGCGAACCTGTTTTTGCCAAAGCCTACTGCAACGGGGGCCCTCTGCGAAAACGCTCGAACCAAGCGAGCGAATCCGACGAAGACTATCGCCTCAAGAACTGGAATCATTTCCTTGCTGCTGGCGGTGATTTCTTGGTCGAACAGCACGTCGCCGGACTTGATGTCGTCCACTGGGCACTCGGCCGAACGCCGATCGCCGCACAAGGCCAAGGCGGTTGGTCCGAATCACGAACCGAACAGCAGGTCGCACAAACCGAAGTCTTCGATCACCAAACGGTCGAGTTTGACTTCGGCGACGTTACGCTGCTTTCCCAATGCCGCCGTGTCTCCAAAGGCTGGAACGCAGTTGGCGAATCGATCCATTGCACCGAAGGCACACTGGACTTAGCTGCTGGAAAAGCGTACCGCCGAAACGGTGACTTGATTTGGGAAAGTCACGTTCAGTCGACGCCTAAAGCAAACACCGAAGCTCAGCAAATCGCGTTCTTGAATTCAATTGCCGAGGGCGACGCGAGAATCGAAATCGAACAAGCTGCCCAAAGCACGCTGATCGCACTCCTGGGACAACAAGCGACCCTCAGCAAACGCCGGATCCGCATGGACAAAATGCTGGAACAGGCGATCGCGGCGATGACTGCATAGCGCAGCAAAAAACCGGGTGAACGACTGAATCAGTCAATCACCCGGGTTTGCTTGTTCTGCTGAACGCTGGCGATGGATTAGCGACGGGTCTTTTTGACCTTCGCTCCACCTTGGCGAACTTTAAATTTAGGGTTGCTCTTGCAGATCACGTAGACGCGACCACGTCGTTTGACGACTTGGCAGTCGGGGTGACGATACTTGAGAGCTCCGATGCTGCTGACAACTTTCATTGGGCCTGGTTCCTGTCAATCGCGTCCATCGCAATTGAATCGGACGCTTCGAAATCGATTTCGACCTTCACCACATTCCTCGTTGGTGAAAATCGCAGCAATTGGCTGATTGTGAAGGTCGCAGAGTATAGCGGTCTTAAAAATAGGTTCAACGGCAAACACGCGTCTTGTGGCGCAAAGTGACTGCAAATGTCGGTTTATTTGCCTGAACCTACCTGCCCCATACTCCGTCGCATGGGGGGACTTCCCCTTTTTGACACAGCTTCTAATCTGTCCCGCATCTTCAGAACCTGGCGGTGCACTCTTTTGGAACGGATGCTCGATGACCAAAACGGCCTATTTTGATTGCCTGAGCGGAATTAGCGGCGACATGACCTTGGCGGCATTGATCGACCTGGGGGCTTCGGTCGAGCAAATCGAATCGTCACTGCGATCGATGGGACTTCCCGATCTGTCTCTGACGGCACAAGACGTGAAGAAATGTGGTTTCCGCAGCAAATCGATCACGATCGGGCACCCACCCCAAAAGGCCCACCGGCACCTCCATCACATCCACGACATGATCGATGGGGCCGGGGAAATCGATGCGGAAGCTAAATCGCTCGCTAAACGAATCTTCGGCCACGTCGCCGTCGCCGAGGCAAAGGTTCACGGGACGACCCTTCAGAAGGTCCACTTTCACGAAGTCGGCGCGATTGACTCAATCGCTGACATTGTCGGCGTCTCGATCGCAATCACCTCGCTTGGTATCCGCTCGGCGCTCGCATCGCCCGTCCCAACAGGGACCGGAACGATCACAATCGACCACGGAACGGTCTCGGTCCCTGCGCCAGCGACCGCAGAAATTTTGCGAGGAATTCCAATTGCCAGTTCCACGATTGCCCGTGAACTGACAACACCAACTGGCGCGGCAATCCTGAAGGAGTTGTGCGTTGGCTTCGGCCCCGTCCCCGACATGACGATCGAGGCGATCGGCTACGGCGCCGGGACAATGGACTTGGACGGACAACCAAACATTCTGAGGGTGCTTGTGGGAGAATGCGGAACACAACCCTCGCTGCAAACTCACCAGTCGCTCCAACATGACCACGTGGTTGTATTGGAAACCAATCTTGACGACGCAACGGGCGAACAAATCGCGAACTGTTCACAACGGTTGCTTCAAGCAGGTGCCCTCGACGTCACCCAAACCGCTTGCACGATGAAGAAAGGTCGCAGTGGCATTTTGTTGTCGGTCATTGCACAACCGGATCGACTAGGCTTGATGGAAGAACTGATCTTCCGGCACACTTCGGCAATCGGAGTCCGCCGCCGAATCGCCGAACGCGACATCCTGCCGCGACGGAACGTGTCCATCGAAACACCACTTGGTCGAATCGCCGCGAAAGTTGTTCGATTGCCCAACGGTGACGAACGCATGAAAGTCGAATCCGATGACGCCTACCGCTTGGCAGAGGAAAATGGCTTGACCTGCCAAGATATCCGCCAGATCGCAGAACAAAGTTTCTCGGGAAGTTAACGAGCAATCCCGAACTTGGGATGCCATACAACTGGCAACAATCTGTATGAATAAAGATGCTCATCACCGAGACGGTGGTGGGTTCGATTACCTTGAACTTTTGAACGACCGACACGGGATGTGTCGACATCGAATACGAATTTCTAGCTATTGACGCACATCAGCGATAACCGGATGGACTATCCAGCGACGAACGATTCCGACGCCGGGCACCGATCCACGATCGAGTCTCCCGAACCGAACAACAACGCACCAACCCCAATGTCTGAACCGACAACACCGGGGATCAACACGCCCCACCAATCCGATCGAACCAAACCGGTTCGCATCGACCAATGGGTCCTGTTCAATATCGCCATCCCAATCTTGCTGATTTTGGGAGGCGTATTCGTTTTCAAGGTGTTGGGCGAAGCAACAGCCAAACCGCTTCCACCACCAAATACGTCGCCGGACGCTGTGCTCGAAAGCCTGCCGATGGTAGCGACCGAACAGATCGAATCGCTCGAAGCCACCGGGCAACAGTTGGAACTGGTGATCGATGGCACGGTTGTTCCCTATCAAGAAGCACAGATTTCGGCCGAAGTCGCAGGACGCATCATCTTAAAAAGCGAGACGTGCGAGGCCGGTCAAAAGGTCCGCAAAGGCGACTTGCTGATGCAGATCGATTCGACGGACTATGAACTGGATGTCGAGCGACTGACCCGCCAACGGGAACAAGAGTATCGTGCGCTCGGAGAAGTGGACCAAGAGATCATCAACACGCAAAAGACGCTTGATGTTGCCCGCCAAGAAGTTCGCTTGCAACAACAAGAGGTCGAACGCCAACAACGATTGAGTCAGTTCGGAAGCCAAAGCGAACTCGATCGTGCGAAAAGCAGCTTGTTGACCGCGACACAGCAATTGCTCAGCTACGAAAACCAAATCGAAACACTCCGTCGGCGACGCTCGAAACTGGAGGCGACTGAGCAACTTGCGGCCACGCAACTGAAGGTCGCCGAAGTCAATTTGGCGCGCTGCAACGTCACCGCACCGATTGACGGTGTGATCGTGAGCGAACAAGCCGACGTGAATAACTTCGTTAGCCGCGGCAACGTTCTTGTCACGATCGAAAACGTGAGCAAGTCCGAAGTCATCGCCAACATGCGAATGGACCAGCTTCAATGGGTGATCGATCAAAAGCCTGCTGACAACTCAGCTTCTGGCGACGACCCAAATACACTCACCGGGTACGACTTGCCCGACACCAAAGCGATCATCGAATACTCGGTCGCGGGGCGTGAAGGTGCGACGCATCGCTGGTCCGGCACACTGGTTTCTTACGACGGCGTTGGGATCGACCCCAGTACCCGGACCGTTCCCGTTCGTATCGTCGTTGATGACCCGGCTCACTATTTCGACGAAGACGGTCAGCAAAAACAAACCAATCGAACGTCAAACTTGTTGCGTGGGATGTTTGTCAGCGTTCGTTTACAACTGCGGCCGAATGCGGAGCTCGTCGTGATACCGGCGCGTGCTCTGCGTCCGGGAAACCGTGTCTGGAAATTCCGCCCCGACCCACGCGTCCTGGATGAAGCCGTTCTAGCCGCCCAAGAGAAGGCGAAGGAAGCGGAAGCCGACACGGCGACGACCGCCGCTGTCACCGAAGTTCCCGAAGCCGAAGACGCCCCCGAAGCCGGCGAAGCCTTCGATCCCAAGAAGTGGACTCCCGGACTGGTCGCCTATTCGCAAACAGTTTTCCCCATCGAATCACTGCGGTTAGCTGAAAAGAAGAAACGCGACCCGAACTTAGCGCCATCGCTGCAGACGGCCGATCGATACTGGGTTTGTGAAGCCAAGCGTTCGGACCTCGACAACGGAGACTTCGTCGTCGTGTCACCACTGGATTCCATCCCACCAGACGGACTTGCCGTGAGGGCGGAGTTGACGCAATGAAAACCGCAGTCAAATGGGCGATCAGCAACGCGCCCGGAATGAACGTCCTGATGGTCGCCTTGATGGCGATCGGCGGCATTTGCCTGCTCCGCATGCGCCGCGAAATGTTCCCGGAATTCGAACTCGAAGTCGTCATGGTTTCGGTTCCCTATCCCGGTGCGACGCCCAAGGACAGCGAAGAAGCAATCTGTCAAAAGATCGAAGAAGCGATTCGCCCAATCAGCGGCGTCAAAAAAGTGACCTCGATCGCTCGCGAAGGCGGCGCGTATGTCTTGGCGGAGTTGCGATCGGACGTGCGCAACGTTCAGAAGGTCATGTCGGAAATCGACCGTGAAGTCGACCGCATCCCGAGCTTTCCCGACCTTGCCGAAGATCCGCAAGTCCAACAGATCACCTTTCGCGATGCTGCGATTCGCATCGGAATCGTCGGCCCGAATATCCGCTCCCGTGAAGCCGAATTGCAACTGCGTGAAATCGCCGAACAGGTCCGCGACGACGTGCTGATGCTACCAACGGTTTCGACGGCGTCGATCATGGGAACGCGTCCCTACCAAATCGATGTCGAAATCCCCGAAGCGACTCTTCGCAGCCATAGCCTGACGCTGGACCGAGTCGCCAACATTATCCGCCAACGCAATGTTGAATTGCCTGGCGGCCAAATGAAAACCGAAGGCCAAGAGATTTTGTTGCGGGCGAAAAGCAAAGGCCGCGTTGGCGATGAGATTCGTAAAATCCCGTTGGTCACGCGTGCCGACGGAGTCGTCCTGACCATTGGGGACCTCGGCCAAGTTCGTGACGAATTCGAAGACTCCACCAAGGTCGGCGAAATCAACGGCGAGCCGGCGATGGTTGTCAACGTCGAGCGTTCGAAAAGCGAAGACTTGTTGGCGATGGTCGACGATGTTTACAAATACGCCGCCGAAAAACAGCTCCCGGCCGGCTACCGATTCGAAGTTTGGAATGACACCAGTACCGAAGTCCGCGGTCGGTTGGACCTGCTCAAACGCAACGGCCTGCAAGGTCTGGCACTCGTGTTTTTGGTGCTGACGCTGTTCCTTGAAATGCGTCTCGCGTTTTGGGTCGCGTTGGGAATCCCTGTTTCGATCTTAGGTTCGGGCGCGGTCCTTGCGTTAGGCGACCAAACGCTCAACATGCTGTCGCTCTTTAGCTTTCTGATGGCGCTCGGAATCGTTGTCGATGACGCGATCGTGATTGGCGAAAACATCCACGCGCACAAAGCGATGGGTAAACCGCTTAAGCAAGCTGCCTTGGACGGAACCCTGGAAGTCTTTCCGTCTGTGACCGCTTCGGTTTCGACAACCGTCATCGCTTTCGCACCGATGTTCTTTGTATCCGGCGTGATGGGGAAATTCATGGCGGTGATTCCGCTTGCCGTGATCGCGATGCTGCTGATTTCGCTTTGGGAAAGCATGTTTGTGCTGCCCAGCCACCTCTCGCACACGCACACCGGATTCTTCCGATTGATGTCGATCCTGGTTTATCCGTTGCGACCGATTGGATTGCTGCTCGGTTGGCTCGGACATCGGTTTGCGGCTGCACTCGATTGGGTCTGCGAACGTCTGTATGTCCCAGCGCTTCGGTTTAGTCTTCGTCACCCGGTCGTTCCAATTGCCGCGGCAATCATGTTGGCTATCGCCACCGCCGGGATCGTACGTAGCGGCATCGTTCCGTCGGTGTTGTTCCCCGAAACCGACAACAATTTTTTGCAAGCGACGATCACTTTCCCCGATGGCACGCCGGGCATCGAAACCGACCGCGCGACGAGGCGAATGGAAGAAGCGATTCGCCGCGTCAGTCGTCGTATCGGAATGGCTCGTGCAAAAGAGGAAGGCACGACAATCGAGGAGATTTATCCGAGCAGCAGCGATGTGATCGCCGGCCCAGTGCGTTTGACATTCCGTGAAGTTGGCAACAAAACCAACACGCAAAACCCAGTCAGCGGCGGCGGAGGATCGAGCAGCAACGTTGGACAGATTTTTGCAGAGCTTTACGACACCGAAATCCGCGACATCCACAGCAAAACGTTGCTGGCGATGTGGCGTGAAGAGGCAGGCGACTTTGCCGGATCCGAAAGTGTCACCTACGGCAGTGTCGGCGTCGGACCTGGCGGTAAAGCGATCGAATTCAAGTTACTCGCTGATAGCGCCAACGAAGCAAGCCTGATGGCCGCCACCGAAGCGGTCAAAGAAAAGTTAGCGACATACGACGGCGTGTTCGACATCGCCGACGACAACACGCCTGGCAAATGGGAATATCAATTCCGCGTCAAGGACAACGCGGTCGCAACCGGGATCACGGCGTCCGACTTGGGCAATACCGTCCGGAATACGTACTTCGGTGCCGAAGCGATGCGACTGCAACGCGGACGTCACGAAGTCAAATTGATGGTGCGGTACCCCGAAGACGAACGACGCTCGTTGGTTAACTTCCGTGAGATCCGCGTTCCGGATCCTGCCGGAAACGAACACCCAATCGAAGAACTGGCCCACGTCGAATTGAAACGCGGCTTCAGCGAAATCAACCGCGTCGATCAATTACGCTCGATCACGATCACCGCCGACCTGGATTGGCAACGTGCCAACGCGAACTTGATCATCGCAGATCTGCAAAACAACTACATGCCAGAGATGGCCAAGACCTATCCTGGTGTCGACGTTCGTTGGGAAGGCCAAGCGGAACAAAGCCGCGAATCAGTCGGCAGCTTGATGCAGGGTTTTGCGGTGGCAGTCGTGGTGATGTACGTGCTGCTGGTGATCCAGTTCCGCTCTTATATCCAGCCGATCTTGATCTTGATGATCGTACCTTTCGGAATGATCGGTGCGGTGTGGGGACACGCACTGCTCGGGTTGCCGCTGACGTTCTTCAGCATGTTTGGACTGGTCGCGTTATCCGGGGTCGTGATCAATGACTCGATCGTTCTCATCGACTTCATCAACGCCCGTGTCCGCGCGGGGGATCCCCCATTCGAAGCCTTAGCCGAATCAGGGCACCGACGTTTCCGCCCCATCATGCTGACCAGCCTGACGACGATCGCAGGCCTGATCCCTCTGATGCTGGAACGTTCATTCCAAGCCCAACTGCTGATTCCGATGGCCGCGTCATTGGCATTTGGCTTGGCGTTGGGCACGACGTTGCTGCTGTTTTTGGTCCCGGTGTTCTACTCGCTGTACCTAAAGTTCCACCGTATTTTGGCAGCCTTTTTTGGTCTCATCATTGAGGAGAGCGAAGAGGATCCGGACGCCCCACCCAATCACTCGGGCGTCCCAGATTGGGTTTAGCGTGACGGTGCCCCGTCAAAGTTTCGATGCCAGCCACTTTCCCCCGGGAACCAAGGGACGTTTGCTGCCCCTTGACCACGGCTGGCGTTAAGATTTAGTGAACAAATAATTTCGTTGGATTGTAATGATTGAATTGGCAATCCAACTTTTTAATATCTGATCCTGTTCTAAAAATAACTGCCTTTTACGCAGCAATCAGGTTCAGAAATGCTCAAACGAATTTGCGTCGCGGTCATCGCTGCGGCTCTCCTGCAGACAAGCGCGTCCGCGGAAGTTGTCTTCAGTGACGATTTCAGCTACGCCGATGGCCCACTTGCTGGAAACGGCAACTGGGTTGGCCACAGCGGTACTCTCCCATTAGATGTCGTCAGCGGAGCTGCCGTGATCAATCACGGCTCTGGTTCACGACAAGACGTCAACTGGAACTTCGCTGATTTCAGCACTGGGATCATCAGCTACCAATTTGACATGGTCGTCGACTCCAGTGGACCGTTTGGCAGCGGCACCGACTTCGAGTACTTCGCTCACTTCGGTAACACGCCAGATGGTGGAACGACAGTTGACGGTGGAAGCTTCTCCGCACGACTGGATATCACCGCTCCAACAAGCACGGGCGACTTTTCAATTGGCATTTCAAGTGCCGAAAGCACCGCAGACTTCACGACTGCACAGGGCTTCACATTTGGCTCGGTTGTATCAGTCCTAGTCGACTACAACTTGGACACGCTCACCGCTTCGCTGACGGTTGGCGGCGAAACGGTAACGGGCCTTGTTGGCGATGCAGCACTTCCGATCAACACCTTTGCACTTCGTCAATCGACTTCATCGAACAATGAATCGGTTACGATTGACAACTTGATCGTCTCCCATGTGACCGCGATTCCTGAGCCCAGCTCCATGCTGGCTTTGGGCGTTCTTGGCGCATTCGGCGCTGTCCGTCGTCGGCGCCGCAAGTAAGCGATTCGACGCTTCTTCAAATGATTCAATCGAAACGCTCGCTGGGTTCCGGCGAGCGTTTGTTATTTTGAAACAGCCCCTTAAACGGTCTGCTTGAACTTGCAAAGCAGTTCGTCACGGCGGCGGATCACTTCAGGAACCACAACTGGCTGATTTGGCTCACTGGGTGGAGGAGGCGATTCGATTTGCTCGAGTGTCTTGATTGCCAAGTCCGACCGTTTCATCACCTTGGCTTGAATTTGTGCCAACGTGATTCGACCTTCATCCATCATCGGACCCTGCTTTTCGATCAGCACCATCAGCGGGCGAATTGCATCGGTCCACTGATTCGCTTTGCCAAGCTGTTTCGCAAAGGCAATCAGTGTTTGCTCAGCGATACCGTGAATTAGCTTGGCCGAATCGAGAGCTCGAAATTGCCGTTGCGCCTCGATCATGTTGCCGGCTTTCAAACTTTCGCGAAACACAAACGCCATCCGATTAAATTCGGGATCGGCTTGGCACTTCAATGTCAACTGTTCGGCGACGGTTTGATGCACCCGCTTGTATTTTCGCTGCTGCTTGCCGCGTTGCAGCTTGCGTTTTTCCTGACGTTTCTTGCGGTCTTCCTGGTACGACTTTGCGACTTCTGGGATGGTGGTTGAACCATATCGAACAGCGTTTTCGACGTCGCCGCCCTCGAGTGCCAACGCACTGGTGACCGGGTCGAAGTCGTCAACGGTGCGCGTCTTGTCTCGCTGCCGCTGTTTGTCGCTATACAGAATCGGATACTGCTTCAACCAATCGTTGCGAGACACCGCATCCCATCCTTCACAGTCCACTTGATCGGTCCGCAACAAATACGCCCCGGCCAGAAACCCTAGCGTGGCGCCGAGAACGTGCCCCGTCGCGGCGGTGACTTCGAATCCAGAAATCGCGACCCCCAAAACATCGAGCGCGATAAAGTACATCGAAAACACCGCGATCGGCGTGTCGATTCGCCAGACGAATAGCAACCAATAAACTTCATTCTCGGGTGCAAACAGCAACGCGACCATCATCAATCCGGCAATCGCGGCCGAAGCTCCCACACCAGGGATTTCGCTCCCGGTGACATAAAGGCCGACCTGAGTGATCGCGGCGACTGCGATGCCCACACCGAAGAAAATCGCGGAGAACCGCAGCGACCCTGCTTTGCCTTCGACGATCAAACCGAACACAAACAGGAAAAACATATTGCTGATCAAGTGCGCGATATGCGCATGAATGAACAGGCTGGTAATCCACTGCAGAGGGTTGATCTGATCCGGCATCAGCATCAACCATTGGATGTCTTCGAAACTTAGCGATCCCGAGAGAACGCCGATGGTGATGGTGAAGAACGCAATGACGTTGATCGCGATCACGCTGCCGGTGACGATCGGCCAATGATAAAGCGGCGTATCGGTGCTATACGGAATGATCATCACAGGCCTCGGCGTATCGGAGCGTCCACGCCCACGATCATCAGCGATCGGACTACGGGCACCCCACCTCGGCACTTATCGTACACCAATCTGGCGCGGGACTTTGGCAATCGACCTGCTTTTTCCGAAAGCTATTGCTCGCCGTTCAATTCCGCCGCCAAACGCTCGCGAAAGATTTTGCTGTTGTGCCGAATGTCTGTTGGCAAAGGCTGGTCACGAATCACAACGTCAGCGATCCGGCAGGTGATCGGGTTCAACGAAGCCAGTGTACGCAGTTCCTCGCACAACTTTTCTTTTTCAGCTTCCGTCTTCGGCCACGCTTCTGGGACCGGCTCCACCAACACCACCGGCGTTTGATTCCCTGGCGTCCCACGGCCAACCAATGCACAGCGATAGACACCGGGGTGCGCGTTGAAGATTGCCTCGCAAGGAACGGTGTACCACGTCTTTTTGCCCTGCGTGACGCGGTGGGCTTTTCGACCACAAAACCAGAATCGATCCTGACGATCCAAGTATCCGACGTCACCCATGCGGTGCCAAACGCGATCGCCATCGGTGACTTTATGAAGCGCATTTTGATCAGCACGCACGACATACTGCGTCGTCACCATTGGGCCGCTGACCATCAGTTCGCCAGTCTTGCCTTGTGGCAGCTCCTGGACCTGGTCCATCGACGCGATCGGTCCGTCGTTGATCGCGATCACTTTCCACTGCACGTCATCAAACCTTGTCCCGACGCAAACGCCTTTACCGCGCACCGACGCTGGGCCAGTTTCTTCGATAATCTGACGCGACTCAATTGACGCCAACGGCAACGCCTCGGTCGCACCATACGGCGTGTAGATGTCAGCGTCCTCGTGCAGAAGTCGCCTCAACCGCTGCATCGTTGATGCCGGGACGGGTGCACCCGCGGAAAGGATTCGCCGCATGCTTGGGAACGGGTCTTGCACCCCATTTTGCTCACACCAACGGAGTACCGTGTTCCAGAGCGCTGGCGAACCGAACGATTGATCAACCTCCCATTGCTCGGCTGCTTCAATCAGACGAACCGGATCGACATCGGCGGGCCGCGTCGGATCCATGTCAGGGATGATCGTGGTGACGCCCATCACGGCATCAAACAAACCGAACAAGGGAAAACACGCTAGATCACGAGAACCGCGATGGATGTCGTACCGCTCGCGGATCCGGTCGATTTGTGCGTGGAACGTCCCGTGCGTGTACAGCACGCCTTTGGGCGGACCGGTGCTTCCGGTGGTAAAAATGATCGCGGCAGGGTCAGCACGTTCGACCCGCGGTAGCACTTGCTTTCGCGATTCACCTTCGCCGGGTTGCCCCATTTGCTTGATTTGATCGAGCGTTTTTCCGCCCCAGAACAATCGCCGACCGACGGTGACATTCCACTTCGCCGCTGGAAACTTGCGTTTCAGAACGGTCCGGATCGCCATAGCCTTGGTGATCCCGACAAAGCCATCGGGTTTTGCATCAGACAAGCATTTGATCAAGTGTTTCCGCCCGATGCCCGGATCGATCAAGATCACCGTCACGCCAGATTTCAACAGCGCGAAAACCAACTCGATAAATTGCGCACCGAACGGGACCAACATCGCGACGCGCATCCCGGGACGGAGTCCCCAACGGACCAATCCCGCCGCGATCGCGTCGCTTTGTTTTTCAAGATTATCGAACGTTGTCAGCGAATAGCTTCGCGTCCCCTCTTTGGTCCGCGGCCCACAAGGTTCTGCGATCGCGATTCCGCCGGGTGCTAGCGAAGCGATCACTTCTAACCTCGAAGCAACATTTCCGTCTCGAACTTGGCTGGCCATTAGCGTGTTTGACTGGAAAGGTGACGAAGGCATTCGACGATCAGTTCGGCGATGTTTTCGCCACAAACCGACTGGGCACCTTTCCAGCCGGGGATCGCGTTGACTTCCAAGAATAACGGCGGCCCTGCCACATTGTCGATGATGTCGACGGAAGCAAAATGCAAGCCAAGCTTTCGGGCGATCTCAACGGCTTGGCTGGCGAGCAAAGAATCCGTTTCGATCGCTTCGCACTTCGCCCCGCTGGCAACGTTGGTTCGAAAAGACTGGTCGTTGCTGCGACGGAAGCTTAGCACCCGTTCGCCAATCACCAACAATCGGGTGTCACGACCACCTGGCGGTATGAATCGCTGAACGATGATGATCGCGTTCAATTGCTCGAGTGTGGAAAAACAAGTCCATGCAAGCTCGCGGTCGCGGACCCGCATCACCCCCCGCCCCTCGCCACCAAAGACCGGCTTGACGATGCAGTCGCCCCCCAGTTCAGCGAAGGCTTCCAACGCGTCTTGGCGATTTTGTACGACACGAGTTTCTGGAACCGGAAATCCGGCCGCGGCCAAACGCATCGTTGTGGCGAACTTGTCGATCGCCCACTCAAGTCCCCGAGGAGGATTGATCATCGCGACTTGTTGTCCGCACTCGCCGTCAACGATTCCATGCAGCACTGCCAACCGATACGTCAACAATTCCATTGACGCCGCGGGCATCGTACGGGTCAAAATGCCATCGAACGTATCGATCCGCCCGGCGGAACAGTGATTGTAAGTTTGTCGATCGATCGAGGAACGGAGCGATTCATAGGTCGCCGATTGAAAATCACAACCATGGCGATCACAAGCGGCACGCAACTGATTCACGTGCCAACCAGATTCCGGGCCCAACATTAGAAACCGAGCCGACTTCACGGCGACCATTCGGTGGGCCGCCTGAGCTGAATCGGTCATTTCAAAAACGACTCACGCAGCACTTCGGGGGCAAGTTTACCAGCCCGGAACGAACGTCCGCTTTGCAAGCTACAAATCGTCACGACGGCGGGACTGAACAGCGATGGATCGACTTTGTAAAAATCGAAATCGTAATCCGCAAAGATCTTTGCAAACGGTCGACCGTAGTCGTCGGACGAACCGCTGGGCACTCGCCGGTAAACAGCTTCGATTGCATCATCGTCGGCATCAACGTAAAGCGTCACCTCCGCGCCATACAACATTGCGTCGTTGGTGCGGCCGATTCCAGAAACGATGTCACCACGCTTGGCTGGCGGTGGCAACGGCGCAGATCCACAAGCGCTGACGATTGACGCGACGTCGAATCCCAACTCGTCAATTTTATGAAGCGCGGTTTCGATGCTGCGGGCCACCACTTGGATCGACCCGGAAAGCGTCGTGCAAGGTGCGATGCAAACCTTGAGGTGCTCCACCGAAATCCCAACCTGATCGGCGACATGGTCGATTACCGCAGGGGTTGGCAACGTTTCCGATTCGAGTACCGCGATCGCGATCGATGCTTCGGTGTCGCGAAGATTGTATTTTTCCAAAACGGCTTCCCGCCCACGCAGCATGCGAGCCGGGCCGCTTCCCATCGCGAAGTAGTCATCCACTTGGACTGGCCAACCCGCGTACTGACATCCCAAACAGGCAATCAGCGGCGCATCGGTTTGAACTAGCACTTGATTGGAGGACGCAAAGACTTCGGAGTCACAGGCTGCGATGCGCACATGACCAAGCCCCCCCATACAAACCCTTGCGAGATCACGACCGGCACGCGCCGATCCGAGTGTTTCCACGCCAAAGTCATAGACCGTCGCGCCGCCAATTTCGCGCGTGCACACCCGGCTGATCGGATCGGCGACGAGCCGGTGCAGCAATCCGATCGCATTTTGGTTGGGTGACACTTGCATGGACGGTCTGAGCGGTAAATCGAGAAGCGGGCGGTCGATCAGCAGAGTGGAGGAGGGAACCGACAATATAGCCGCCGATCGTACGCTTGGGCGTGGACCTTGACCGAGGCAAAATGCGGTTGCACCGATCCTGGCAAATGCGAGTCGGAATGTCGAGGGGGCACCTATGCCGTGGTCAAGACCAAATGGGAAGCGATTTCAAGCTGCGATCTTGCCTTCACCCGACTGACAAGACGGCATCAATCGGTCATTATAGACGATCCCAAACCGACCACTCTTTCTCATTTGGAACGTCATGCCGCTCGAAGTCATCCATTATCCCCACCCCACGTTGCGTTACGTCAGCAAGCCGATTCGCAAGGTCGACGCCGAGCTGAAACAGATCGCTCAGGAGATGCTGGACCTGATGTACGAACACAACGGTGTCGGACTGGCTGCCAATCAAGTCGACCTGCCCTTGCGAATGTTCGTCGCAAACCCGACCGGACAACGCGGCGAAGGCGAAGAGTACGTGATTTTGAATCCAGAGGTTCAGCGTCCCAAAGGCAACGAGACATCCTCCGAAGGGTGCCTGAGTATCCCTGGCGTAACCGGTGAAGTGATCCGGCCGAAATCGATCCGGATCAGCGCGTACGATATCAACGGCAATGCAATTGATACGACGATCGAAGGGTTCCTCGCCCGCGTCTTTTTGCACGAAATCGATCACCTGGACGGCATGATGTTCTTCGACCGAATGAAAGATCAGTCGCGTCAGGATCTGCTCCCAGAACTGGAAGAGTTCGAAACGGACTTTCGCTCCAAACAATCGACCGGCGCGATTCCGTCCGACGAAGAACTGGTCGCAAGACTGAGCAAGTGGACCGACAAATACTGCTGATCGCACGCCCCACTTCCCAGCTTTCGCCGCACCTCTCCATTTGTCGCAGCGCTTGAATCGTGAGCACACCGAACGCACTCAAAATTGTTGTTATGGGGACGGGCCCATTTGCCGTCCCTAGCTTTGAAGCCATCCGGAAATCCGGTGACTCGATTGTCGCCGTCGTGACGAAACCGGAACCGCCGGTAAAAAGCCGCAAAGGCCCGCCGCCCGCGCCGGTGCGCACCTGGGCAGAAGAAAACGGACTGCCGATCTTCGATCCGATGATCATCAACGACGATGAAGCGGTCCGCAAACTGGTTGAACTCGCGCCGGACTTGCTGGTCGTTTGCGACTACGGACAAATCCTGAAACCACAGGCCTTAGGTGTCGCTCGCCTAGGTGGCATCAACCTGCACGGCTCATTACTGCCAGCCTACCGCGGTGCCGCACCAGTCCAACGTGCACTGCTGAGCGGTGATCCTGAAACGGGTGTTTGCGTCATCCACATGACGCCCCGCTTGGACGGTGGGCCGGTGATCGCCAAAACCGCGACAGCGATTACGCCGGACGAGACCGCGGGCGAACTCGAAGAACGCTTGTCCGAACTAGGCGTCGAACTGGTGATTCAATCGATCGACCAGCTTCGCCAATGGGACGGCGAACAGACAATCGGCGAGATCCAAGATCCGGAGCTGGCAACGAAGGCACCACGACTGAACAAACGCGAAGCACAAATCGATTGGACATGGCCGCGGGCAAAGATCGATTGCCATGTGCGTGGCATGCAGCCTTGGCCGATCGCGTACTCGGAGATCGAAGTGCGATCGGGTAAACCCGCTCAGCGGATCGCCGTGCTGGCGGTTTCGAACGTTGAGGATGCCGACATCGAAGACGGCTCAAATGGCTTGGTGCCAGGACAAGTCACCGGTGGCAAGGACTTGGTCGTCTGCTGCGGTGACGGGCTTCTGCGAATCGACTCGTTACGACCGGCGGGGAAGAACCAAATGTCTGGTGAGCAATGGATGCGCGGGCATCAATTGCAACGCGGTGTCGCATTCGAATTGCCAACCTTCGAATAATCGAACGCTACTGCGACGGCGCTTGGCCAGGAGACGCTTGCCGTCCCAAGATTACTGAAAGGTAAGGACGTTTCGCGTCCGCGAACAGCCAGGGCTTGACCCGATACTTGATCCGCGACCGCGTCGATTGATCCATCCAAAACGTGGACTCAATCTCTTTACGCATCGCAGCGGACTTGTCCAGCGTTCGTTTCAAACTCGACGCCTTGGGCATGTCGGCCCAGAGTACGATTTCCATGACCATCTTCTCGTCGCGCATCTTTGCAATCGCTTCGGAGATCAACTGAGTTGCATGCAAGCTGAGCTTACCGGTCTTGGGGTCGGCCGGCTGGAACGAATCAAAGACGACCTGACCTTCGATTTGTGGAAGCGTTTTCAGATCGATTTTTTCTTCGAGATCGTTTAAGAATTTTTGAAACTGCTCCCGATCTCGGTCAACCACTCGCTCGTTGTTGTTGTTCTCGTCGGGCCCGACATTCTCCTGCTTCTCATTTTTGTCCAAGTTCTCAGCGAGTGCGTAAAGCGGCTTGTTCGCTTCGCCTTGAATCACGTCCGCCGAACGGTCACCGCCCAGTCGACCTGGCTTACCCGAAGTGGTAAATGCGTTCACGAAGGATCCAGTCCCGGCGTACATGTTGGCGCCGGTCTGCTCTTTTGCCAACGAATTGAGCACGATAAAGAACGCCAGGAGGGCGGTCATCGTGTCACCGAACGAAACGAGGTACGCCTTACTTGGCGCACTTGGTGGCGGTTTCTTCTTCTTGCTCATCGCCCACTCTCGTATTGTTCAATGACGATACGCACCATCCCTGAAGTGACATTTTCGGAGATCGCAGTTCCGATCTGACCGGGTCGAGCTTTTTCGACGTGGTACAGGTAATCGGCAAAGGCACAGACGCGGTCCTCTAAATCCCGTTCGCCGAATTCCAGCACGCAATGGATACTTAGCGAACGCAGTTGCTCGGCAAGTTTGGCCGCCGCCTGAGCACCTTGGCGGTTCACGGTCATGTTGTCTTCGACCATCCGCTTGATCGGCAACTCGAAAGCGAAGGTCTTCATCACGTCGCGTTTTGCTTCGGCCTCGGTTGGACCTTCCAGTCCTTTGCCTACAGCTGCTTTGGCAACTTCCTTTTCGATCGGTGGCATCTCTGCACCTTGGACTGCGAGTCGGGCAACACGCGGACGGATCCGTGTCGTGAACGAGTCTTTGTCCAACTGTTCATGCTTGTGCCCCGCGACACCGGTCGCGCCGGCGGCACCGAACACGCTGACCGTTACCTTTTCGAATCGCTCGGGTTCGGTGGTCGCGAATGTCAGCAACAGAATAAAGAACGTCATCAGCAACGTAATCACGTCGCTGTACGTCATGAACCATGCTGGGATATCTGCCGGCGGATCTGGCGGTTTATCCTTGCCCATTCAACTATCCCTTCGCGACAGCCTTTCGCGTCTTCGGCGCGAGGAAGCTGAGTAGCTTTTCTTCCACGACACGCGGGCTTTCGCCTTCGCCAAGCAATGTGATTCCGCAAATCATCAGTTCGCGAATCATGCTTTCTTCGGCATTCCGTGTTTCCAGCTTTCCGGCGATCGGAATACAGACCACGTTAGCGACCAACGCACCGTAGAGCGTCGTGAGCAACGCGACCGCCATACCACCACCGATCTGACTAGGGTCGTCAAGGGATCGAAGCATCTGGACGAGTCCGATCAGGGTTCCGATCATCCCGAACGCGGGCGCTGCCGCACCTGCGGCATCAATGATTTTCTTACCGGTGGCGTGCCGCTGTTCGATATAGCCCAACTCGGTTTCGAGCGACCGGGCAACGTCCTCGGCCGCAACGCCACTGATCAATGATTCCAATCCGCGTTTCATGTAATCGTCGGAGACTTGAGACGCTTGGTCTTCGAGCGCAAGCAAGCCGTCCTTCCGAACCACCTCGGCAAACTTTTTGAACTGCGCGATGGTGTCTTGCGCGGATGGCAATTTGAACAGGAAAGCCTTGAGGACGACAGCGAACGCACCCAAGTTGGCTTTCAAGGGAAAGTTGATCAGCGAAGCAGCGATCGCTCCACCGAAAACGATCATTCCGCTGGGAACATCGATGAAGGGACCAAGGCCACCGCCGCCCATCGCGATCGACGCGAGGATCAGGCCGGCGCCCATGATCAATCCGATGATTGTCGCTATATCCATAATTTCTGAATCGTATCTTGCGGGCTACCGCCACCATGGAATTGGGATGCACCAATGTCGAGGGCTAGCAAGGATACGCACCCACCCGTGCGACATTCCGTTGGCCACGAGACAACTGGAAGGGGCGCGTGTGATCGTCATCGGTATCACGGCGCGGTCTCGTAACAGGCCCTCACTCGATTCTTAGTTCATCGATAGAGATCGACTTGAACATCCCTGCAAAGGCAGGTCGTCATGAGGCAATTGAGGGAACACCCTCACGCTCAGATCGCCCAATCACGGCGTTTCGCGGGATATCCCCGAAAGATGTCCTTAACGGGAATAGCTTCTCAGGCCGATACAACTGGCATGAACGGAATATTTTACCAAATCGATTTACTCAGCTCTGCAGTCAATGCGAGCGAGAAAGGGCATCGCGTTGTCAGCCAGAACATCGCGAATGTAAATACGCCTGGTTACCAAACCAAGCGTTTGGATTTTCAAAAGATGCTCGAGATGCAACAAACGAACGCCGACGCGGCGACGGCCGAGAATGCCGGTCAAGGCGTCAGCGAAAGTGACATCGAGCGCGCAATCGAAATGCCAGAAGGCTTGGAAGAACGTCTTGACGGCAACAACGTCAACCTGGAACAGGAAGTCGCACAGCTGAAGAAGAATGCGCTTGCGTTCCAAACGTATACCCAGCTACTTGCGTCCCGTGTCTCGACGATGCGACGAGCAATTTCAGGATAAGGACATCCGACATGGTTAACTTCCCCACGATCGATATCGCTGCCTCTGGCCTCGCCGCAGAACGCTTCCGCATGGAAGTCACGGCGAACAACCTGGCCAATGCGTCGACCACCATGACCGACAACGGCGATCCCTATCGCCGCCAAGCGGTCGTGTTCGCCGCCGCCGCAGATTCGATGGCCAACCCGAAATCGGCCGCGGCACTCCACGGTGTCCAAGTCGTGGGAGTGCAGCCCGATGCAACCGAATTTCCGACGGTCTACAACCCCTCGCACCCGCACGCCGATGCGGACGGTTTCGTCAGACTGTCGAACGTCAAAATCCCCGAGGAAATGGTGGACCTGATCACCGCGAGTCGTTCGTATGAAGCGAACACGAAAGCGATCAGCGTCTTTAAAGAGATGGTCGAACAAACCTTAACGCTTCTTCAAGGAGGCCAGTGATGTCTGCTTTGCCGCCTGTTGCATCGGTGAATATCCAGTCCCCTGGGTTTACCAATCCAACCCAAGCCGCCCCGGCCGCGCCAGCTACCGAAAAGGGTGGCGACCGAAACATCTTCTTGGACTTGATGTCACAAGCCAACGAAGACCAACTACGCAGCGAACAGGCAATCGAAAGCCTGGTCACCGGACAAACCCAAGACGTCCAACAAGTCGTCATGGAAGTTGTCAAAGCCGAAATGTCCTTCCAAGTGTTTATGGAAGTCCGCAGCCAAATCGTTGATTCGTACAACGAATTGATGCGTATGCAATTCTAAGCGTCACAGCTGTTCTCCCCACGCGAACAAGAACTGACGAACCTTGAACGTTATCCAACCCTATATCGACTCACTGCTGTCCATTTGGCATCAGAGCTCTCCCGCCGCTCGCGTCGGGATCCTGTTGTTAGCAGTGCTTTGCGCGGTCACCATCGGCGGTGTCGGCTACTGGTCTGTGCAGCCCAACTTCGTTGTGCTGGTCAGTCAAGACGACAGCGACAAAATGGACCGTGTCATTGACGCCCTCGCTAAAGAGGGTATCGAGTACCAACTGTCCGGCGCCGGCGGGAACCTGTTGGTCGATAAACGAGACTTTGCCAAAGCGCGACGACTGGCCCGCACCCATGGTGTTGCAAACGCATCCCAAGAAGGCGGCGCTATGTTTGGCGGCGCGCTCAGCAGCCCTAAAGAACGCGACAACGTCGCTCGTATTCAAAAACAACTCAGCCTCGCCGCAACGATCGAAAAGATCGCGATCGTCGATCATGCTGACGTCCACTTGAACATCCCTGACAAAGGCCCGTTCGAACGGAAATCCAGCCCACCGTCGGCGAGCGTCCTACTGACGCTTCGCGATGGCAGCCAACTCTCCGACCAACAGGCGTCATCGATCGCTTCCTTCGTCGCCTTTGCTGTCGAAGACCTCGCCCCCGAATCCGTTCAAATTACGGACCGCGACGGGCGCAGCTACACCGTTCCAGACGAACAGGTCGGCCAGATCGCCAGCCAAGTCGAATACATCGCACAGGCCGAACGTAAGCTCGCCGAAAAGGCCGAATCGCAATTGCTGCAATTCCTCGGCTATGGGAACGCCAGCGTCCAAGTCAGCCTGGACATGACGTTTACACAAGGCTCCAAAAAGATCACCAAGTATGACTCCAAAGGTGCCGTCCCGAGTCAAGAAGACCTGCAGTCCGAAACAACGACGAATGTCCAGCCCGCCCCGGTCGGGCCAGCCGGTGTGGCTTCGAACCTGAACGCATCCGCAGGCGCCAATGGAAAGAACGGCGTTGAAAGCAAATCAGAAAATATCAAGACGACCTACCTCGTTCCGATCACCGAAGAGACGTCTGCGAACTCGACGCCGATTCGAAACTTTTTGACCGTTAGCGTACTGGTGAACTCGGAAGCCCCCGGTGTCAAACAGGAAGACGGCACGCTGATGCCAGACTTGGCAGAGACGATCAACCAGACGGTCAAGAACGCCGTCGGATTCCGCGATGACTCAGATACCATTTCGGTCAAGATTGTTCCGTTTTCCGAACCTTTGTTCACTCAGGCTGAACCGGTCGCATCGTTTGACTGGACGAAGATCACCTCAATTGT
Organism: Rhodopirellula sp. MGV; assembly: GCF_002251265.1. NCBI lineage: Bacteria > Pseudomonadati > Planctomycetota > Planctomycetia > Pirellulales > Pirellulaceae > Rhodopirellula > Rhodopirellula sp. MGV. Next base: position 87,640 of record NZ_NPDI01000053.1, on the reverse strand, counting down.
CGAAAAGGGGTCGCTTGCAATTGCCGCGCTTTTGGCGTTTGTGCTAGGTCTTATGTTGCTGCGGAAGTTTGGGCCAAGCAGCAGTTCCCGCGCCGGACGCGGGGAGGGGCAAGCCGCGGGCGCTCGCAGTGAGAGCGTCAGCGAATTGTCGAGATTGATCAAAGAAAATCCGGAGGTCTTCGCACAGGTCGTCAAGGCATGGTCTGGCGCCGATGGGGCTAAAGATTCTGGTAAACAGAATGCCGCGTGATTAGCGGAGCGAGGTTGCCGCGATGAAAACGATGCTAACGCGACAGGAACGCCTAGCGCTTCTGCTCTATCTAATGGGTGACGAAGCCACCGAAATGGCTCGTCAAGGAATTGCCGGTCCGGCACGCGCGGAACTGGACCAAGCCCTGCAAGACTTTAGGGATTACCCGCCAAGTGACGACGAGATCGAATTGGTCGTCGACGACTTTGAAAATTACTTTCGACTGGCACTTCAAAACAAGGCCCAAACCCCAGACCAGGAAGGCGAAGACGAAGAAGGTCTTCGCATCTTTCAAATCGCCGAAGAATCCTTTGACGTCGAACTGGAGCCAATCAAAAAATTTGAACGGCCCAAACTGTCCGGCGACGTGATCCGTGACTTGAACCAGATGCACCCCTACCAGGTCGCCCAAGCGCTGAAAGACGAATTGCCGGCGGCGTCCGCGATCGTGCTAAGAAAGCTCGCCAACGAACACGCGGCCAAGACGCTGGAGTTTCTTCCCGAACTCGTACGCCCCAAGGTCTTCTTGGAGCTCGCGCGTCCGTCCAAAGTCACGCTGATGATTCAACAACGGATCTTCGCCAAGACCTTGGAGATTGCGCTCAGCGTCGAAGAACGAGAAATCGAAGTCGAATGCTCGAAGAAGATGGCCAACATGATGCGTTCGCTGCCGCGGCCACTCCGTGGACCGATGCTGGACGAACTGCAAAAACGCGACAAGGCACTTTGCGAATCCGTGCGAAGCCAACTGTACCGCTTCGAAGACCTCAACCGGCTTAGCGACCGCGACATGCAAAAACTGCTCGGACAATGCCAAACCGATCAGTTGGTCCTGGCACTTCAACAGGTCGAACCCGAGCTGCTCGAAAAAGTGCTTGGCAACATGTCCAAACGTGCCAAAGAAGCGCTGCAAGAAGAAATCGAATTCAAGGCCAACGCGGCAGACGAAGATATCGAAGAATCGCGTACCGGCGTTGCCAAAACCCTCGGCACGCTTTGCGAATCCGGAGAGGTGAGCATCGACTGATATGCCAACAATTCAAATTCCCTTTCCAAAGAATCTGTCAACCGTATCAACCACCACGGGTCACGTCACACAGATCCAAGCCGAACCGGCAAAGAACCCATTCGATGACGTGGTGAACTCGATCGACGTGATGACCGCCGCGATCGCGGAACTGCAACAAAGTCGCAAGGAACAATTCGAACAGATCGAAGCGAAGTTGATTTCGACAGCTTGCCAGATCGCCCGGGAAGCACTCGGCGACGATCACGAACTGATCGCCACCCGCGTCAAACACTTCACAGATTGCTTGCTCAGCGAATTGCAATCCAGTAAAGACGCCGTGATCTTCGTCCATCCAACCGTCGTTAACGCCCTGGCCGAAAACGAAACCTTACGTCAACACGACGCGATCGACATCGTTTCCGACACGACCGTCCAACCCGGTGACTGCCGAGTTGAAATTGAAGGCAAAGGACTGCTCGCATCGCTCGACGCGTTCTTGGATGCGGCAAGCTTGCGATTGCGGCAAGAAGCAGGAGGCATCCGATGACCACCAGCATGCTCGAGAACCGTGACTGGATCCGCACGACAGGACGCTTGCAAAGTGTTGAAGGAAAAATGTGCGCGACCATTGATGCCGCAGTCGGCGAGATGGTCGAAATCCTGACGTCCAACAACCAACATGTGCTCGCCGAAGTCATCGGCTTCAATGACGAAAAGGCACAGTTGATGCCCTACAACGCCGGCGTCAACTTCCAGCGTGGCAACGTCGTTGTCTCCACACGTCGCCGTTTAGAAATACCCGTCGGCCGAGAACTGCTCGGTCGTGTCATCGATGCGCTGGGCCGTCCGATTGATTCAAAGGGCCCGATCCATTGCAACGAATTCGCAGACCTGCACTTTGAATCCCCGGACCCACTGACGCGCCCGCTGATCCGCGAACCCTTTGTGACTGGTATCCGCTCAATTGACGGCATGCTGACAATGGGGCAGGGACAACGCGTAGGACTGTTTGCCGGAAGCGGTGTCGGTAAAAGCACGCTGCTTGGCGAAATCGCAAAACACGCGCTCTGCGATATCAACGTCGTCGCGATGATTGGCGAACGCGGACGCGAAGTTCGCCCCTTTATCGAAGACACACTCGGCCCCGAAGGACTAAAACGTTCGATCGTCATTGTGTCGACATCCGACCAACCGCCACTCGCACGGATCCGGGCCAGCGAATCGGCCGTAGCCATCGCGAACTGGTTCCGGATGCAAGGCATGAACGTCCTGTTCATGTTGGACTCGCTCACTCGCCTCGCGCATGCACAGCGAGAACTCGGATTGCTGCTCGGCGAGCCACCGACATCGCGCGGTTACACTCCAAGCGTGTTTCAAAAAATGGCTCGGCTTCTGGAACAACTCGGAACCAGCGATCGCGGTGTGATCACGGGACTATTAACCATCTTGGTCGACGGTGACGACATGAACGAACCTGTCGCCGATGCGGCGCGTTCGATCCTTGACGGACACATCGTCCTCGATCGCAAACTGGCTCACCAAAACCATTACCCCGCGATCAATGTGCTCAGCAGCGCAAGCCGACTATTCGGCGAGGTTGCCAATGAACACCACCGTCAACACGCCGGCGCAGTCCGCCGCGCCCTGGCCAAATATGTCGAAGTCGAAGACCTGATTCAAATCGGCGCCTACCAAAAAGGTTCGATGTTGGAATCTGACCGCGCCATCGAAGTGCAACCCGAGCTGAACCGTTTCTTGCGTCAAGGAATGAACCAGCCCAGTGACCTGGAACACACGACCGCCGAACTGGCGCGTCTGAATGAGCTGATCACGAGGCCCGCGTGATGAGTACGCAGCAAAAACTGAAACGCACACAAAGGATTTGCAAGGTCGAAACCAACCGCCTGAACGCGTTGGTCGGCAAACGAAATATCCTCGACAGCCAAATCAACGCGATCCGCAACAACATTGCTCAACTGATTCGCCAACGTGATCAAGACTCATTTGCCTCTGGCACAAAACCGACACTTGAGCTACTGACGCAATCACACGTGTGGATCGACGGCTTGGACGAAAAGATCAACACCGAACACGAGCGTTGCCGGGAACTTCAAAAGCAACGTGAGGAACTTCAGTCACAAGTGTTGCAGCAGCGTACGAGACTGCGTGGGATGGAGATCCTTGTCGACCAGCTTCGACTGGCCGTCAAATCCGAGCAACAAGCACAACAATTCACACTCGCCGACGAACAGGCCATACGAGACTTTGCTGAGGGCTAATCGATGAAAGCGATCATCGCAGCGATGCTGACATGCATCATCATATTTGGACTATCTGCCGGCGCGACACACATGTTGATGCAGTCGGACCCTGCTGAACCGCCAGAAGAACTTGCCGATGGGTCAGGCGAAAGCATGCCCCCGAGCGATACCGAAGAAGTCCTCCCCGGCGAGCCGATGCCGGTCTCCTTTCGCCCAGACAATGATGTTTCGGTCGAAGCGGTTCTACAGATGAGCGACTCGATCAAACGCATGGAACAGGAGCTCGCCGAACGTGAGAAAAAGGTCAAGCGTGACGAAGCCCGCATCAAATTGATGTTCGATGACCTGACCACCGAACAAGACGAACTAAAGGCGTTCAGCGAAGGCATCGAGACAAAGCTTGCCGTTTTGGAGCAACTCAAGAATGAGGTTTCGACCTCTCTCGCAATGCTCGATCAACGCAAGGAAGAGCTAGACAAAACGAAGGCGAAGATCGAATCGGCTGAGAAGGCCGAGACCGCACCGATGGATGACCGCGTCGAAGACGTCAAGAGTTGGTTCGCCAACCTGGCTCCCGAACAGGCATCCGACTACCTTCGGGAGTTTGCCAATAATGGCAAGCTCAGCTTTGCGGCATCATTGCTGCAAAAAATGCCAGACCGCCAGAAATCCAAAATCCTTGCCGCGATGAACGATCCAGTTTTGGTGGACCAACTCATCGACGCGCTCGGAAAATAGGTTTGCGATGCGGCCCCCAAAACCGCTATGGATAGTGGTATTGGACGCTGTTGAACCTCTGACAAGCACCATGGATTGGACTTTGTCATGGATATTGAAGACGCCGTATACATCGGCCGCGAGTTTTTTGCGCTCGCCCTGCTGCTTTCGGCCCCCGTTGTTGCGGTCAGCTTGATCGTCGGTTTGCTGATCAGCATCGGCCAGACCGTCACCAGTGTTCAAGAACAAACGCTGTCTTTTGCGCCGCGGATCATCGCCGTCGTCTGCGTCCTGATGTTCATGGCGACGTGGTACTTAGAAACGCTACAGAACTACACGATCAGCCTCTTTGTCCAGATGGTTGACCTGATCAAATGACCGGTGACATCGCCCTATTCCTTTTGGTGATGGCGCGTGTTTCGGTTTTCGTAGCGTTCTTCCCGCTGTTCACCAAACGACAACTCCCCTCGCATGTTAAAGCGGGCCTTGCGGCCGCGCTGTCGTTCTTTTGGTATGCAGACGCCAAAAACGTCATTGATGTTCCCGAGCTCGACGACATCGGAGGCTGGGTCTTTACGTTTCTCGTCTTCAAGGAAGTCTTTACGGGAATCTTGCTCAGCCTGTTGCTCGGCTTGTTCTTTTGGCCAAGCCGTATTGCAGGTTCCTACATCGCACAGGAATTGGGGTTGTCGCTGGCAGCGATTAGCGACCCCAGCAGCCAGGATTCATCCACACTGGTTTCGCGTGTCTTTGAATCGTTTTCGATCCTGGTTTTCTTTGCACTGAACCTGCACCACTTCATCATCCTGACGCTGCACTTTTCTTTCCATTACATGTTGACGCAGGTCGGAATGATGACGCTTCCGACCGAAGCGTTTGTGACCGCTTTTGGCAATTCGGATGACTACGGATTGCTGATCATCGCGCCCGTCCTGGTGATGCTGATGATGGTCACACTGGTCCTCGCGTTTTTAAATCGTGCGGCACCTTCGCTGAATTTGTTTTCAATCGGAATGCCCCTCCGCGTCGGCTTCGGCGTGATGCTGCTGTTTGTGTTTAGCCCGATTATTTTTGGCGCGATGGAAATGTATTTCTATCGCGTACAAGAAGACATCGAATCGATTTTGGCCCTACTTGCCGGGTAAGGAACCAAGACGATGGCTGAACAGGGACAGGAGAAAGATCAGAAAACAGAAGACGCCACCCCGCAGCGCCTACGCAAGGCCCGCGAGGATGGCCAAATCGGATTCAGTAGCGAACTGGTCAGCGCTGTCATCCTCACGATGGCGACGGGTTTCTTTTGGTTCGCCGGGGCTTGGTTCTTCGAAACGATCACCGGTTTGATCTCGCGACGGTTGACGAGTTTCGAACTCGTGCTGCTCGACCCACGCATGATCATCCGTGTCATCATCGAAGAGACGTCCACGATCGGAGCCGCTGTCTTGGCGCTGATTTTGCCGGTTGCCGCTGTCGCCGCCACGTCAGGCTTGCTGCAAACGAATTTCAACATCAGTTCGAAACCATTGGAACTAAAGCTCGACAAACTGAGCGTGATCGAGGGTTTCAAACGGATGTTCTCCAGCCGTGCGGCAGTTCGCGGTGTGCTGGCCCTGGCCAAAGCGACGGTGATTATCGCGATCACCATTTTTGTCGGATGGGGCAGAATCGCAGAGATCACCACCACGGGTGCGAGCACGTCCAAGGAAATGCTCGGCTATCTTGGCGGACTGCTGCTACACACATCGGTGGCCGTCGCGGCAACGATCACGGTGCTTTCCCTGATTGATCTCGGTTTTCAGAAATGGAAACACTTGCAAGACATGAAGATGAGTCGGCAAGATTTGAAAGACGAGCAGAAAATGACGGAAGGCGATCCGATGATGCGTGCACGCATCAAACAATTGCAAGCCGAAATGGGCCGACAACGGATGTTTGCCGAGATCCCCAAGGCCGACGTCGTGGTTACCAACCCAACTCACTTTGCCGTCGCATTGAAATACGATCGCGCAACAATGGACGCGCCCGTGGTCGTCGCAAAAGGTGCCGATCACATCGCGAAGAAGATCATTCAGATCGCAAAAGAGAATGGGGTCGCGGTTGTCGAACGAAAACCGGTGGCAAGATTCTTGTTCAAAAACGTCGAGATCGGAAAGATGATTCCGTTCGAGCTCTATCAGGCCGTCGCCGAGATTCTCAACTTCGTCAATCGCATGCGTTCGTCGATCTAATCACTTTCGATCAGATCGTTGTCTACTGAAGACCACAGACGAGCTCAGGTTCAAGAATCGACAACCGGGTCCCGCCGTAGCATCGATGGTCCCAATTGGCCGTCGGCAGGAGCGACTCTTCTTGATGCTTGTCCGTTTCACAAACGATCACGCTGCATGGTGGCGAATGGGCGATCGCCAGGTTCACCAGATCACGAAGTTCTTGGTTACGTGATTCCCACATTTCATAGGGCGGACAGAAGAAAACCACCCTGGGAGTGTCATTCAGGGGGGCATCTGCAGGTGGTGGGCCCAACAATCCGGGAGCGATTCGGAAGGTGTCCGAGTTGATCACACGGAGCTTGTCCGCGACGCCGAGTGTTTCGGCGCTCGATTTCAAGAACGAGCAAGCATGGCGGCTCCTTTCAATCGCAATCGCAGAACTCGCACCACGGCTAAGCGACTCGAACATCACCGCACCGGTCCCGGCAAACAGGTCCACCACATCGCTGCCGCGGACACGTTGCCCCAGGATATTGAACAAATTCTCGCGAACACTGTCTTTCATCGGGCGGGTAAAGTCTGCACCGTGATAGACAACCGTTCGGCCACGCATGTGGCCGCCGATGATCCGCAGTTTGATGGGGCGACGCTTGGCCGGTTTCCCTGGTTTGCTTCGATCGTCCTGTGACGCCCCGGTATCATCTGAGGAGCGGCGGAAGTTGTCAGATTTGTTTTTTCTGCGGCGATTCATCCCCGAAGTATACGAGGCCCGCAGGGTTTGCCCAGGTCCGAAACAAGGCAGCGGTCAAGACAACGGCTGAAGTTTTGCCAAACCAGATCGCCAGTCGCTGCGTAACCAAGCCTTGGGTCTGCTTTGGCAGATCCGAGCACATCCGGCAACCACGATCCATTCCCCGCAATCTTCTGCGTATTTCCCGATGTCGAAATCTTTGACCTTCCTCGCTGCAACCCTGATTGGCTGCGTCACATCGAACGGATTCTCCCAAGAGGTCACGTCAAACGACCAATCGGAAGCCCAAACCGCAGAATCTGGCACCCCGCCGGCGATCCCGTTCCCACAGCCCATCCCGGACCCCGAATCCGGCATGGAGCAAGACCACACCGGTCACGATCATTCTCATGATGGCCACGACCATTCGAATGAAGAAGGCCTGGGTATTGGGGAAGGCAAATCGATCGACCTTCGCGAAGAAGATCCTTCGGAAGAAGAGTTGCTCGAGGACCTCAGAGGACGAGTCGAACCGGAGATCTATGCGGAGGCGACCAAGGCACTCGATGACTTTAAAACGAAGTCGGCGAAGATGAAGGAAACGGTCACGGAGATGCGTTTAGTTCATACCAAGCTACGCAACAAGATGATCGACGATGACGCACTCTACTACGAACTTCGCAATCGCGCTCGCCAGGAAATTCGTGATACGTACGACTCGGCGGTGATCTTGATTGACTATCTCTCGCTCCCCGACGCCATTCGATTCGTCAACACGATGGTCCAAAACCGGATTCAACATGGCGTGTACGAGGAATCAACGAAGATCGGTGCGGCCAAATTGTTTTACAACTACGGCGCACGTTACGTGCACCTCGCCCAAGCCGCCGCACGTGCGTCTGTTATGACCGGTGATTTCGAAATGGCGAAATTCATCTATGAAAAACTGACGCCAGACAAGGAACTCGAAGAGCTCGACAAGCGATTGTTCGCCACACTCGATGAATTGAAAGAACAATACGAAGCCGAAAAACTGCTTCGCGATTCCGATCCCGCCGACTTGCCCCAAGTCCGCTTGTCGACCACCCGTGGCGACGTCCTGATCGAGCTATATCCCAATGAAGCTCCATCGACAGTCGCAAACTTTATCCGCTTGGTCGAAGACGGCTTTTACGACGGACTTGATTTCTTTCAAGTCGTTGACGACGTGCTTGCGATTTCGGGCGACCCCTTGGGAGACGGAAGTTCGATGCCGGAGAAATTCATCGTCGATGAAGACGATCGGCCGACCGTTCGCATGCCCCTCTATGGATCGCTGGTGATGGCGAAACTACCGATCCCCGATTCGCGTGACTTTGTTCCCAATTCGGCGGGCACCCAATTCGCGATCCTCTATAGCCCACTGCCACACATCGCACGCAGCCAAACGGTATTCGGCCGAGTGATTGAAGGCTTCGATGTACTCGGTTCACTACAACGTGTTGATCCGTCGAAAGCGAAAAAGAAAAACGAAATCACTTTTCCCCCGGATCGAATCATCGAAGCCAAGGTGATTAATCGCCCCGAAACACTGCCCGAAATTCGCTATGTCGATCCCTCGGCATCGCCAACGGCGGCTGCGCCAAACCTTCCCCCCCTGGATCTGGATTTGCCAAGTGACAAATAGGAGTTCGACAGGCTTCGCGGTCACGGCGAAACGCGGTAAACTGGCGATGTCCGAATCATTGGGATTCGACGAATCGCCACGCCTATCTCCGCAATTCCATGTCAGAACAAACTCCACGGCCGTCCGATTTGGCATTTGAAGGTCAAGCACCGGCTCTCCTGGAACGGGTCGTGAATTTGATGGATCCCGCCGGCGACATCTTGTTGAACATGTCTGCCGAGCAGGCTCAACAAGCGGTGCAGAGCGGTGACCCCGAAGCGGTTCGAAAAATTCGTGGCCAGTTCGCGATCTGTCAACAAAGTGGCAAGACCATTCGCATGGCGCGATCGATTGGCCGCCCGATGCGATACTTCCTCGCCAAACGCGCCGAAGGCCCCGCGTTGATCATCGCCGAGCGAATCAGCGAGATCATCGATCAACTCAAAAAAGAAGGCTTGGCGGATCAATTCCACCCTTCGTACACACGAATGGTGCCCGCGCATTACCTGCTTGAACTTCAATTGGTTGGTTGCCCGGATCCGAATCCCAAACTGTCGCGTTATTTCGCACCTGAACGAAACCGATTGCCAGCAGACATCGAAGCGATCGGTGCGATGTATATCGAGCGACTCGCCGAAGTGATCGACCAGTTCCTCATCTCGATCGACGAGAAAGAACCGATCGGCGTGATGTTCAGCGGTGGAATTGATAGCGGATCGGTCTTGGTGCTTGTCGACTATTTAATGCGTCGCCGCGGGCAATCCCCCTCGCGAATCAAAGCATTCACGCTGGCCGTTCAGGGCCAACCCGGTGACATCGAACAGGCACGCCGATTCTTGAAAGCGGTCAATTTGGAAATGATGCTGGAACCGATCGAGGTCCCGGCCGAGCAAGTCCGCTGGCAAGACGCATCGCGCGATGGAAGACTACAAACCGCTGGACGTCCAGTCGGCAACGATGGGCTTTGCACTGCTCCGTGGGCTGCGCAAGAAATATCCAGACTGGAAGTACCTGATCGATGGCGATGGCGGTGACGAAAACCTGAAAGACTACCCCATCGAAGAAAACCCAGAACTGACCATCCGCAGCGTGCTGGGCAACCGGATGTTGTATCAAGAGGGTTGGGGAGTCGACGCCGTCAAACACTCGCTCGTCTACAGCGGCGGACAAAGCCGTGGTCACAGCCGCACCAGCATGCCAGCGGCACAGTTCGGATTTATGGGATTCAGTCCCTACGCGATACCCGACGTAATCGAAATTGCCGAGGCCGTCCCGTTCGTCGCGTTGACCGATTGGGACCACAAAAAACTGTACGACTTGAAAGGCCAGATCGTCGCTGCCGGTATTAAACATGTCACCGGCGTCGACATGCCAGTCTTCGAAAAACGTCGCTTCCAACATGGCGCGGTCGATCAAGACAGCTTCCGCAAGATCTTTCCGACGGATGACCAAGATTATCGCGACGAATTCAAGCGATTGATGGAAGAGCAATCCTCCGTGTGATTTTCATCACGATTCGATTCAGTTATGGTTCGCGGTTTACGTTGCCAATTCTTCTGGAAACCTAAATGCCCCCCGCGATCATACTGATCATCTACTGCGTCCTCATCACGCTCGCTTCGCTGTTCGGCGGACGATTAGCGACGTTGCTGAAGATGACGCACCTCCGCACGCAGCTTTTGATGAGCGGCGTGGGCGGATTGATGTTGGGCATCGCGATGCTGCATTTGCTGCCCCACGGCGGTGAAATCCTTGGCTCGCATCGCGACGCTGGTTTCGCGGCCTTGGTCGGCATGGTCGCAATGTTTCTGCTGATCCGACTGTTCCATACCCACGATCACGAACTGCCGATCACCCCGGCAGACCACGTCGAATGTGGCGATCACGACCATTCGGACCATGATCACGATGTTCATCGACACGATCATGAGCCAGAAAGCCATGACTTGCATCGCCACGACCACGGCTCGCATAGCCACTGTGCCCACCACCACAGCCATCACCATCATGGCAACGCGTACGGTTGGGCAGGCGTGTTTATTGGCATGGCACTTCACACACTCGTCGACGGCATTGCGTTGGCAAGCAGCGTCCTCGCTGACTCCTCACACACCGCGTGGCTGAGCCTCAGTGGGTTGGGGACGTTTCTGGCAATCTTGGTGCACAAACCGCTCGATGCGTTTGCGATCACCTCAGTAATGAACAAACAGAAATGGTCTTTCAACGCACAAGACATTGCCAGCATCTTGTTTTCCTTGGCCTGTCCGGTCGGTGCGGCCGTGTTTTACCTTGGTTTTGATTACCTGACTGGGGACCCGAGGGTGCTTGGCTGGGGATTGACGGTATCGGCCGGATTCTTCATCGGAATCGCCCTGGCGGATATCCTCCCAGAGGTCGCTTTCCACGACCATGACCGAGGCAAATTAACGGCGATGTTTCTATTCGGGATCACGACCGCGTTTGCGATTGAGAATCTACCTGGGCATGATCACAGCAGCCACGCGCCAGAACAGCCAAATCCGGCTACAGTTGAAGCGGCGGATGACGCCACCGCGATGGTGCCATTGATGTCGCCTTACAGCCCGCACCACTCCATCAGCGGGGAAGCGGGGAGCACCGTCATGAGGCATGCCGATTCCGACAACCAGGGCAGATCTCCACTGGTAAAAGCGACGTTTTGAAGAGGATTCGTCGCCCGACGCGAACCTCGGTTGCCGCGATTGAATTTACGACCTATGACCCATTGAAGATCCAAGGATCGGTTCGATTCGGTGATCGACCGACGCCTTATCAGTGGCGTGATTCACTCAACTACACCAGCCAGCAAGCCTGCACTTTACCATGTCTCGTTTTTCAGCGCGTCCGCCCCGACGTCCTTCAAACCGTCGAAACGCATTCACGCTCGTCGAATTGCTAGTGGTGATCGCGATCATCGGCATCCTTGTCGGGCTACTGTTACCAGCCGTCCAAGCCGCACGTGAGGCCGCCCGGCGAATGAGCTGCAGCAACAACTTCAAACAGTTGGGATTGGCGCTGCATAACTACCACTCTGCTTACAAAAAACTGCCGATGTACAAGGGCGGCACCTGGTCCAACGGTTCAGACGGCTCAGACAACAAAGACAACCGGATGGATCTGTCGGTCTGGGTTGGCATCACGCCGTTTCTTGAGCAACAAGGACTCTGGGACCAGATCTCCAGCCCCAATACGAAGCAATACGACTCGGACACCATTCGCACGCCGCCGTGGCCCCCAATGGGACCGCCGACCTCACAAGCCAATTACCCGCCATGGCGAACTGAGATTCCGGCGATGCGTTGCCCAAGTGACCCGGGAGTGGGGATACCGGCGTATGGCCGCACGAACTATGCGACATGTCTTGGCGATTCGGCTTGGGCGATGGACCAGGGGAACTTTCAACAGTCCAACTTTGTCCTGGTAAAAAACATTTCGGCTGCGATCGCAATGGAGACCAACTCCAGCTGTCGTGGGCCATTCATCGCGCGGCGAGAAACTCGATTCCGCGACATCATCGACGGACTTTCCAACACGATTTTTGCTGCGGAAATCACCACCGACCTGGGTGACCGTGACCGCCGAACGATTGCGGCGATTCAAAACGAATCGGTCGAAATTCGGGATGAGCCGGATCACTGTGAACACCAAAACTACTTGGACCAATCGCGTCCCGGTTTTTGGTCCGATGGCACCAATGGAGTGGCTCCAACGCTTGCCGCTTTCGATTCCGGCCGTGGTTTTCGGTGGGCGTCCGGTGGAACATCCTTCACCGGGATGAACACGATTCTGCCTCCGAACAAAGAGATCTGTCTCGGTGGCGACGGAACTGGCGATGCTTCGTCGATGGGTGTCGCTCCGCCAAGCAGTCGCCACGTCGGCGGTGTGCATGTGATGTTTGGCGACGGGTCAATCAACTTTATCACCGATTCGATCGAAGCGGGTGACATCCACCACACCAACGTCTGGAGCGGCGGTACCGGCCGTTCCGTCGTCGGCTCACAAAGCCCCTATGGCTTGTGGGGTGCACTCGGCACCCGAGCGTCCGGCGAAGTGATCACGGAAAAGTTCAACTAATCGCAATCAAGCGACCTTCAGTGCAACGGATCGGTCCCAGGTGGGTCGGTCCGTTTTTTATTGGTTTGCTTGTCGGCATCCGTACAAATGATCCCGAAATACGCTTGTCTTGACCAGTTTCTGGGAGGCCGATTTGAGGCCGGAAATGCCGGGGGTGTGCCTGCTGTTTGGGGCCGGTCTGTGTTAGGATGAAACCACCGTTTCACCCGCGCGGAATTGCCACCAAGGAGGACTTCCCACACCATGTCGGATCTCGTCACGGAACCAGCCAACACACGCCCTTTCGTCCACCTCCACTGCCACAGCCACTACAGCTTGCTGGACGGTGCCAGCGATATCAAGCGGCTGGTCAATCGGGCGGTCGACCATGGGATGAACGCGCTAGCCTTGACCGATCACGGCAACTTGCACGGTGCGTTGGAGTTCTACCGAACCTGCAAAGACGCTGGCATCAACCCGATCATCGGGTACGAAGCCTACATCGCGCCGGGAAGTCGCTTCGAAAAAGGCGGTGCGAGCAGCAGTAAAGACGCGAGCTATCACCTGACACTGCTCGCCAAGAACGTCACCGGTTTCAAGAACCTGATCAAGCTTGCCAGTGTGGCGTCGCTGGAAGGCTTTTACTTCAAACCGCGGATCGACAAAGAGATCCTGGAAACGTTCAACGAAGGGTTGATCTGCCTTTCGGGCTGCGTCAGCAGCGAATTCAGCCGCGCGGTGATGAAGGGCACCGATACCGAAGAGGCCGAAAAGGAGGCGATGGGGATCGCCAGTTGGTTCCATAAAATCTTCGATGATCGCTATTTCATCGAAGTGATGAACAACGGTTTGGACATCCAACGAATGCAGCTGGAAGGCGCCGTCGACATCGCGAAAAAGATGGGCCTGCCACTCGTCGCGACCAGCGATTGCCACTACGTCAATCAAGAGGATGCCGAAGCACAAGACATCATGTTGTGCATCAACACCGGGCGATTCCGTACGGACACCTCACGGATGAAAATGGAGAACGATCAGTTCTTCTTGCGTAGCCCCGAACAGATGTACGAGCACTTCCCACAGATGGAAGATGCTGTCGCGCGCAGCCAAGAGATTGCCAACACGGTCGACATCGACCTGCAGCTCGGCAAATACTACTTCCCAAATTTCGAATGCCCGGAAAACAAGCCGCCCATCGATTACCTGCGTGAGCTTTGCATCGAAGGCTTGATGGAGCGGTACGAAGGCGATGACACACGGATCATCGACGGCGAATTGTCCGAAGAGGTGATCGCGCGTTTGAATCGCGAATTGGGCGTCATCGAAAAGCTCAACTACCCGACGTACTTCTTGATCGTTTGGGACTTTGTGGTCCACGCCCGCCGCAGTGGCATTTCCGCGACTGCTCGGGGTAGCGGTGTCGGCGCGTTAGTGTGTTACGCGCTGTATCTCTCGCACGTCTGTCCGCTGCGATATGACTTGCTGTTTGAACGGTTCCTCGACGAAAGCCGTACGGAGCCACCCGATATCGATATCGACTTCGAAAAAGAACGGCGCGTCGAAGTCATCGAATACGTGAAAGAGCGTTATGGCGCCGACAATGTCTGCCAGATCGGGACGTTCGGAACCCTGGCTGCCCGCGCGGCGATCAAAGACACCGGCCGTGCACTCGGGATCCCACTTGCCCGCGTGAACCAAATCACCGAAATGGTTCCCGACGAGTTGAAGATCACGATCAAGAAGTCGCTGGAAAAAAGCGCCGACTTGAAACAGACCTACGACGGCGACCCCGAAATCCGCGAGTTGCTAGACCTGGCGATGAAAATCGAAGGTCTCGCCAGGAACGTCGGTACGCACGCGGCGGCGGTTGTGATCGCCGACAAGGCGCTCTCCGAATACGTCCCACTAACACGCGTCCCTGGTAAGCAAGACGTCATCACGCAATGGTCGATGGGTGACGTCGAAGCCAGCGGTCTGTTGAAGATGGACTTCCTGGGGCTTCGCAACTTAACGATGCTCAGCCGCTCGGTCATTCTGGTCAAACAGACGACCGGAAAAACGATCGATCCGCTGAAGTTCCCGCTCGACGACAAAGAGACGTATGCGCTGCTTCAACGTGGTGAAACGAAAGGTGTGTTCCAGTTGGAATCGGGAGGTATCCGTGACCTTCTGACGCGGATGAAGCCCGACTCGTTCCACGACATCATCGCGACCGCCGCACTGTACCGTCCCGGACCGCTGGAAGGCGGGATGGTCGACGACTATGTCAATATCAAGCACGGTCGCCAAGAAGCCGAGTACAAACACCCCGTACTCGAAGAGATCCTGTCGGAAACCAACAGTGTGATGGTTTACCAAGAACAGGTGATGCGGATTCTGAACCGTCTTGGCGGGGTACCGCTGGCGAAAGCGTATACCTGTATTAAGGCGATCAGTAAAAAGAAAGAAGCACTGATCAACCAGAACCAAGAAGTCTTCTTGAAGGGCGCCGTTGAAGCCGGCCTGAGCCAAAAAGACGCCGAAGACATCTGGAACCTGATCGTCAAGTTCGCCGGATACGGCTTTAACAAATCGCACAGTACCGCGTACGCACTGGTCGCTTACCAAACCGCGTATCTGAAAACGCACTATCCGGTCGAGTTCATGGCGTCGCTGTTGTGCAGCGATATCGACGGCCGAAACTTCAAACGCAAAGACGCGTTGATCGAGCACATGGAAGACTGCGATCGAATGGGGATCGAAGTCGTTCCCGCTTGCGTCAACCACTCCGAAAAAGACTTTAGCGTCGCCGACGGACGTATCCACTTTGCACTTTCGGCGATCAAATCCTGTGGTGGTTCCACCGCGGTTACGATCGAACAGGAACGCAAAAAGAACGGCCCATACAAGGACATCTTCGACTTCTGTGAACGAGTCGACTTGCAGGCCTGTAACAAGTCCGCGATCGAAACGCTGATCAAAGCGGGCGCGATGGACTGCTTTGGTGCAAAACGAAGCCAGCTTGCTGCGGTGATCGAAAAAGCGATCCAAGCCGGAATCGCAGTTCAAGCGGATAAGAAAAGCGGCCAAGCGAGTCTCTTCGGTGCGTTCGAAGAAGACGCGGCGGCAGACGTCAAGCCGACCTTGCCTGACATGGACGAATGGCCGGATCGCGAAAAACTGAGCAACGAGAAAGAGGTCCTCGGTTACTACCTCGATTCACACCCGCTTGCCGAATTCGAACAACGACTCGCCACCTTCCGCACACACCAAACCGACGGCCTTTCCGATATCCCAGACCGCGGTGAAGTCATCCTTGGCGGCATGATCAGTTCGATCAAAATCGCGCACACCAAAAACCCAAAAGCGGGACAGCCATCGAAGTACGCGAACTTTGACCTGGAAGACATGCAAGGCGCGATCCGCTGCATCCTCTGGCCACGTAACTTTGCCGATCACGGTGAAAAGGTCCAACCGGATGCCGTCGTGCTCGCCAAAGGAAAAATCGACCGTCGAGGCGGCGGCGACGAAGCCAACTTGGTGATCGACGAACTGATCCCGATCGACGACCTGGACAACCGCTACACGCACGGAATGCGAATTCTGTTGGAAGAAGCCAAACACGAGCCACAAACGTTGAAGCTGCTCCGCGAAATTCTTCGTGGCTATCCAGGCAACCAGGAAGTGTTGTTCAACATGCGTCTCAACGAAGGCGAAACGGTACACTTGAAGTCGAGCATGAAAGTGCACGTCACTCCGGAAATGCGTACGCGTTTGGATGACTTGCTGGGATCGGGATGTTACCGCTTGATGATGAGCAAGCCACGTTAAACGGCCGTGATCCGGTACGAATCACGGCCGCTTGCGACAGACAGAATTGAACGCGTGTTTTAGAGCGAGTACTGGTATCCGAAGACCGCGTTGAAACCGGGGCCGTCAACACCGCTTCCCAAGACACGGAAGTATTTGTCGGTGATGTTTTCCAGCGACAAGGATACTTGGTGCTGGTTGCTCTGACCAAAACTTCGACCGGTTCGCAGGTTCAACGTCGCATAGCCGGGTGTGCCTCCGGCGATGAAGCGAACGTCGCCAAGGTTGGATTCGCTGTAGCGATCCGCTCGATCAACCATCCAAGTGTAAACGTCCACATAGCCGTTGTTGCTGGGCTCGGTCACACGCAGTCCCAGGATGCCTTGTGTTGGCGGCACCCGTGAGATGAAGTCATTGGCGGTGGTGATCTCGCCATACGTGTAATAGAAATTGCCGTACAACGCGATGTTGCGATCAATCAGGTACTGTCCGGCCAACTCGGTACCGTTCAAGTAAGCTTCTTGGTTGGTCAAGAATCGCTCTCCGCCGATCACTTCACGTGAAATGAAGCTGTCAAAGTCGGTCCAGAATTCAGTGACTTGCAATCGCAATCGGTCGTAGTTGAATTTCAATCCGATTTCGTACGTCTTGCTATGCTCCGGTTCGACGTTCAAGTTCCCAACCAACGGTGTGGACTGGCCGTTCTGCAAAAACGTTTTGTTCGCGGTCAAATCGTCGATCGTTGGAGCGCGAAAACCTTCGTAGTACCCACCGACCAATCGAACGTCGTCGTTCAAACGGTACGACAATCCCAGGTTCGCGATCCAGTCTTGGTAGCTACGTTGAAAATGGGTTTCACCAATCGTGTCAAAGTTTGGCGTCGCCGAAACGTTGATGTTCTCGTAGCGAACCGAAGTTGTCGCATCTAAACGCTCTGTCAGCGGCACATACCAAGAACTGTAGACGCCAACGCGATCCGCTTTCGCGTCATCGGGATACTGTGGATCAACGGTCGTCGGTGTCGCCCCGGGGTTGTTGGGATTGTCGATACGAACACGCTGCGAATTGATTGACTCGTTGTAGTAATCCATGCCGTAGGTCAAACGGCCGTAGTCGTCGAGGTTCTTGCCGAAGGAAACCGTCGTGCCCCACCCCAGATCGTCAAACTCACCAATTTCGCGTCGGGTGATCGTCGCAGCGGGATCGTTTCCGCTGTAACGATCAACAACCGTCGCTTCTTTGGTTCGCGAACCAGACACCGTGACGGAATATGAATCTGCCAACAGCGCATCATCCGGCAGCAAGCCTTCCAATCGGCCATAGATCAAATCGCGTTGCTGCGGATCGAAGTAGGTCGGCCGCTGTGTGGGAACGGTCCCATCACTCGCCGGGCCGAGCACGAAAGGCAAAAAACGATCGCTGCGGGCGAGGTCATATTGCTCGAAGTGTTGCATCGCAAATGTAAACAGATGATTCTCCGTCAACATCCGTTGCAGTTTCAGATCGCCGGAATACTGCTTGTAGTCTGTTCCCGGCTGACGTCCGAAATCGCCACCGCGATCAAGTTGCCCGACATCGAGGTACGAGATGCCGCCAGTGATACCGGTCGCACCAGACCAACCACTGAACCCGGTCCGAGTGTAGGAAGACGCCTCGGCGGTGCTGTAGGTCTGCGTGAACATCGGGCTGAAGTAGTTGCCACGCAGCGGATCGGCTGACCGAGTGACGACGTTGATCACACCGCCCATCGCGTCGCTGCCCCAGAGCGCAGAATCGGCCCCACGGATAATCTCGATGTGGTCGATCGACCCGGGATCGATCGTTGCCGCATACTGGTTTGGTCCTGGTCGCAGGATGCTGGTGTTCATCCGGATGCCGTCAACCAAAATCAAAATCTGTTGGCCGGTCAAACCACGAATGAACGGCGATAATTGTCCGTTTCCGGTTTGCTGCAACATCACGCCGACTTCGTTTTGCAGCGCCCGGTACATGGTTGTCGCTTGGCGGCGGTCCAACTCCGCTCGATCCGCGATCGATCCCATTCGTGGCGAATCAAACAGACTCGTTTGATTGCGATCGATACTGTTCAGGCCGGTCGGATTGCTCATCGATCCGCCGAACATCTGCTCGGACAACGATTCAAATGACTCGCTGAACGGAGCATCCGAATCGAAGTTAAAGTTGCTCGAAGGATTGAACGTTGTCGACTGATTCGATCCGAGTGATGAAGTCCCGCCACTGCCTTCGGTGGGTTGCTCGGCCGAATTCGATTCGTCCATCGTATCGGGTGGACGAACGACGATCTCGGGAAGCGTCAAGTCATCCTGCTGCAGCGCCGCGGCGAGCTGCACACGGGCTGGGTTGTTCTCATGCGGCTGATCTGCCAACAAGGTGCCGCAAAACGCTTGGCACCCCGCCAATGCTAGCAATGAAATCCGTTTCATTAGTCTTCCGATGGTTTCACCGCGCATTTGCCATCGCGACTGAGCTAGGCTCAGCGCAGTGAATGGGTCTCATCGGTTGAGTTCGGTACAAAGAAACGTTTCCTTCACGACATTCAATTTGACCGACAAAGTTTGCCAATTGTCGTGATGTCGACAGTGATGAAGCCTAACGTGTGAGGAAAGGCTCACTCAGGACCAACCGTTCGATCAGCGTGCGAGTTGGGTAATCGTCCGCGTCCAGCTCCGCCAGAATCTGATTGATCGCTGCACGATCGGCGGCCTCCGTTCGGCGCCCCGTCGCGTAGGCGAGCAACTTGGTGGTGAATGCTCGTGCGAAGAACGCT
Source organism: Rhodopirellula sp. MGV (assembly GCF_002251265.1). Taxonomy (NCBI): domain Bacteria; kingdom Pseudomonadati; phylum Planctomycetota; class Planctomycetia; order Pirellulales; family Pirellulaceae; genus Rhodopirellula; species Rhodopirellula sp. MGV. The sequence goes on along the minus strand of NZ_NPDI01000053.1, from coordinate 68,170 downwards.
TTCTGTTCGACCAGGATCTGCCTTAATTCAGCGGGGCCTGAAAAGGTTTGACCGCCAGGCAGCTTTCCCGATGTATCGATCGCGGAACGGTTGGGGTAACGACTTCGAATCGAACCGACGGGATCAAAACACTCGAGCGCGAACCCCATCGGATCAATTTTTCGGTGGCATTGGTTGCAGGCTTCTAGGGTTCGATGCTTGTCGAGCAATTCCCGGATACCTTTCGCACCACGGACGTCAGGATCAATAGGTGGAACGTCATCGGGCGGAGGAGGCGGAGGCGTCCCCAACACCGTTTCAAGCATCCACACGCCACGAACTACTGGCGACGTTTCGATCCCATTTGCCGAAACGGTCAAGACGCTCGCTTGGCCCAGCAAGCCGCCACGTCGTGGGTCGTCGAATACGACACGACGGAACACTTCCCCTTTTTGGGGATCGACTTTCTCGATGATCCCATAGTGTCGCGCGAGGTCTCGATTCAAATACGAATAGTTGGCCTGCAACCATTCCGTCAGAGGCAAGTTCTCATTGATCATCGCATGCAAGAATAACCGCGACTCGGACTTCATCTCCGCTTCGAGCCCCTTCGCATAGTACTGCCAAAATGCATTCCGATCGGGAGGCATTTCGCCCAAAGCACGCAGCCCCAGCCAAGCGTCGGTGAAACCATTGACCATCCCCGCGACTCGCTCGCTATCCATCAATCGTCGCGTTTCGTTGACCAATTGCTCGTGATGAAGTTTCCCTTGATCGGCCAGATGTCGCAGCCGCGAATCTGGCATCGATCCGGTCAAGAAATACGAAAGTCGCTCGGCGAGTGCATGCTGCGATAGCTGCCCCGAATCGCCACGGGACTCAAAATAAAGAAACGCAGGCGAACAAAGTATCGCTTTCAAGGAATCTTTCATCGCACCGATCGACGTACGACCTGAATCGATCCGCATTCGATAGATCGCCATCAACCGTTCTAGTTCATCTTCTCGAAGCGGTCGACGAAACGCCTTGTCGGCAAAATTTGCGATGACTTGTTCCGCTTGCCGCCCATCAAAGACACCATCTGGCAAGATCGATGCGACCGCTGGACTGGGCCAGCGATCGGTGATAGGCCCACGGATTGAGACTTCGTGGATCCGTATTTGCGGCATCTGACCATGTTTCAGCATCGCATTGCGGCCTGCGACGATTCCTGCTCCCCCACGTGCCTCCGGTGGAAGCATGGCGTTGTACTGACGATGAAATCGCGTATGCAAGGATCGCATCCCGTTCATGCCGTTTTCAAACGTGAACCGAGGTGTCATCCCGCGGTCCAGATGCACGCGGAACGTGTACCAACGAAGCTGATTGTCGGCAACATCCGCTTCGGCGAGCAGCGGTTGAATCGGCTGCATCACGTGTAGCTCACCGGCCGCCAGTTTTCCGGGCCGAATTCCAAGTCGGAAAGGCTCCTCAAGGTCAATCTTCAATTGAGAAACGTCATAGGGACTGTCTCGATGAAGTGCCTGTGCGAGTACTTTGATTTCATACTCACCATCATGTGGCACGCCGTCCTCGAATTCTTTGATCGATCCGTATGCGCCTTCGGGTTTATCTGCCAACGGACAGTCGTACAGACACAGATACCGATAATCAAACGCTCGTCGATGAGCGATCGAGAGTTCTGGTTGCGTGGGAAAGCGGCCTTTGAAATTCCATTTGCGTTCTGCAGGTTTATCCAGATCAAACAATGCCTTTTCGACGATCACGTCGGCAGCATCCAAGTACTGCTCCAGCAAATATCCTGACATCACCAACGTGTCGCCGATGTTGTCGAGGTGCTCTACCGTGTTGTCACTTGGAAACCGGGTGGTTGGATCGAACATCGACATGTCCATCGCAAACAAATCACCGATCGTCGCCAAGTACTCGCGGCGTGAGAGGCGGCGAAGCACGGTTTGTCCTCCGGTGCTGCGAGCCGAACGTTGTCGCTGTGCCAATTGTTCCGTCACTGCATCGACAAACGCGCCGCGTTCGGCGAGCGTTGGCTGCGCCGCATCGTCAGGTGGCATCGCACCAAGGTTCAGTTGGTCGATCAGCTCTTGCGTCAGGATCAGCGCGTCATCGTTGACACTCTCCAAATCAAATGATTCGAAGTCTCGCTCACCACTCGGATCGTCAGTGGAATGGCACTCAACGCAGTACGTCGTAATGAACTGACGCAGCTCATGTACCTGTGCAGTTCCTTCGTCAGCCACCACGCTATCACTCGGCGCGGCGAGAGTCACAACACCCACAAAAACCGATGTGATCGACCAAGACAGGCGTCGGAAAACGTCGTCGATCATACGAACTCCAATCCCGTCAGCGTGCCGGTGCTGGTTGCGAAACGATCAGTTTCGATTCCAAAACGCTGCAGCATCGACAAAAACAAATTCGTCAGTGGCGGCCGATCGTTAGACGCTTGGTCGAACGCCAAAAAACCTCGATGCTTGAAACCACCACCAGCCAAAATGATTGGCAGGTTGGAATTGGTGTGCGAGTTGGCGTTGCCCATTCCACTGCCGAACAAAACCGAAGTCCGGCTTAGCAAACTTGTTTCCCCGGATTCGAGATCACTCAGTTTTTGCAAGAACCGGGAAAACTGTTCGACTTGGTAAGCATCGATTACCTTTAGTGCGGCAATCGCATCTTCGCGCATACCGTGATGAGATAAAGCGTGATAGCCGGACTTGAAACCGAAGTCACGTGCTTCGAAGTCACCACCGATTTCGAGTGTCGCGATCCTGGTCGAATCAGTTTGTAAAGCGATCGTGATCAAGTCGTACAACATCGGCAAATCATCCACCATGTTGCTGTTGCGCGGCGGGTCGAACGGCGCAGGCGGCTTCGGAACATCAATCCAATTGCGTTGGTTGTCCAACCGTTTCTCGACGTCGCGAATCGATGACAAGTACTCGTCTAACTTTTGCCGGTCGCGTGGATTCAATGACTTGGCAATCGACTTTGCGTCGCCGTTCACCGAATCAAGGATCGACTGTTTTAATCGGATGCGATCTTCGGCAAGCTGCTTGTCGGACGCTTTTGTTCCGACGAATAGCTTGTCGAACAGCTCTTTAGGACCTGTGATTGGCGGCACACGTGTCCCCGCTCGACTCCATGACATCTGACAACCGCCATGGATCCCGGAATCACTGCCAACCGTCAAGGATGCGAATCTGGTTTGCCCACCACTCTTTTCTGCGGCGTACTGGTCAACTGAGATGTTCCCATCAGGCATCGTTTTCGCATCAGAATGCTTCAGCCCGCTTAGAAAACCGTGGATCGCAAAGTGGCCGCCTTTCAGTCCATGATCCAACCCGCCGATGATCGTAAGCTCGGCCAAGCGAGACTCGAGGCTGGCCAATGTCGGCGACAACGTCTTTTTTTCGATCGGTTCATTCCCGCCGGGGCGCCGTTCGCCAGACGGATGTTTGTTTCCTGCCAGAGCATCCGGCCAGAACGCTCCCGGGTAGAACCCAAGCATATTTCCGATGCAAACCATACGCCGAGGACCATCATCAAGTTGCTCCGGCTGATTCGGCTCCGCCGCCTTGGCAGGCCTGCGAAGCGATGGCAACGCTGGCAAGGCGACTGTAATTCCGGCGGCCCGCAACAGGTTGCGTCGCGACCGGGGAAACGTTTGGCGTTGTGGCATGGAGAACCCAATTTGCCATTAGAGGGAGCGAACTTCTCTGACCCGATTCGAGTCCGTTCATTTTAGTAAGCCTCGACTACCCAGGCATGGGCGGTTTTCGAACAAGCCGACAAGCTGATCGAACCTTGTTGCAAACCCGCCCATCGTCCTGCCCCAAGACTAGGCAAGACATGTCGACTTTGCGGATTACGGTCGCCAGTCGCCAGCCGAACCGCGGAATGGTCGATGAACCTTCCCTGGAAGTACACTTCCGCAACTTTGACTCTTCAGCAGAGAAACCGATGCCGACTCGTCAACCACACCGTGATTTGCAACACAGCGATTTGCCAAGCCAACTGGGTATTTGGCGTCTTGGCCCTGTAATTCATGACGGAATCGACAACGTGGTCTGTCATGCGCAACCGATTGACGCAGCCGGAAGCCCTCGCTGGGATTATGCCATCAAAGTCGCTAAAACGCAGCAGGCGCAAGATGGGATCCACCGCAGCATCGCCGCCGCATCGGAAGTTTCCCATCCAAATCTGATCACCATTTTGGACGGCGATCCGATCGGTGAGACGCCCTATGTAGTGATGCCACGAATCGTTGGCGAGTCGATGGAAGCGAATTTGAAGCGAGGCTCGGGGCGTCCTCTTCCTGTGGCGCTCTGGTTCGTACGGCAACTTTGCCAAGCTCTCGACAAGATGCATCAAACGGGTTGGGTACACGGCGACGTCAAACCGGCCAACTTGATCATCTCGGCGAACGGACATGTCACCCTTGTCGATCTTGGTTACGCGTTCGAAGGAACGCTGGATCAGGCCTCTCCATTTCGTGGGACTCCAGCCTATGCGGCACCGGAGCTACTGTCGAATCCATCCGCCGCCACATCGGCGAGCGATCTGTATGCTGCGGGAAGGATTTTGTGGGACTGGTTGGCGAACGTCGAAACGACAAACGAATTATTGCTGAGCCCGGTCTGTGAGTTGGTCGAACAGATGGCTGATGAATCGCCACGGCTTCGTCCACAAGCATCAAAGGTCGTGCAAACGCTGCTCCGACTGGAGATCGATTCACTTGGCGATCACATCGAACCAAGTCAATCGAACCAGCGCCGTGCAGCCTAACACGATTAGCGATTTGCAGTTAAACGAGCAGCATCATTCCACGATGCAATACAACGTCGACTTGCTTCGTAAAATCATTTCATCGCCAACAACCGCTGGCGATGCCATGTAGCCGTCGCCCAGTTGTGTTTGTGAAACTGGTTGAAAGTCACGACCGGGCTTGAAGACGACGATTTCTCCATCGGTATTCATCGCATAGATGCGTCCATCGGCGAAAATCGGTGACGCAGCGAAAGCACCGCCCACACGTTTTTGCCATAGCACGTCGCCAGTTTCGATCTCTCGCGCCGACAAAATCCCATCGTCGCTGGCCATATACAGCAGCCCATCGACGCAAAGTGGCGACGATTTCTTCGCGACCGACTTTCGTGACGACCAACGAATCTGTGTCTCGGTCAGGTTTCCACGCCCCTGTGGATCAACGGCCACCATCGAGCCCATGCCATTGGTGATCAACAGTAAGCCGTCTTCGTAGAGTGGCCGGACCGAAGCGTTCATGCCGCCGTGGTAGACCGTCCACAGCAACTCGCCGCTGGTCGGGTCGAATGCTTCTGTCGCGACAGCACTTGGATAGACAAGTACGGCTTGGCCATCGACCTTGATGATCTGAGCGGTGCCGTAGGCTTTTTTCGCATCGCCGTTGTCCGTTCCATAATCTATCGCGCGTTGATGCTTCCAAACCGTCGATCCGGTTTGTTTGTCAAATGCGACTACGTACTGAACGTCGAATCCGTCATACGCGACAAACAGCTTGCCGTCATACACAATCGGCGACGAAGCTGGACCGCGATGATGATCGCACTCCAAGTCGGTCCGTTGCCAAAGGATCTCGGCGGTTTTGGTATCCAAGCACGCGGTGAGGTAACTGCCGAAGTGAACGTACAACCGACCGGCTTCGATCACCGGCGTTGGCGAGGCGTAACTGTTCATCGGATGGCAGAACGCAGGTGACTCGTTTGTCTTCACGACGACATCGTGAACGATTTTGCCGGTGTCACGTGCGACGCAGATCACTGACATGGATTTGCCATCTTCAGTCGCAGTCGTCAACCATATCTGATTGCCCCAGACAACTGGCGACGACCAACCTTTTCCGTGGATCGGCGTTTGCCAGCGCACGACAGAGGCGTCGATGGTACTGGGCAGATGGGCGTCATCGGCGACACCGTTGCCATGCGGGCCACGGAACTCGGGCCAAGACTCGCCGGCAGAACAAACGCTACCGACGAGGATGAAAAGCAGTGCTAAAAATCGAGAGGGCATGGTGGGGAGGCAGGAAGGAGGGAGCAAAGGAAGAATTTGCACCCGCCATTCTATCCCCTCCGTCAGTCGGCTGCTGGACCGAACCGATGTTTGCCTTGACGAGCTGCCCGCAGCGATTCGACGGTGTCTTGTTCTGCTCCCGGATCGTTTTGCAATTCGAGCCACCGATCCAGTTCACCTGACAAACGCTGCTGGACTTCGGCAACACTCTGGCTGCCGGCCAAATTGTTCAACTCATAAGGATCGTTTTCCAAATCGTAGAGTTCTTCGGCCGGACGGAGCGTGTACCGTTGAACCAGGCGATAGACCTCTGGCTTGTCAAACGAATCGAACACCCAAGTTTGCCAATACAAGTTGTTCAGCTTGCCGTCGCCTTTGACCCCCATCAAGTGTTTCTCGATGTAGAGGTTTTCGTTGGTCAAGTTGCGGATGTAGTGGTACTGGCCATCACCGATCGATCGAATTGGGTACGAGGGACCTTCGGGGACATTGTTATGCGTCCCATACACGAATTCGCGATGCTGATCCGATTTGCCTTTCAGAACATCCGCAAAGCTTTCGCCATCGAACCAATCGCGTTCATACGACAACGATGCCATTTCCATGATCGTTGGCAACACGTCGGCGTACTGGACGAGCGCGTCAGTGCGTTTGCCAGATGGCACGACATTGGGCATGCGAGCGACCAACGCGGTGTGAACACCGGTGTTGTAATTCGTCCATTTATTGCCGGGAAACTGTGATCCCTGCTCGGACGTAAACAGAACGAGTGTGTCCTCGGCGTGGCCGGTGCTTTCCAGCGTCTCTAGAATCTGACCGACCTGCGAATCCATGTAAGTGATCTCGGCCAAGTAGCGACCGAAAGCACGTCGTGTCTCGGGAGTGTCACCGATATTCGGTGGCAATTTGATCGATCGAGGCGGGTAAGCACTCGCATCGCCCATCACCCAAGGCACGTGCGGTTCGACCAAGGCGACGACCAAACAGAACGGTCCGCCGTCGCGCGACATGAACTCTTTGACCGAGTTCAATTGGTGCGGCTTAGTCGGGTCGCGAACGCAGTTGTCGTCGAAACCGTCGACGGCTTCGAAAGGAAACGATTGCTTGGGCTGGACGTGAACCTTGCCAGCGATTCCGACTCGATAGCCCTCGGCGCCCAAGTAGTGCGGCATGCTTTGGATGTCGGGACGACTTGCCGAATGATTCCAAGCACAACCGTTGCTCATCGGATAAAGCCCCGAATAAAGCTCTGCACGGCAGGGCTGGCAAATCGCTTCTGCTAGGTAGGCACGGTCAAAGACCAAACCTTCCGAGGCAAGACGATCCAGGTTTGGCGTCTTCGCATTTTCACCACCGTACATCGGCAGGTCATTGTGCGTGCAATCGTCGGCCATGACGATCAGGACGTTGGGCTTTGCCGCGAGTGCTTGCGAGGCGAACGCCCCGATGCACAGAACGGTTGCCGCGATCAATTTCAAAGTCTGCTGCATGATCTCGCCGGTGAGCCTGAGGAGGGTGAGCCAGAGGAGAATGCTGGCCATGACGAAGATGATGCGGCCAGCCTGGAGGAATGTCGGCCGGTTGGAATCCAACCGGCCGCAACAGGATCTGGGGGTCCCGCTTACGCGATGATATCGTGAATCGGTTCGACGTGCTCGACACCAACCAGCTTTTGATCCAACCCGCCATAGAAGTACGACAGATGATTTGGATCCAAGCCGAGCAACTGCAGCGTCGTCGCATGCATGTTCTTGACTTCGAGCGGGTTTTCAACGGCCGCGGCACCCAGTTCATCAGTCGTGCCGTACGACATGCCGCCTTTGATACCGCCGCCAGCCATCCACATGGTGAAGCCGAACGAGTTGTGGTCACGTCCGGAGCCCTGTGCGTACTCGGCCGTCGGTTGACGTCCGAATTCACCACCCCAAATGACCAACGTTTCGTCTAACATTCCGCGTTGCTTGAGGTCGGCTAACAGACCTGCGATTGGCAAATCTGTGCGGCCTGCGTGGCGGTTGTGGTTCAATTCCAAGTCGCCGTGCGCATCCCAGTTGTCGTCGTTGTGTGCGCCACCGCTGTAAAGCTGAACGAAACGCACACCACGGTCGACCAATCGACGCGCGATCAAGCAACGGGTGCCGAAGTCATTCGTCTCTTCGCGGTCGATGCCATACATCGACAACGTGCGTTCGTCTTCGTCGGCCAAGTCAACGGCTTCCGGAGCAGCCGATTGCATCTTGTAAGCCAGTTCGTAACTGGAGATTCGCGACGCCAAATCGTCGTTGTCTTGGCGTCCAATCAAGTGACGCTCGTTGGCCGCTTGGATCGAATCGATCATCTCGCGCTGGACCGCTTGCGACATGCCCGCAGGACGGTTCAAGTTCAAAATCGGTGCGCCTTTGCTGCGGAAAACGGTTCCGGCATAAGTCGCCGGCATGTACCCGCTGCTCCAGTTTTTCGCACCGCTAATCGGGCCCGCTTTGGGATCCAACATCACGACATAACCGGGCAAGTTTTCGTTGACAGACCCCAGGCCGTAGTTGACCCAGGAACCCATCGCCGGGCTGCCCGAGAGGATCTTTCCGCTATTCATCATCAACATCGCCGACCCGTGAATCGGCGAATCCGCCGTCATCGAATGCAGGAACGCGATATCATCGACGTGCTTGGCGACGTTGGGGAACAGTGTGCTGACATGCTTGCCACACTCACCGTATTGATTGAAATCCCAGCGTGGTTCGACAATCCGACCGCCGGCTTTGCGACCACCACGTCCGAAGGTTTTGACATCGACGGTCTTGCCGTCCATGCCTTTCATCTTTGGCTTGTAGTCGAAGGTATCGATATGGCTGGGGCCGCCATACATGAACAAGAAAATCACGCTCTTCGCTTTCGGTGCGAAGTGCGGTGGCTTGGCCGCCAGAGGGTTCAGGCTTTCGGCTGCGGACAAAAATCCGTCTTGGGTCAACATCGACGTCAGTGCCGCGGCACCGAATCCGGCGCCCGATTGCCACAAGAATTCCCGTCGTGTGCGACCGCAAAAGTTTCGTTTATTCATCGTCGTTACTCCTAGTTCAGTCCACGAACAGAAATTCGTTCCAGTTCAGCACGCTCAAGCAATACAGTCGCTTGGCCTCCGATTCCGTCAGGCCATGCTTGCTTTCCAAGCTGTCCATCAGTGCCACGCCGTCGGCGACATCTTGTTCGGTCGCATCACGAAGCAGCACTCTTTCAACAACCGCACGAACGACGTCAGGGCGTTCCAATTTTTCCGCTCCGATCGAATCGGCCAAGTTACGCGCCTGTTGGCCAGCGAAATCACCGTTTAACAGTGACAACGCCTGTGCCGGTTGCAGCGTCATGAAGCGAGCTTCACAAGTCAGGTCGGGATCGGGGAAGTCGAATGCGGACAACATCGGAGTCAACAGCGAACGTTTGACATAGATGTAAACGCTGCGGCGGTTTTGTTCCTCGCGGCTGGAATTGCCCCAACCGTCACCTGGCTTGGATTGTCCGGCCATCACCTCGGGCGACAGCTCCGGATAGATACTTGGGCCATAGGTGTCGCGGTTCAGTTTGCCAGTTGCCGCCAAAATCGAATCGCGGATTTCTTCGGCGCTCAAACGTCGTGGATCGAACCGCCAGAACAACTCGTTGTCGGGATCTTTGGCCAACGCTTCTTTGTTGCCAGCGGTCGACATTTGGTATGCCTTGCTGGACATGATCAGGCGGTGCATCGCTTTGACGCTCCAGCCCTCTTCCATAAAACGGTTTGCCAAGTAGTCAAGCAATTTAGGGTGACTTGGCGGTGTGCCAAGCTGGCCAAAGTTGTTAGTGCTGCGGACGATTCCACGACCGAAGTGGAATTGCCAAATTCGGTTCACCATCACGCGAGCGGTTAACATGTTGTCGGTGCTTGCGATCCAATCTGCCAAGACTCGGCGACGGCCCGATGGCTGATCTGTGCTCGGTTCGAACTCGGGCAGCGAAGGCGATTCGGGATCGAACAGCGACGGGAATCGTGGCGTGACTTCATCGCTTGGCGAGTGTGGGTTGCCTCGGAACAACACGTAGGTTGGCTCTTCGATCTTGCGATACTTGGCCAAGCCCATCACGGATTCACGAGGCGGCAGTTGCTTGAGAGCTTCCTGATTCGCCTTCAATTCTTCTCGCAGCGACTGGTATTGGTCCCAGTCGGCTTCGCTGAGGTGCTTGCGAAGGTTCGCACGCAAGACTCGGTTTCGGTCACGACGCGAGCCTTCGGTGGCGCGCTGATCGGGTGCCGACATTTTCACGATCCCGGATTGCTCCAGGTCGTAGATCTGTTTTTCCAACTCTCGTCGCGCTTCGTCGTTCTTTGCGTAGCTGTCTTTCAGCTCCTGCGAACTGACATCCACTTGGCTGTAGATCGACAGATCGCCACGTTCGGCAAACGGTGTGAGGTCTTCGAAGAACGACAACATCCCGTAGTAATCTGTCTGCGGAATCGGGTCGATCTTGTGGTCGTGACAACGGGCACAGTTCATCGTCAATCCGAGGAACACTTGGCCGGTGGTCAGGATGATGTCGTCCAGTGCGTCAAACCGAGCTTGCAACGGATCCGCCGGTTCATCGTCGTAGATGCCCAAACGATAGTAACCGGTTGCGGTCATCGTCTCGGGTGTGACTTCGTCGAGTTCGTCACCGGCAAGTTGCTCACGGATGAACTGATCGTATGGCTTGTCTTCGTTGAACGAACGAATCACATAGTCACGGAACTTCCAAGCGTTGGCCTTGGGACCATCGCGTTCGAAGCTGTTCGTTTCTGCGAAGCGAACCAAGTCCAACCAGTGGCGTCCCCAGCGTTCGCCATAATGCGGCGACGCGAGAAGTTCTTCCGTCAACTTCGCCAGTGCATCAGGCGACTCGTCCGCCAAGAACGCTTCGACATCGCTCTTCGTCGGAGGCAAGCCGGTCAAGTCGTAGTAGACCCGCTTGATCAGATCGGTTTTGTTGGCTTCGCCGTTTGGCTTCAGTCCGACATCAGCGACCGAATCGTAGATGAATGCGTCAATTGGATTCTTTTGCCACTCGGCATCCGCAACTTCTGGCACTTCGGGCTGGACCATCGGTTCGAATGCCCAGTGCTTCTGCCAAGGCGCGCCTTCTTTGATCCAGGCTTCGATCAGCGCGATGTCCTCTTCGCTGACCGGGTCACCTTCGGGTGGCATGCGTTCCCATTCGTCTTCGGTGCGCATGCGCGTCACCATGACACTGGCATCGACGTCGCCGGGCACAATCGCGTGCTCGCCTGAATCAACCTCCGCGAAAGCCTCTTCGCGACTCGCGAAACTCAGGCTACTCTCGGCTTCATCAGGGCCGTGGCAAGAAAAACATTTCTTAGCCAGGATTGGCTGGATCTGTTTTTGAAAGTCGATGGTTGGTTCAGCCGCTCGTGTGACGGAACTTTGTCCGATCAGGCCGGCGGCAACGATCGATATCGTAAGCGTAAACCGATGCTTCATTTCGGTGCAGATTTTGTCGAGCAGTGGCCGCACTGGAGGTTGGTTATTCCGGAAAGTGATGCGGCGCAAAAGGCGGGGATCAGTGTTCATTCTGATGGTGTTATTCTCACATACAACCGTTGGTTTTCCAATGAGAATGGGGCCATTCTCGATAAGCAATGTTTCGAGCGTAAATCCCGTAAATTCCGGCTGTTTTGTAGGCTGGTAGTGTAATCCCGTTCCAGTGTTTTCGCCACTTTAGAGCAACAATCCGGCGATCGCGCCGGTCATACAACACGCCAACAAACCGCCAAACATCGCTCTCAAACCCAGTTGAGCGAGATCTTTGCGGCGCGAGGGTTCGAGCCCGCCAATCCCCCCCACCTGAATTCCGATCGCGCCAAAATTACTAAATCCGGCGAGCGCGTAGGTCAGAATGACGGCAGTCCGATTCGAAATCACCGGTGCCTCAGCCTTCATCATTTCGCCCAAGGATTGATAGGCGATAAATTCGTTCGCAACAGTCTTCAGTCCAATCAAACGGCCAGCCTCCATGCATTCTGTCGCGGGAATCCCTAGCAACCACGCGATCGGCCAACAGGCGTACCCCAGGATAATCCCGAGCGACAAAACCGGTTCTCCGGCAAGACCGGTCCAATCAAACTGAAAACAGAGCTGTGCGAGCAGGACATCGACCAGATTCAAGATTGCCAGAAACGCGATCAGCATCGCACCGACGTTCAGCGCAAGTTTCAATCCGTCGCTGGCGCCAGCGACAGCGGCTCCCACAACATTGACATGCGCGGAATCGAATTCTTCATCCGCTTGCACCTGTTCGTCCCCAGACGTCTCCGAATTCCCCGACGCCTCCGAATTCCTAGACGGTTCCGAGGGCTTAAAAGCCAGTTCAGTCGAGACCACCGCATCGGCAGCTTCGGGCTGCATGATTTTTGCGATCAGTAGCGCCGCAGGAGCACTAATCACCGACGCGGTCAACAAGTGCGCCACGTCTATCCCCATCCCCGCGTATGCGCCCAACAGCCCACCTGTCACTGTAGCGAAGCCGCCGGTCATCATCGCGTTTAACTCGCTGCGAGTCATCGACCGCAGGTAAGGCCGCACCACCAAAGGGGCCTCGGTGTGACCGACAAAGACATTGGCGGCTGCCGCAAGCGTTTCCGGACCGCTGGTCTTTAACGTGAACTGCATCACCCAGGCGAGCGCATAGACGACCCACTGCATCACGCCGATGTAATACAGGATGCTCATCAGTGAAGAAAAGAAAATCACGGTGGGCAGCACGCCAAATGCGAACGTCGCCACGATCGATTCGCTGAACGATTCACTCAGATGCGACGAGAACAGAAACCCGCTACCCGCGTTCACGCTGCCCATGACAAGCGTGAATGCTTCACCAATCCAGGCAAAAAAGGAACGCCCGCTATCGGTGCGTAGGACCAAGAACGCGAGCACGAATTGCAGCAGCAAACCGCCTACGACGACACGAACTGGAAAACGTTTCCGATCGCTGCTGACCAACCATGCCAGCCCGATGAAAGCGACAATTCCCAGCAAACAGATGAATCGTTCCATTTCGATTAACCGTGCTGCGGCGTATCGAAAATCCGGTCGCCCGCGTCGCCCAAGCCGGGGACGATGTATGACTGCTCATTCAACTCGGGGTCGATCGCGGCGACATAGATTTTGACGTCGGGAAAGTCTTGCTGCACACGGTCGATCCCCGGCTTTGACGCGATCAGTGACAGCACGCGGATCTCGCTAACACCCCATTGCCGCAGACGTCGAATCACCAAATCGATGCTTCCACCGGTCGCCAACATCGGGTCGACAACCAGAGCGACATTGGGCGCGTTTTCATGTGGCAGTTTGTCGTAGTAGCCGACCGGTTCCGCGGTTTCTTCGTTGCGGTAAAGCCCGAGATGCCAGACCGCCGCTTCGGGAAGGAGTTCCAAGATCGGGTCAACCATTCCAAGGCCGGCGCGAAGAATCGGCACGATTCCGATGTGCACCGACAAACACTCGCCGGTGGTATCGCAGATCGGCGTCTTCACCAAACGCGGCTTGGTGGACAGGTCTTGCGTGGCGTAAACCCCGATAATCATCGACAGTCGCTGGACTGCGGCCCGGAATTCGCTTGGCCGCGTTTCCTTGTCACGAATCGTGCAGAGGTGGTGTTCGATCAGTGGATGCTCAACACGATGGACCAAGCTCACAGCGGTGTCTCCCAAATTCGTTTTGGCTACGCGAACACTCTCGGCGAAGCGATCGGAGACGCCAGCTGCGCACCATCGCCTTCGCAATGTGCACATTTATAGACCGAATTGGCAAGAAAGCGAAGCACCGCCAGCGTCGGGAGACGGAAACCCCGGACGCAACGGACTCGAACGCCCCGCTACCGCAGCACTACCGGCCCTTCATTCGATGGGGCCGGTCAGCACGCATGTTCGGGGCGTGAATTTTTAGATGGGGAAGCGCGTCCTTGTCGATTGGCTCCTCATCAAGAGATGACATCCCTGAAACGGGATCCTGTGGTGGCATCATGTCTTCGGGTTCATCAACCAACTTGGCCCCCACACGAGGCTTGAAGAACCGTCCGAGCGGTCCCGCCAACAGTGCAGGCAACAGAACCAAGTCGCCAATCAATGCCGCGGCCAACAACACCAGCATCAACGTTCCGAACCGTTGCGTCGGCGTGAACGTGGACAAAGCAAAAACAAATAACCCCAATCCGCCGACAATCGTCGTTTGCGTCATCGCGGGCCCGACGCGGCGATAGGTCATTTCAACCGCCTTCAGGCGATCGTAGCCCTTGTCCAAAAACGATCTAAACCAGCTCAGGAAATGGATCGTGTCGTCGACGGCAACTCCCATCGCGACGGACGCAGTCATCATCGTACCGATATCAACCAATCGACCGGTGTGCCCCATCAATCCGAAGACCAACAGCACCGGGAACATGTTTGGAATCATCGAAACGATTCCGGCCATCGTTCCGGAAACCATGTTGCCTGCACGCAGGAACGGTACGGGAGTGGAACCGGGGTTCAGCAAGACAACCATCACCAGTGCGATCAACACGAACGCCATCGTGATCGATTCGACAAGGCTGCCCAACAATGTGCGTTGTGCTTTGTAAACCACGGGAACCACACCGGTGTAAATCACCTCAAGTGCTCCGGCCCCTTCCGTTGTTGGTATCCGCTCCCCGACCAAGCTGTGTGTGATCGGCTTCTCGAAAATTGCTTCGCCGTCGACCAACGACTTCGCCGCGGCAAGGCTTTCCGTCGGAGCCTTTTCTTCGCCGACCCAAACCATTACATCAGAGATGCCGACAACCTTGTCCCACAACTCGCCACCGATTTCGATCGGTTTCTCGGTCGAATGGGGATCGATCCAACGCGGTTCGGGGATTCGCTCCCCACGAAGCAGTTCCTCAAGTACCGCCAAGTAGATTTGGTGTGTCAGGATCTGCTTCGAATCAGTTCCGCCGTTTCCTTTTGCCTTGTCGATTAGTTGTGTTTCGCGAAGCGGCTTCGGCTTTGCAGCCCCCATCATGACGACGACAGGCTTTTTCTTATTCTTCAGTTCACCCGCTTCAATCGCGGCAAGAATCGCGTCGCGAGTGTCGTATGCACGCAGGACCGGTTCAACCGAAGTCCTCAGTGTCTCGATGAACTGACCGTAGTCGACGTCCGACAATGCACTCACGCGCAAACTGATTCGCCACAGCTCGCTGCCTTTAAGTGGCCCGTATTCCTCCAAGCGGACATAGTCATTGGACAACAGCTCGTCTCGCCCTGCAGACAGTTCGCTGACGTACTGGGCACGAACCGGATTCCAACCGTTGGTCACATCGGGAAGAGGCTTCAAGAACGTGTTCACGGCGGTGGCCGACCCGACCACGCCAAGGCCAGGTTCCCCAAGCGTTTGGTGAACGACAAAGTTAATCCGGGCAACCGCCTCGACGCGTTCCAAGATATTCAACGGGATGGCCGAGGAAGGGTCGCCCTCTTCGCCCGACACGCCACTTTTTGCGGTACCAGTTGACTCCGAGGCTGCGGATTGTGCAGTCGCGACTTGGTGCGACGGCGGCACTCGCAAGACGAGCTCCATCGGTACCAGCTTGCCGAAATTCTTTTCTAGCCACGCATAGTCACGAATGATCCGCGCGTTCTCGTCAAACAGTTTCAGCAACTGCACCGACGTTTTAATCTTGGTCAAACCGAGCGAGGCGGCCACCAAAACCAACATGCATGCGGCCGTCACCCACCAATGACGCTTGCAGATCCAATGTCCTGCGGCGGCCCATTGATCAGACAACCAGGACTCGCCCGACTCCGTCTGCTTGACGGGGGCTTTTGTCTTCGACTCGGTCACAAACGTCTGCAGTGCGGCGGGCAGATACGTAAACAGAATCGCCAACGTCGCGATCACACCAATCGCGGCATAGAAGCCAAAGTTACTGATCGGTGCCAAATTACTTGTGTACAGCGAACCGAGACCGATCGCGGTTGTTAGCGCCGCCAACATGCATGGGAACGCCGCGTGCTTGATCGCGCGTCCGGCGGCTCCACTTCGCCCACCGCTGCGCACTTCATCGCGGTAATAGTTGACCACGTGAATGGCACCAGAAAGCCCCAACACATAAACCAACGAGGGCATACTCATTAACACGGCGTCGACACGACCGCCGGTCCAGCCGACGAAAGCCATCGAAAGCATGGCCGCCGCTCCGCCGACCACAAACACCATGATGGTGATTTTGACACTGGTGAAACACAAGTACGAAAGCACCACTCCGACCAGCACGCTGTAACCGACCAGACGCACCAGCGTGATGGTTCCCTCTTCGTCAATCGCAATGTTGTCGACCGGTGGCCCACCTAGACGCAGCGGAGGCGCACCTGCAACTGATTCGACTTCGGGGCGATTAAACGGTGGCGGAGCAACCGATGGCGGTGAAGCGGCTTTGACCCCGGAATCCTCCGCCAATTGCAACAGACGTCCTCGCGGTCCGCCCAGTACGCCACGACCGAGTGCATAGGCGAGGTTATCTTGCGCCGTGTCAGTGAGGGTGATCAGCAAACACGTTTGCCGCGGGGGAGGCTCCAAACCGGCCGCATCAAAGACGGCGTACCAAGCATCTGTCTGGACGTTCGTCTCCGAGTCAGCAAGCTCGTTCAGGTCACCACCGAGATTGGCCTCTGCAAACTCGTTGAGCGTCTTTTCGACCAGGGTGGCAAACTCAGCCGGAACCTTGTCGCGACGGGCTTCGGGGACCATTTCACGAAACGCGTCGGCAGACCAGTCAAAGCCTTCAGGAACAGCGGGCGCGAACAGCGCACCGGTCAATCGCTCCATCGCGCGGCGACGTGCAATCACAGGACGGCGCGAGGGATCCGTGAAATCGACGGGCCACAGAAGGCCGCCTTCTTTGGATAGCTCCTTGACCAACGAAACCCCCGTTTCGACCGACCGAAACATCGGGGCACAGACGAGCGTTGGGTCGTTGTAAAACGGGTTCGTGTGGTCGTCTCCGCTTTCGCCACCAAAGGCAGCGACGAAAGTGCCCGCTAAATCAAACCGATTGAAGACTCGTTTGACTTCGCGACCAAGCGCCGCAGGTCCGTTAGACGCTTCATCCCAACGGAAGAGCCTGCCATCAGGTGTAATGTAGTAATACTTTCCTTCCGCGGTGACCAACCACTTTTCGTTCTTTCCACCCCAATTGTTAAGCTCGCGAGGTGCGGGAAGCAGCCCCAACTGAACGCCAAACTCTTTTGCACGCCGATAATCTTCGGCAAGCTTTGGATCATCGATATGCTCTGCCGGATCCGCTTGACTGCTTTCGCGCCGCAGTTTTGACGCCAAGAGTTTCAAGCGTTGATCGTCTTCGGTACATCCCGGCCAAGTTGCGATCACGAAACTCTCGCCAGCAAAGTGCTTGGCAAACCAAGCCAACTCTGACGTTTCGACGAAGTCCGAGGGCAACCAGTCTTTGACGTCGTTCTCTTTCGATTTCAAGCTCAAGCGAGCCGATCGAAATGCGAACGGCATCATGAAAAAGAACAAAAATAAAATCACCAGCGACCACGAAAGGCCGAGGACGGTTCGGCGTTCCAGCAACGGCGGTTCCGCCTGGCCGCTCTTACGCTGGGGGGTATGCATGCTGATTTAAAGCGAGGAGTAGGCGTAGGAAAATAGGCTTTTTGCCTTGTGGATCATGCTTCAATGGCGTTTCAACATCCGCACCAGCTCGGGTGAGCGGCATTGAGTGGCGGCACGCAGGACGCGGCATCGCCAGCCATTTGAACGCAAAATACAGGCCGCGACCCCGCAGGTCTACTTCAAAGCGTTCGAGGAGCTACGGACATTTTGTGTGCAACCACCAATCGGGCCGATCGCGTAAGGTTTTCGGTCGACACCTTTTCGCGTCTCCGCACGATCGGCTGGAACTCCGTCTGGCGTGCAATTGCGGTGCCAGATCGAAGGATTAAGACGTCGCAACTGACGTAAATTCCGGTGGCACATCGCGATCATCAACACGCCGAGTTTGTCGGTAACGCACTTTTTGACGTTGAACGATTTGAAAGGTTGCCGGCACAAACACGAGCGCCAACAAAGTCGCCCCGACAACGCCGCCTGCGATCGCTACCGCCAGGGGTGGCCAGAACTCGCCGCCATCAAGAATCAAAGGCATGAAACCGGCAATCGTCGTCAACGTAGTCGCAAGGACGTGGCGGGTACAACGGACGACGATTTCGACAATCGCGTTCACGGGCATCACACTTTTGAGCCCCGCTGCTGATTGGGGTGCAGCATTTTGCAGGGACGCCAAGACGACAATCGAGTCATTGATCGAAATCCCGATCAGCCCCATTACACCGATGATCGCCATAAAGCCAATCGGAAACCCGCCGCACCACAGCCCCACCATCCCTAAACCACAACTACAAAACGCAACCACAAAGATAATCGTGGCGTAGCGGAACGACCCAAACGACAGCACTTGCGATGCCACCATCAACACGGCAAGCACGCCAGTGTTCGCCATCAGGTTTCCCAACGCATCATCTCGCTGTGAAGTTTCGCCTCCGTACTCCATCGTGTAACCCGGCGGTAACTGAAATCCTGTCGCCGCTAACGTCTGTTCGAACTCGACCAATGAAACCGAAGGCAGAGTGCCCGCGGTTACAAATCCAGAAACCAAGTTCATCCTTCGTCGATTCATTCGCGGGATCACCGCGACTTCGTTTTCGAACGATAAATCCGCAACGCTCTGCACCGGGATTTGACGACCGCCTTGCCCTTCCAAGGTTAACGCGTGGATTGCTTGAACTCGATTGCGATCTTGCTCGCCGACCTTCACCACGACCGGAACCTGTTCGGTGTCCTCTAGAACCGTGCCGGCCTGAACGCCTTCTAACAGTGCAAATAGCTGACGAGAGACATCCTTCGCTCCTAAACCGGCTAGCCGTGCGTCTGACGCTCGTACATCAAACGAAACTGTCGTCAAGGTTTCATTGAGTTGTGCTTTGGTGTGTATCACCTCCGTCGCCGACGACAACAAGTGCCGCACTTCGTCACCAAGCTCCTCTAAGCGATCCAAGTCTGGACCGAACAAGCGGATCTCGATTGGCGCCTCAAACGGCGGGCCCTGCTCCAATTGGCGAACCAACACGCGAGCCTCAGGGACCAAACGGTCCGCTTGAATTTGCAACTGCCGCAATCGCTGACGCATTCCGACCGAAGAATCCAACTGCACGATCGCGTTCGCAAAGTTTGGAACGCCTCGACGATTGTTGATCACGTTGTAGTAAAACATCGGGGCGCTTTCCCCAAAGTACCAACTGATATGATCTGCCCCAATTTTGCTCAACAACTGATCCAACTTCGCCGCGGCATTCCGGGTCGATGTGATCGACGCATCGACTGGCAGTTCCAATTGGATATGAAACTGATCGCGGTCAGATGGCGGGAAGAACTGCTCAGGTAGCGTTCGCGCCAACAAGAATCCCGTGATCGGCAAAACCAAGCTGAAACCGATCGCACGGATTGGCCTCGCCAACAACCAAGTCAAACACCAACGATAAACTTGCTCAAGCCGGCGGCTGGAAAAACCGTCGTCAGCCAATCCGTTATGTGCCCCGGGATTCGTGCGAATTAAATACGCGGCGAGTGCCGGGATCACGGTCAAGGCAAAAAATAAAGACGCCGAAATCGCCAGAATCACACTGACTGCAATCGAACCGACAAATTCCCCCGCGTTGCCCGGCATGATCGCAATGGGCGCGAACGCCAAAGCTGTCGTGATCGTTGACCCGACCAACGGAACCGTTAACTGCCCAACGGTATGCCGAACCGCGTCGATCCGCCGGTGCCCTTCGCGTATCAACCGATTGACCTCATCGACCGCGACGATGGCGTTGTCAATCAACAACCCCAGCGCGATGATCAAACCGGTCACCGACATCTGGTGAATGGGTATGCCCAGCACACGTAGCCCGAACAACACGGTCAGCATCGACAACGGAAGCGCAGCGGCAACCACCACCGCACTTCGCCACCCCATCAACAAAAACACAACAGCCATCACGGCGGCCGCACCGATGATCAAGTTCACAGCAAGCGTGCTGAGTCGGGAATCCACATAACGGCTTTGATCGAGCGAAATCGCGACCAACACACCACTGGGCAGACTCTCGCGAAATCTTTCGATCGCCTGCTGCGCCTTGGGACGCCAACGATCGAGTCGCTCGCCGCGGCGCACCATCGCTCCCAAACTAACTGCGGGCCGTCCGTCGACGATCGCCATTCGAGGCAACGGGTCGGCGGCACCACGATGAAGTGTTGCGACGTCGGCCAACCGAATCACTTCGCCATCGGTTCCGACCCGAATGACGGCTTCAGCGATCCGACTAACATCGTCAAATTGGTTGGCCATTTCGAGCACAACGTTTTGACTGCCGCTGCGCATCAATCCGGCTGCGTTTTTCGCATCGAATTGACCGATGGCCTGAGCGATCTCGCTCGCACCTAACCGCAAGTCGGCGATTGCATTCGGATCTAACTCCACCGTGATCTGCTCGCCGGGATCGGCAAACCGTTCGACCACTTCGGTTCCGCCGATGGCTTGCAATTCGTCCTCCAATTGCTTCGCCAACCGCCGCAACACACCCCACGACGGCTCCTCATTCGAATCCCAGCACACGTTGACAATCAGCGCGTAGGCGCGGACTTCGATTTCGTCGAACACCGGCCGTAACGCTTCATCAGGAAGCGCAGGAATGACGTCGCTGATTTTGGCGCGCACGTCACTCCAGACCTCATCGGTCTCCATTACATCTTCACGCAGCTCGATTTGGATCGTGCTAATCCCGGGTCGACTTTCGCTGGTGAGCTTTTTTATCTCCTCAACCTTTTGCAACCGATCCTCGAGGGGTTCGGTCACCAGCGCTTCGATCCTCTTCGCATCCGCACCTAGCATGCGAGTCGAAACCAAGCCGGCGCGTTGACCGATTAAAGGATCCTCCATCCGGGGCAAAACGGATAACGACGTCAGCCCGGCCACGATCACCAGCCCGACGACGAGCGTTAAAATACGTGGCTTCCGATAAAACAGCGTCGCCATCGAATCGAAAGTATCCTCTCGTCCGATCACATCGAATCCTCCGCGATGTCGTCCGCGACGGGACCTTCACCGCGTGAACGGAAAATCGGCTCAACGTTCGTTCCGGCCGTCACACGATGCAATCCGCGTGATAACACCGCATCGCCTTCACGGATCATGCCCTGAACCAGAACGTAGACGCCATCGGTTTGCAGCACCTCGACCGCACGGCGTTCACAGACCATCCCCGTCGGAGGCGGATCAAATTCGACTTCGCGCGGCACACCGCTCCCATCGGCGGCAGACACATCGACATCGACACGGATCGCTTTTCGGTTCAAATCTTCGGCGGGAATGACCAACGTCGTCCATAAGCCGTGCGCTCCTCGGACCAATGCAGATGACGGCAACCACACTCCGTTTTCGAGCCTCTGGGTTGGATCTCGAGGCGGGATCAACTCAATCACTTCTCCCGCAACCCAACCGACATCGCCCGATCGCTCGATATTTTGTCCCGACGCGATCGCGTCGATGCGGTCAGGAATCGCCTGTTTAAGACTTCCCAATTCCGCGAACACAACTCGAGTCCGAGTGTCTCTGCGAACCGTCGGCTCGCGACGGTCAATGCGGCCTGTTCGCAATTGTTCTCCCAATCGCAAAATCACATTGTCGCCACGTTGCAGTCCCGCGGCGACACTAGGCGGCAATGCGACCTGTGCCTCCAGCGCGTGGCTGATCAATTCCAAGACCGCCGCACCGGGTGCGATCACTTCGCCTTCGTCAACCATCCGCCCCGCCACCTGACCGTCAAACGGCGCAACGACCCGAGAGCGATTGCGCTGAGACTGAATCTCGCCAAGACTCGCCTGAATCACTTCACATCTCGCTCGCTGCGCGGCGATCTGTTCCTCACGTGTGCCCGCAGTCAGTTCTTCGAGTGTTGCGGTAGCAGACGCCAACTGGCTGCGTTCGGCATCGAGACCGAAACGCGCCGCATCGAGTTCAGATCGACTCGTTGCCGACCCACTCGCGAGTTTCAGTTGTCGATTCGCCTCGACCTCGGCCAGCATGACACGAGCCTTCGCTTTT
Organism: Rhodopirellula sp. MGV; assembly: GCF_002251265.1. Classification (NCBI taxonomy): domain Bacteria; kingdom Pseudomonadati; phylum Planctomycetota; class Planctomycetia; order Pirellulales; family Pirellulaceae; genus Rhodopirellula; species Rhodopirellula sp. MGV. The sequence goes on along the minus strand of NZ_NPDI01000053.1, from coordinate 45,925 downwards.
TTGACTTCGGCACTCGCCGCTTCGATCGCCTGAACGCGCGGCCCGGCAACCAACTCGGCCAGGATTGCTCGCGCGGCAGCGAGTTCGCTTTCGATTCGCGACTGAGTGGCATCGAGATCGTCTTGCGCGATTACGGCCAGCAGGTCGCCACGTTGGACAAAATCGCCTTCGTGCACGCCAATCTGTGTAACTTTTCCGCCTCGTTCGAACCCCAGCAAACTTCGCTTCACAGGGACAAGCAACCCCGTGTAACCGGTCGACAGCACCGGCGGCGGGATCGATCCGGCCAAGACAACTTCCACCGGCAGCGGACGCGCACTGCTAATCGCGTCCGCTTGACCTGAACCAAACGCCAGCGATTCATCGGCGACGAGTTCTGAAGAGCCATCGTCCAGGGAACCCGTTCCCCAAATCCCGCTTTCCACCAAGGCCGCCTCTAACAAAATGGCGGCGTCATCGGGACGCCAAATCGCTAACCCTCCGACAACCAACAGCAGCCCGACCACCAATGTGGCGAGCATCGAAAAGCCACCGGATGGCTTTGCCGCTTTCGCGTGATCGCTTCGTTGACGATGCTGATCAACGATAACGTGTTCGGCGACGGTTTCTGTCACTGGATCGGTAACGCTGATCGATGCTTCGGTACGTTGGTCGCCAGCCGTTTGCTCAACGTGCTTCGGATTCAAAACACTCATTGCTTTGCCCCCTGCAGTGACTGTGACGCCATCGCGTCTGGTGGATCGACGGTGACCACCGTCCCGCGACTCGACGGACCGTCCGCCACTGCTGATTCGCTTTCGATCTTCAGTTCCTGCCCGACTTCCCGATGTAACAAACTTCGAACCTTTTGGATTAGTATTTCGTCGTGCTCGGCGTCATAGAGCGGCTTCCATTGGTACCCGTCCATCAACGCGTGACAGTTTCGGCGAATCGCTGAGAAACCGTCGTGTATCCCCAGACGATCCAATCCGGGGCTTGATCCCTCGATCAACATTCCTCCGTAGGTTAACGACCACAGTCCAAACATCACGTCTTCAATACAAAGCGAATCGGGAAGCGTCAGATCGCCCCGACGAACCGCTTCCATGCCGACGTTGACCACCACCCCCATGCAGCGTTGTTCGCACAATGCCATCGCCTCCCGGCGTTGCTCGGAAACCTTTTCCCAAACAGTCGAATGACGCACCAACACATCGATCTGAAACAGATCCGCGAACCTTACCCGGAAGTCCTGACACGCGACCCCGATTGCCGCAATTTTGTCTCGCGAAGTCGACATCGACTCGACCGCAGTCAGGAATAGCTCGCGACGTTTGTTGTTTGCGCCGATCGCCAGCGCTAGCAGAATCTCTTCCTTGCACGAAAAGTGGTTGTAGATCGTTCCCTTGGCATAGGACATCTCTCTCGCGATCGCTTCCATACTGAGCGCCGCTAAGCCACCACGCGCTAAACGAGGACGAGCAATTCGCAAGATTGCCGCCTCGCGATTGCGGATCTCGGCTTGCTTCGGCGTAAGAGAAGCACGCCCCGCCCGCGTGCGGTTTGAGCTCCGCGTACTTCCCGGGACTGGAACGTCCCCAGATTTCGTCGCACTCGTGCTTGCAGAACCGTACCTTAGCCCATCGCTCATCAGCTGCCCCCTAATGTTGCGGCGGCACCAATTTGACGCTGCGCCGTGTTTGACGTTACGTCAGAAATGGCGCGACGTCAAGTTTCGGCAGCCCGCCACAGCGTCGCAAGGGGCCGCTCCCCCACAACAAGAGTGGTGCGATGATTCAACGGTCCTGTAACTCCCTTTGGCGCTGGGGCAACGCAACGGAATGGCAAAAAATCGAAGACTAAGATCTATTTCTTTCGCACGAGCCGCTTTTCATCAGCCATATAGTTGAGCTGACGCGCTAACCAGATCATTGAATCACCGTTATCGCTAAGATATGTTCTCCCTCGCATTGCATGCAGTTTGCCACCAATGGCGCGCACAAGCGACACAATTCTGATGCCGATCATGAACACACCGACTACCGCAGGCGACGCTTCCGCCCAACCTGCTTTGCCTGCATCGAACACGTCTCGTCCAAAAGTGTTGCTATTGGTCGAAACCACGATGGCATTTGGCCGCGGTGTACTTGAAGGGATCAGCCGGTATCGAATCGAAAAACAGCCTTGGTCGGTGCAACTTGATCTTCGTGATCTGATGGCCGGCCCACCCGCTTGGCTGAAATCCTGGGATGGCGATGGCATCATCACGCGTGACTTGCAGCCGGAGATGTTGCAGTACGTTCAAGAATCAGGTGTCCCGACGATCAACTTGGGCGACATCCGCAACGAAACGTCGTTGCCATCGGTGATGAACGATCACGGTGCTGTCGGACGACTTGCCGCAACACACTTGGCCGACAAGGGATTGGAACATTTCGCATTCGCCGGCTTCGATGACCATCTTTGGTCACAGCTTCGTTATGAAGGGTACCGCGCGTGTTTATCCGAACGCCGCATCGCGACAGCAGACAACATTCACTTGCACCTTTCCGACTGGTCAACGGCTCGAAAGGAAGGCTGGCAAGAACAACAGAACCAAATCGTCGAGTGGGTTCGCAACTTGCCGCGACCGATCGGGATCTTCGCCTGCAATGACTTCCGCGGACAACACATCCTCGAAGCCTGCCAAACCGCGAAGGTCTCGGTGCCTGATGAAATCGCGGTCCTTGGCGTCGACAACGACCATGTCCTTTGTGACTTCTGTGACCCACCGTTGTCCAGCATCATCCCGGCCGCAGAGCGAATCGGCTATCAAGCCGCTCTATTACTGGACCAGCTGATGCGTGGCGAAAAGCCGGCGGACTTGCACCTGCGAATCCCACCACTCGGTATCGCCGAACGATTGTCAACGGATGTCTTGGCAATCGACGATGAAGATGTCGCGGCGGCGATTCAAATGATCCGCTTTCGTGCCTGCGAAGGCCTGACCGTCTCAGAGATCTTGAAAGAAGTCCCGATCGCGCGTAGCAGCCTGGAACGACGCTTCCGCCAGTACCTCGGCCGATCGCCGCAAGCAGAAATTCGTCGTGTGCAAATCAAACGCGCCTGTCAGTTGCTTCGTGACACAGAGTTGAGCTTGGTCAAGATTTCGCGGCTGACGGGATTCAAGCACGCCGAATACTTCAGCGTCGTCTTTAAGCGTGAAGTCAAACAAACGCCGGGACGCTATCGCGAAGCAAGTCGCGCAAAAGCTCGCAAGCTGTAGCAGTCTGTACCGGCCGCCGACCAGATCGACGTTGCCGGGCAAACTCTGTTTTCTGTTCGCCGACGCCGTTTGTGGACGGACGTTACCGCGCCATTTCGGACATCAAGCTGTTCGTCCCGAAGAAGATTTGCCGCATCGGACGCGACCGAATTGGCGAATCAGAATAATGGAACAATCGGACGGTGTTACCATACACGTGCAGAAAGCGTCCGGGTCGAGTCTCAATCGGCATCGACTTGATGTCTTCGCGATAATCACCTGTGGGCAACACAATGCCGCTCCATCCGGTGGGTGATTTTGCCGTGGCAACTGCGGTACTGACAAGAAACAAGATCAACAATGTTGCGTATCGCACTTCATTCACTCCCTAGCTACATTTCAACTGCGACACTCTACGTCCTCGTTAGAGTCACTCCAGTTTAAAGAGCCGATTTTTCCCAAAGACGAACGGTAAGACTTGATGACGAAAAAGATCCTAATGATCGTTGGTGACTTCGTTGAGGACTACGAAGCGATGGTCCCCAAACAGATCCTGCAAACGATGGGCCACCAAGTCGACAGTGTCTGCCCGGACAAGAAAGCAGGCGATTGGGTCGCAACAGCAATCCACGATTTCGAAGGCCACCAAACCTATAGTGAAAAGCCTGGCCACCGTTTTGCCGTGACCGCCGACTTTGATTCGGTCAATGTTGCCGACTATGACGCACTCGTTTTGCCCGGCGGCCGTGCACCGGAATACTTGCGGTTGAACGCTCGCGTCATCGAGATCGTCCAGCAGTTCGATCAAGAACAAAAGCCGATCGCCGCAATCTGCCACGGCCCTCAAATCCTGGCCGCAGCTGGCGTCCTGGTCGGCAAACAATGCAGTTGCTACCCCGCCGTACAATACGAAGTCGGTGCCGGTGGCGGGCAATACATTGAACCGGCTGGGTCGATGGATTCCGCACACACGCACGGCCACTTGGTCACCGCCCCCGCATGGCCCGCTCACCCAGCCTGGATGCGAGCCTTTCTGGATATCCTTGGCAATTAAGTTCAACTGTCAGGTTGCTGCGAGTTTTGACAGGGTGTGACGACGTTAACGCTCGCAGCGACTGGAACCTTTTCTCTGCCCCCTGCTCGATTGCTGGCCGATCGAGACAAACCTGCCGCCGCGCCGCAGTCACGGCATCAATGGAATTGGTTTTTGTGCATAATAGAGTGTGAGACTGCAACAACTTGCATGGAATCGCGGGTTGCCCACCTTCGCTAATCTTCAGGAGCTGACCGAATGTCGTACTTCTCCAACCGACGATACTCTCTGCGGAGAATCGCCGTCTGCTTTTCGCTTGGGATTCTAAGCACGATCGTCCCCACCGGAACGCCATCCGCCCACGCACAAGCCCAGCCCCCCACCAAGAAACCCACTCCGATCCCCCAACCACGCAAGGTGGAGTTGGCGACGAAAGACGGCGTCGAACTGAGCGGCGTTTACTTCGGTTCGAACAAGGGCAAAGACGCGATCCCGGTCCTGATTGTGCACGAGTGGAAAGGGCAGAAAGCTCCTTACGGCCCGTTGTGTGTCACCCTACAGCGAGCTGGCTGCGCGGTTCTGGCTTTTGACTACCGCGGACACGGTGGGTCTCGTGAGTACACTGATCAACGCGGCGAAAAACAGGAGTTCAAAATCGAAACCATGCGACGACGCTCGGTTAACGAGATCACGCAAATCGATATGGAAACCGCGAAGAAGTTTTTCAAGGAAGAAAACAACGCCGGCAACTTGAATCTCAACGCGCTGGTCGTGATCGGTATTCGTGAAGGATGCGTGATCGGTACCAACTGGACCCACATCGATTGGATGTACCCTAGCGTCGGTAGTCGCAAGCAGGGTCAGGACGTCAAGGCACTCGTCATGATTTCCCCCAAACGCCAAGTCCAAGGCGTTTCCATCGACCAGTCATTGAATGATCCCAATATCGGACGGCTGCCAACCATGTTGATCTATGGTAAAGGCTCCAGCGAACAATCCGATACCGATCGAATCCAAAAGCTTCTCGAAGTCAACAAACGCCGATTCAGCGGAAACCGAACCGCCGAAGGCCTAGAGGTCAGCGAGATCGGTGAACCACTCGGAGGAGCCGCATTGGTCAACGGACAATCGACTGTTATTCCATCCATTGTCAAATTCATCACCGAAAACGTCAAAGTCGGCGAAGATCACACGCAATGGATCGAGCGTGATTGACCGGCAACGCCAGTCAATAAGCTAGACGGACCACAGTGCGCTCATCCTAGGGCTTGGGTACATAACGGTAGTTGCCACCGGCTTGTGTCGCGATCCGACGCATGCCGTTTTCTCCAGCCCGACTGTGATAGCCGATCGTATGCACCAAACTGATCGGCTGATCGTCGCCGAATAGACTGTCGACGCGATTTAGATCCTTGAATTGCTGCTCGATTCGCTTGGGGAACTCACCATCGGACAGCAAGAAGATCACGTCGGGACGCAGCTCAAACGCAAACGGCAAAATCTCGTACGGCGCTTTCCCACCGTCCATTGATATCGACATTGCCCATTGCCCCAACGCGGCTTTGTTCGCAGGCGTTGCGTAAACGCTGCGTGATTCATCAACATTCGGATCGCTGATTCGCATGTACGCGGGTTCTTCGTCGAAAAAGATGACATAGAACTTCTGTTTTGGTGTCAGCAGTTCGATCGAACGCAACAGCTCCTGCCGTGCTTGCGCGAACCCATCTCCCATGCTCTTGCTGCTGTCGACCAAATAAACAAAGTGATTTCCACCTCCTTGGATACCACAAAACTCCATCGCTTCGCTCGAATCCGAACTCATCGCGGTTGCCATTTCCGCAGCCGACATTGCGTTGGACAGGGCTGGTAAAGGGGCAGCGACCTTCGGAAGCAAATCACTCACCAACTCGGTCACCGGAAGCTCTCCGAATTCGCTCAGATCGTCAGGCACCTCAGTCGGCACCGGAACCGTTTCGGCAGTCTCAACAGATTCCGTCTCCAGTTGGATCGTTTCAATCTCAGACACCTCGCTTTGCGCCATCGAGGCCGCGATCGCGACCTGATCACGAGGCTCGGTGGCGGACAACGACATCAGTGCTAACAAAACTACCAATACGCTATGGACCGCCAGACTCGTCAGCCATGCCGGCATGCGACGACGTATCGACTTTGGCTCAACCTCCGTCTCCTTCAGCGCCCATTGCGGCGCCGGATCAGACAACGGTTTACCGATAGCGTTCTTGCTGGCGTTTTTCTTGTTCGTCGTTGACGACTCCGATCGCTCAGACTTGGATCGCTTGCTCTTCTTTTGCGACTTTGACAGACCAGTTGTCACTGTCGATTCTTTGTCGGCCGTATCCGGTGAAGCCGCTGGTTGATCCGCCCGCAAGAGACGCCCGACGTCATCCCAGCTTTCGAGCGAAGTCGATGACTCAACCCGTGCGGAAATTTCCGCTCGAGCCGCCACCGCGCGGTGCGATTCGCGAGCCCCCAATCGATGACTCGCATCGATCCGTTCATTCGGTCGCTGCGTCGCTGCCGTTGAATCGTGACCGTCCTGTTTAACTGGCGAATTTGTTGTCTGAATCTTGCTTTGAAAAGTTGTCGCCGGACGAACCGACCGCCCCCGCGGTGTTGCGGGCAAGGGCACCGATTGGTCGTGAGCCGATTCGACAATTCTCGATTCGACCATGCCGCGTGTTTCAGCGACTTCTCGTTCCAGTCGCTGAATCCGTCGTTCCAGCTCGGCCGCACGGGCGTCCAGTCGTGCCGCAGCGGCTTCACTGCGTGTTTGCTCCAACTCCAACTGCAATTCGCGAAGACGATCGAGAGCGGTTTCGTCACGCCCTGGATCATTCGCAGCGTCGAAGCTTGCCGCCTCGCGTTGCTTTGCGGAAGAATTGGAAGACAACGCCATCAGAGCTACACCAGTCCTCGGTTCTCTGGAAGAAGATCTATCCTGCTGAATGGATCATTAACAATCTTGTTATCGGCACTCACTCGCTCGTAGGCGGGAATCAACTTTCCGAGGCCCTCCCAATAGGAACACCCGAAAACCCCGCCGATGGACCAATACCGTACCACACGAATACCTGCGTGACAAAAGGGCATCGGCGATCAAACGTTGCCTTTGAATTCACACCGAACGCGCCAGCCAGCCTGCGTCCGCCTTTCACAGACATCAATTTGATACTGGTTTGTGTCCGACGCGGTACCAAGGTAGCCACAGAAACGGTCCTGAAACCCGTGTAATGCGGTAGAATTTCACCTCAGGAGCAGTTGGCGTTGATGAAGTTTCTCCGCGTACGATCCGCCGTGCTTGGGCAAAGCGACCGGTCAGCTAGGCTCTGACTTCTGCTCAAATCGACGTCGCCGGGCCCCTCAATTCGACTCAGACCGAAATTGAGTTCTATTGACGAGTCAATTTTGGCATTCGTATACTCCTCCGCTTGCATTAAATGCGCCACTATCGCAGCCAAACACGCACGAAAGATTTATGAACACCCGCCAGGAAGAGCTGGACAATAACATCGTCGCCGACCAGCTGGCCAGTTTTTACAAAAAGGTCGAGCCCTATTCGAAGCTGATTGGCGTCGGAGTGATCGCGATCGTGGTGGCAATGTTGGCCTTTGGGTTCTACAGCAGCTCGCAAACGGCAACGCGAAGCGACGCCACATTTCAATTGCTGATGAACAATCCCGAGGTCGCGTCACAGTACCCGGATACGACCGCGGCGGCTTGGTCGCAGCTTTTCCAAGCCAATCAGAACCTTGTCCAAGGTGTCGATTCGCTGTACCGCGACAAGGCTGAAGCAGAAACCTTGCTTTCGCAAGCCAAAGACGAATTTATTAACGCGCGTGTTAGCTCTAGCGATAACGTGCTGGTCTCACGTGCAAACTACGGGTTGGCACTTACCTACGAGTCACTCGGGCAAGTCGATGACGCAATCACAGCGTATGAAGCCTGCGTTGCCGCCGATGAATCTCCGGAAATGGTGGAAGTTGCCGAAAAACGAATCGCACTGCTGAAAAGCTCCGCGGCGAAGGATTTCTTCGCTTGGTTCGGCGATCAAAACTTTGCCCCCGCAGACCCGTCGCTTCCACCAGAATTGCCTGGTGCTTCGACCCTGCCAGACCTTCCAGATTTGGATCTCCCCAACCTGGACTTGGACAGCGAAATGGGAAGCACCTTCGACACGCTCAAAGGCGACGCGTCGGAAATGGAACTGACCGGCGGAATTGAACTGCCGGAAGATGGCGAAGCGACAACTGAGCCAGAAGCTGTGGCGGAACCAGAGACCACCTCTGAGCCGGAAACTGCTGCTGAGCCAGAAACCGCTGCCGAAGAAACGAAGTCGGACGAGTAGTTCGCCTGCGAATTCGAAGTCGCCGGGAAGTTAAGGGGAACTGGCAGGACGACGTTCCTGCCTGCCCGCTTGATCGAACCGGCTTTTTTATCTGTTCCAATAACACATTCACAACGACGGACGAACGCAACGTCCATTCCACCCGATGGACGATTCTCAGGTTAACCACCACGACGATGCCGATGGTGAAGCATTGGACGATCCGCCAATCGTCCGTGAATTTACTGTCCCGGAATCCGCAGCCGGTCAACGTATCGACCTGTTCTTAACCGGCGCTTGCGACGGTTATAGCCGCAGTCAAATTCGACAAGCGGTCCAAGACGATCAAGCCGAGGTCGACGGCAAAGTCATTCGGCCAAGTTTTCGCTTGCGTCCCGGTCAACAGATTCGCTTCCAACTACCCGAAGAATTTTCGGACGAGGTTGTCCCGGAGAACATTCCGCTTGACCTGATCTACGAAGACGACGGCTTCGTCGTTGTGAACAAGCCGCCGGGGATGGTGGTCCATCCGGCACGTGGTAACTGGAAAGGCACGCTGACGAGCGCTTTGGCGCATCGCTTTCAATCGCTGTCCGACGTGGGCGGCCCGACGCGACCGGGCATAGTCCATCGACTCGACCGCGACACCAGTGGGGTGATTGTCGTTGCCAAAACCAACGCGGTTCACATGGCACTTGCCGAACAATGGCATGATCGTGAAGTCGAAAAGGAATACTTTGCGATCGCGATCGGTCGGTTGGATCGCGACCGCGACGTGATCGATGCCCCGATCGGTCGCCATCCCTATCAACGGGACAAAATGGCGATCCGTGAAAACCACACGACTTCAAAAACTGCCAACACCTTTTTCGAGGTCGAAGAGCGAATCGGACGATTTACCGTTGTCCGATGCTTCCCCAAGACAGGTCGTACGCACCAGATTCGCGTTCACCTGGCGCACATCGGCTGCCCGATTCTTTGCGACCGACTGTACGCAGGACACGCCGTTGCGGAGCAATCTTGGCTAGAAGGCAAAGGATCGGTCGCGGGAAGCCCAGTCGTCATGACCCGCCAGGCCTTGCACGCCCGTCGGTTGAAACTTCGCCATCCACAATCCGGTGAATGGATGACCTTTGAAGCGCCGATACCCGAAGATATCCGGCGAACGTTGGACGTGATTCGTCAAGCATAGTGGCGTGCGAGCGTGCTTGTTGACGCCGCGAGTAAGCGGCTCGGCGGCCAGCAAAGCCCATTCGCATACGGATCTTCCGAAGCCGGATCAGCCACCGACGAACCACCCGCTTGAAGTGATGGATTGAATTGAAATCGCCGTGACGGATGCCAAGTGGCTACAATAAATCACGTTGCATTCGATTGCGACGTGAGAACCAGTTTCACGACCCACCCACACGTGCTTATGTCGTCAGCAGCCAGCGATTCAAAAACCGAAGTCGGAAGCTACTTCATCTCCAACTACCCGCCTTACAGCCAATGGAAGAAGGGTTCTTTGGACGATGTTCGCAACGCACTTCACAGCCCACCGCAAGAATCGACGCCACTCGGGCTGTACCTTCATATCCCATTTTGCCGCAAACGTTGCAAGTTTTGCTACTTCAAGGTCTTTACGGACGTCACTGCTCCAGAAGTTCAGCGGTACGTCGATGCCTTGTGCAACGAAATTTCTTTGGTCAGCCAATGCGAAGTCATGGGAGACCGGCCCTTCCGTTTTGTCTATTTCGGTGGCGGGACGCCAAGTTTTCTGTCACCTAAACAGCTGACGAAACTGGCCGATCGGCTTCGCCAACACATCACCTGGGACGGTGCCGAAGAGGTCACGTTCGAGTGCGAACCAGGAACGCTTAGCGAAACCAAAGTCAAAACGCTTCGCGAAGTGATGGGCGTCACCCGCCTGAGTCTCGGCGTCGAGAATTTCTCGGACAAAGTGCTCGAAGACAACGGACGCGCCCACCTTTCGAAACAAGTCTTTCGCGCTTGGGAATGGATCGCCGAAGCGGAATTCCCAAACGTCAACATTGACCTGATCGCCGGCATGGTTGGCGAAACCTGGGACAACTGGAAAGACAACATCCGTCAAGCCATCGAGATGTCACCCGAAAGTGTGACGATCTATCAGATGGAATTGCCGTTCAACACCGTCTACAGCAAAGACATGTTGGACAAGCAAAGTGAAAGTCCCGTCGCCGATTGGGCCACCAAACGCGCCTGGGTCGACTACGCGTTCAACGAGTTCCTTGACGCGGGCTACAGCGTCAGCAGCGCTTACACGGTCGTCAAAGACCCAAGTAAAGTGAACTTCTCGTACCGGGACAACCTCTGGCAAGGCGCCGACTTGTTGGCGACCGGCATCGCGAGTTTTGGTCACGCTTCGGGCGTCCACTACCAGAACTTGGCCGAACTTGAACAGTACCTGTCGACAGTCGAGTCAGGGCAACTGCCACTCGGACGCGGGTTCGTTCCCAGTGATCACCAGCGATTGATCCGTTCGATGATCCTGCTGCTCAAAAAAGGCTTCTTGGAACGGTCCTATTTCCAAAATAAATTCGGCGTCGATATCGTCGCCGAATGGCAAGCCGAGTGGGACAAGTTTGTCGAAGACGGCTGGGCAACGATCAATGGCGATCGCATCGAACTGACCCGATATGGTCTACTACGCGTTGACGCCATGCTGCCCTCCTTCTTCGAACCAGAACACCAGAATGTCCGATACACGTAGCACCGAATTCTTCTCCTTCGCAATGGGAGAATTCGAAGCAACGTTTCCACTGGATCGACAATACGCCAAAAACCACATGTGGGCCCAACTTCAAAGCGGCACCACATGGCGGTTTGGTCTGTCCGCGTACGCCGTGCGGCTACTTCAAGACGTCTACTTTCTGGATTGGGAAGTCGATCCGGGCAGCACCGTCGCACTCCGTCAAATGATCGGTGCGATCGAAAGCAAGAAAGCTGAAAGCGATCTCTACACGCCGATCGCGGGTACACTCACGGCAATCAACGACGCCGTGCTGTCTGACCCAGCCCTCATCAATGCGGCACCGTATGAACTCGGTTGGCTGATCGAAATCGATGCCGCCGAAGGGGCTGACGAAGTATTGCTTTCACCGCAGCAGTACGAAACGCACCTTGATGAAGCATGGGTAGTTGCCCAGCGCACGATCAAAGGCCAAGCGAACCTTTAAAAAGAGTCCTGACACCTTTTTGGGGCGCGGATGCACGATTCGACCAGCCAGATGACACGCTCGACGCCGGCGCAGTTTTTGCCCGGTGTCGGTCCGTCCCGCGCATTGCGGCTGGAAAAACTGGGGCTTCGCACCGCCGGTGATTTGCTGTTTTGCTTTCCGCGAAATTACGAATTTCCGGCCCCTCCCGAACGCATCGACCGGATCCGCGAAGGCCAGCCGGTCTCCCTTGTCGGCACGATCGTTGACGCGGAATTGGTATCACGCAGCCCCGGCAAAAGCGTCTTTGGTGCCGTCGTACAAAATGACACCGGCGCAGTACGCATTTTGTTTTTCAATCAGCCTTTTCGCGCCGAACAGCTGACATTCGATCGGCAGGTAATGATCAGCGGCGAACCTAAACTGAACGGACTGCGGTTCGAATTCGTTCATCCCAAGGTCACATTCCTGGATGAAGAAGACGAAATTGAATCGCCAAAGATCCTGCCGATCTATCCGTTAACCGATGGCGTCAAGCAGAACGAAATGCGGCGAATCATCAGCGCCGTCGTCGAGCAGCTTGCCCCAGACTTGACCGAGGTGCTACCCGTCGAACTTCGTGACCGTGCGACCGAGTTAGTACGCGATGTCGGTATCGATTTGCGCCAGCCGCTGCCGGACATTGAAACGGCAATGAAGCACATCCATTGGCCGCCAGATAAAGACCAACTGCGCGCCGCACGATCACGTTTAGCGTTCCAGGAACTGCTGGTCATGCAATTGGCGATGGCAATCCGCAGGCGGCGTTTGACCACAAACCTGCAGTCTTCGTCGATGCCCTCCGATCCGCTGCTCGACGCACGAATTACGAATCGATTCCCGTTCGAACTGACGGGCGATCAAGTCGCCGCGATCAAAGAGATCAGTCGCGATATGGCACGTCAGTTTCCAATGAACCGCTTGCTTCAAGGCGACGTTGGTAGCGGTAAAACCGTCGTCGCGATCTATGCGATGATGCTAGCCGTCGGGCATGGAAACCAGGCTGTGCTGATGGCGCCAACTGAAGTCCTCGCCCGTCAGCACTACCAAACCCTGTCTCGTATCCTCGATTGCAGCCGGGTGCGAGTTGGGCTGCTATGCGGCAGTTTGGGCGCGGCCGAAAAACGCGAAGTACTGCGACACACGGCTTCGGGAGAGATCGACCTTTTGGTGGGGACTCAAGCCTTGCTGCATGGGCTGGAATTCAAAAGCCTCGGCTTATGCGTGATCGATGAGCAACACAAATTTGGTGTCGGACAACGAGTGCGTTTGCGTGGCGGAGGTATCGATCCGCATTACTTGGTGATGAGTGCGACGCCTATTCCACGCTCGGTCGCGATGACGATTTTCGGTGACACCGATCTAACCACGATCAAAGAAAAACCGCCAGGCCGCGGCGTGGTAAAGACCTATCTTGGACGTGACGAATGGCGTCGTCGTTGGTGGGAATTCGTACGTGGACAATTAAAAGAAGGGCGTCAGGCCTTTGTCGTCGCCCCACGCGTCAGCGCTTCCCAGGACACCACCGCGTCGAGCGACGAAGCGTCGGAGGATGTCTCGTCCGTCGAAACGATTTTCGACCAATTACGTGATGATGTCTTCGCCGGTTACAACGTCGGACTGTTGCACGGTCGACTGTCCGCTGAAGAAAAAACGCAGATCATGCAACAGTTTTCCGAAGGCGAAATCGATGTGCTGGTCAGCACCACCGTCATCGAAGTCGGTATCGATGTCCCCAACGCCACAGTGATGACAATCATGGGCGCCGAACGATTCGGACTTGCACAACTGCACCAACTGCGAGGTCGCGTTTCGCGTGGTAATCACACCGGACACGTTTGCGTATTTACCGATGGAAACCAATCACCGGAAGAAAACGAGCGTTTGAAAGTCTTCGAGTCCACCAACGACGGATTCGAATTGGCCGAGGCCGATTTCAAAATGCGTGGTCCCGGCGAGATTTTCAGCAGCAAACAGAGCGGCATGCCGTCAATGATGATCGCCGATGTGATTGAGGACCTGGATCTGTTGCAAGCCGCCCGCACGATGGCCCAGGAAATGGTCGACGAAGATCCGGAACTCGAATCCGAATCGCTCGCCGATCTAAAGAAACAACTGATGCGACGTTATGAGCGACAACTGGATCTCAGCGACGTCGCATAAGCTGGTCGATAAAAAACGCCGGGCCGACCACCAATGTGATCAACCCGGCGTATTGTTTCGGTCAAAGTGATCTGATCGAACTCAGATCGCTGTTCGGGTTAGCCCTGAACGATTCGTTCGGCGACGCGTTCGAGCAATGCCTTGGTTTTCTTGATTCCGTCGTATTCGGAAACCTTGCCGCCTTCGTATTCGATACCGACGTAACCGTGGTAACCGTGTTTCAGCACGATGCCCATCATCTTGAAGAAGTCGGTGTGCGTTTCGTTGCCTTCTTCGTCGAAGTCGTGGGTTTTGGCGCTGACCGCTTTCGCATAAGGCATCAATTCCTCGACGCCTTTGTAGCGATCATATTCTTCGCCGTTGCCGATACGGAAGTTTCCGAAGTCAGGTAGCGTTCCGCAGTTGTCCATTTCAGTCTTGGCGATCGTACCTGCAAGCCAAGCACCGTTGCTGCTCAAGCCGCCATGGTTTTCGACGATCACGTTCAGGCCGTGTGGCTTGGCAAATTCGCTCAGTTTTCGTAGACCGTCCGCAGCCAGTTTTTGTTGCTCTTCAAAGCTGCCCCAGCTCTGTGCGTTGACACGGATAGAGTGGCATCCCAAGAACTTCGCCGCTTCGACCCACTTATGATGGTTCTTGACCGCTTGTTCGCGTTTCTCTTCATTGGGATCACCAAGTGCGCCTTCGCCGTCACACATGATGATCAAGCTTTTGACGTCGAGGTCTTCGCAACGTTGTTTCAGTTCGCCGAGGTATTTCTCGTCGTTCGCTTTGTCCATGAAGAATTGGTTGACGTATTCAACCGCTTCGATTCCGAATTCTTCTTTCGCGATACGAGGGAAATCCAGGTTGGTCAGCCCTTTGCTTTGATCGCGAAGGGTGCGGTGCAGCGACCATTCAGCCAACGAGATTTTGAATGGTGAGGCAACCTTCGAAGCTTCAGCGGCGAACGAAAGTTTGCTGGAAAGGCCAAAAGCGGCCGCGGTTGCTGCAGAATACGACAGGAACTGGCGTCGGTTTTTCATCGCGATCAGTAGATTTGGGTGGGACAGGGTAGGTTCAACGGATCTAATTCGTCCGTCATGGTACGGGAATGCAAAGTCGTCGAGCGAACAATGCCCAAATTAGATGACATGGGAACCGTTGATTCTACTCGAATCGATAGCCGACGCCGTAGACCGTCTGAATGATTTTTGGCTGCTTGGGGTCGAGCTCGATGCGTTTGCGTAGCTGACTGATCGTTTGATCAATTGTTCTGCTATTTGGCACATGGTCGTCTTCCCAAGCGGATTGGAAGAGTTCGCGGCGGGTGACAACTTCACCCGGCCGGGCTGCCAACGTTTGCAAAATTAGCAGCTCGCGACGGGTAAGCGTCATGGCAGATTCGTCGCCAGAATCGTGGTGGACACGTCTGGCACGCATTTCACGCGGCAGAATTTCTAAATCTGCCATCGTAAATGCGGTGTCCGGAAACGCCATCGTGGTCGCGGGCGGAGGGGCATCGAAGCTGCGGCGTGCGACGGCACGGATTCGGGCGACAACTTCTTTCGTCCCAAACGGTTTGACGATGTAGTCGTCGCCACCGAGTTCCAAGCCGACGACCTTGTCGATCTCTTCGGCCTTTGCGGTAATAAACAAGATCGGCATTGTTGGCGACTTTTGGCGAAAATACTTGCACACGTCATAGCCGCTCATTCCTGGCATCATCACGTCCAAGCACGCCATGTCGGGCATCTCTTGGTCGAACAATGCCTTGGCGTTCAATCCGTCGGCCGCTTCGGTCACGTCGTATCCTTCGCTGCGCAAAACCTCTGCGAGTGCGCGACGCGTGTTCCGGTCGTCTTCGGCAACCAAAATTCGGTGTGGCATTAACGCTTCGTCCCGGTCGAAGTAGTTGTGAGCAATGCGTCATCGATCGCCAGTGTCAAACGAAAGGCTGCGCCGCCGATCGATGATGCCGCAAGCAGTTCCAAGTCGCCGCCATGCCGCGTGGCGGCCCTCTTCGAAATCGTCAAGCCGATCCCCGTTCCGCTCGGCGCACTGATTGAATCGTCCAGACGTTCAAAGGGCTCGAAAACACGTTTGCGATGACGCCGGCCGATCCCGGGACCATCGTCAGACACTGTCACCACTAGCATGGACGAGTTTGTTTCATCGCGATCTGTTTCCATCAGTTCGCATTCGACAAGGCATCGCCCGCCGGATGGAACATATTTTTCGACGTTGCTTAGCAGGTTGACCAGGACCAACTCAAAAACGTCGGGGTCGATCATCACTGGTACGTCGACTTGGCATTCGATGTTCAACGTCAAGCCGGCGGTTTCAAAGCTTGGTTCGAACTGGTGAGCAATCTGAGTCAACAGCGGACACAGTTCGGTTTGCTGCCGACGCACCCCCGCACGTTTCCCGCTGGGTCTGATCATTTCCAGAACCCCGGAAACCAAACGCTGCAAGCGCCGGCCTTCGTGATCGATCACTTGCAACCGCGAAGCAAGCGAATGAACCGATTCGTCTGCCTTTGTATCTCCGCTAGAAGCAGCATCGGGACGTGTCGTGCCCGCAAGTTTGGCGAGGTCCAATTCGGCGAGTTCGGTATAAAGTCGTATGTTGGTCAGCGGTGTTCGCAGTTCGTGCGACACTTGACCAGCGAATGTGACACGGCTGCGCGCTTCGACGATCTGTCGGCGCACCGATGTCAGTACGTAAACGCCGACGAGCAACAATAGGATTCCGATCCCGGCAAGTGACAAATACAAGGACAAGAGGCTTGACCCTGGCGTCAATGCCGGATCGACGAACATCTGCAGTTGCCAGCTTGGCAAGGGCTCATCCAATTCCAAGACGGTTAACGGTTCCTGGTCAAATGCCGCAACGTCACCCCAGCGATAGATTGACCGCTTCGCTTCATCAACCAATCGGACACTGCCCAGACGAGGGACCGAAAGCGTTTTGCCATTTAATGTTCGCTCGCCGGACTCAGACGTCTGCGCCGCAACCACGTCGTCGTCTGGTAATGCGGCAATCAAATCGGACATCCAGCGGCTACGTTCCAAAAGGACGCCGACCGTTGGACCACTTGGCAACGCTCGCCAGTAAAGAACTTGTGCGCCGTCGCCCATGTACCATTGCTGCCACTGTGCGGGCTGTTCGCTTGCGGCGGTTGTGGCTTGCGACTTTTGCTCAACGGGAGGTTGCCCCCCTTTCACCTGGATCGCTTGGTACTGTAGCCCTGACGTGGCATTGCCATAGTCAGTTCCAGCGACCGGACGAAATTGAGGACGACTATCCAAGATGCCAGACAGCGTCGCAGCGACTTCTGCACCGGCTCGGCCGCTCAAATCCAACTCGGTCGGGAACACAAGATCGCCATCCAATCCGATAATGAATCCTTGCCTCACGATTGGATTCGAACGGCGCAATTGGCGTAGTCGACTTTCCAGCGCGATTTCAGGCGAGGTTCGGCCGGGATCGAGTTCAAAAGCTCGATCTAGTTGGTCGGCGTAAGATCGAAAAACGTCGTGAACCGACTTTTGGGCTTCGACCAGCTGAGTCGAAAGCAATGCTGCCAACGTTTCTTTGGCAGCGATCTCGCTTTGCCGCGCCGCACTTGCGCTCAACCATCCCAACAACACGATCGGTGTGACGACCAAGGAGAGGAGGGCGAGAAACAAGGGACGCGGCATTGATAACGCTTACTAACGATTCGCGGGTGGAAACTTAAGGTGACTTCGGTGACGATTGGACGGCGGGCGGGCTAACCTGCGATGGCGAGTCAACACGGTAGTCTTGCTGACTGGCATTGCGATTCTGTTCGAAAATCATCTGTTTTCGTGATCGCGTCCATTCCATCGGTAGGTCGAGCAGTTCCGATTGCATCCCATTCAGCTTTGCGTTTCGCTCTAACTCGAGTGCCAACGGTTCAGCGATACAGCCACGAGATTCCGCGCTCAGTTTGTTTAGCTGATAGCAGTTGGTGATCAGCAACTGTTTTGCTTCCTCGATTTTGCCTTGATCACGGAGCAACGTTGCCCGGATGTTGGCGTCATTGGCAAATTGGATCGCACACTGGGCATAGGTTTCCAGATCACGGTTCTCTTCGACAACCTTGGCATCATCTGAAAACCGGATGCCGATCGAGCTAGTCAGTTTATCGGTCGTATCGCTGATCAAGTTTTTGTATTTGATCGAAACCTCTGCCATTGGCATTTCCGCTCCGTTCTCACCACCAGGCACTTCGACTTCGACGATGAAGTAGCGTTGCTGACGGGCATAAAGCTGTGTCAACGGGACATAGATGTCTTGTCCGCTAATATCGGCTTCACTGTTGAGGACTCGAACCGCACGGATGCCTTCGGCAAGTTTGGCATGGATTTCGAACTCGCTGGCAACGACGCTCAGCAAATCGTTGAATTCTTTCTGAAAGACGGCGACTAAGTCATCGGCTGCTTCGACAAACATGTGGTTGCCGCTACCGGCGGAAGCCAACCGCCCCATCAAATCTTCGTTGTACCCAAGTCCAAGGCCCAGCGTACTCACGCTGATGCCTTCTTTGACCAGCGAAGCCCCTAGTCGTTCTAGTTCTCGCGGACTCTTTGGCCCAACGTTGGCTTTACCGTCACTCAACAAGATGACTCGATTAACGTAGTCGCCGTCGATGAATTTGCGAACTTCGGCAGCCCCTTTGCTGACTCCGGCAAACAGCGCCGTACTGCCTTGGGCCTGGATCGTTTGGATCTTTCTAATGATTGATTCACGATCAGATGCTTTGGTTGCTGGGACCAGCACCGTCGCCGAATCGGAGTACAGTACGATCGACACGATGTCATCGTCGCGAAGTCGTTCGACCGCAGCGATGGCGGCATTGCGGGCCTGTGCGATTTTCTCGCCGCCCATCGAACCGCTTTGGTCGATCACAATCGCGGTGTTCACTGGCGGTCGACGATCGCTTTTGGGAAGATCAAAACCGGTCAATGAAATACGGAGGTGATTGATCTGGTTTTTCTTGCCAGCCAACATGGTCGGGTTCGAAACGCCAACATCCAATTGGATTTGCGATGAGGTTTCACTTGGAGTGCTGGCACCAAGTTCACAGAAGGTTAGAAACGGCAGGACGGCAAGCATCAACCACCGAGATCGATTCCAAGAAAAGGCAAGCATGTTTGAGCTCCATCAGACATCCGCTTCGCAGCCACCGACACGGCGCAATCTCCTTCGATTGCTTTGAATCCGCCGCAGCGTCGAACACGAATTTCGCGACTGACTCAATAAACCTCATCCGCCCAATCTCATGGTCGAATTCAATTCAAAACAATGTAAAAGAAATGTCAGGTCCGCGGAGTCGCGTGCTCGCTTACGCAACGTTAGTTCTTTTTTCGTTTCCAAAACCCCGACTTTCTAGGCTTTTCCGTCGATGGTGCGTCAACGTTGATCGCAATACTGGGGAGCGATGGTTTGTCGACGGAATCGGTCCCTGTGGGGCGATCAGACAACGATGCCAGCAATTGTAAATCACCGACGTCCGCCTTGGTGCGCGCGGAGTGTTGTTCACCGAGGTCGATCTGAGGACGAACGTTGACTGCAGATCGGTCGAGTGCTGTTTCCCCCACTAGCCCGGAAAGTTCATCTGCACGGACTTTCTGGACCGTTGTTTTCGGTAGGGAATCGAGTGCAATGTGGACAGAGGTGCTCGATGCTGGGGTCGTTGCTGGCTGGTCTGGCGTTGATGCGTTCGATTCCGCAGGAGTTGGTTCTGCGTTTTGTGGCGAGTGTGGTTGGGCTGGTTGTGTTGGGGCAGGCTGCGTTTGGACAGAAGCGAACAGAGCTTGGGGGGCGATTCCTTGGACGGGATTCTCGACCGGAACCGATTCGCGATTCGTCGCATCCGAGCGTTCGCTTTGGGACGCCGCGTTTGAATCGTTTTCTGGCGTTGGCCGTGACGTTTCTTGTTCGAGCAACGCGAGTGTTGCATCGCTTAATCCGTCGTCCAGCCGCTGCATCCACAGGGCGAGTTGTTCTTCGTTTAATCCGGCGGCGCGGTTCAATGTCATTGCGATCTTGCGATCGATTTCGGGCAGGGACGCTCGAACGGTCAATCGTCCATCGCGCGCGTAGTCAAACCGAACGTCAACGTGTGTGCCTTTGGGAGTGCCCGGCGGCAGGTCATCAATGAGACAGCGTCCGATCCGTGTGGCATTGGTGCCGCGGTCGTCACCGCCTTCAACGATTTCGATCTTGACGTTCGCTTGATTGTCGGAGTGTGTGCGAAAGCGAACTTTTTTGCGTGCCGGCAAGTGGCTGTTTCGCGGGATCATCACTTGGCGGCGTGGTTGGCCGGTTTTTGGATCGACCGCAAGGATCCCGAGGTCGTGTGAGTTGACGTTGCTGACAGAAAGCCCTGCGGAATCAAGCCCAGCGGAATCATTTCCGTTGGCCATCAGCATCCCGGCGTAAAGCGCCGCGCCATGACAGACCGCTTCGTCAGGCGAGAGCGACCGGTCGAGTTCCATTCCGCTCAACCGTTCGAGTTCTTGCCGAATCATGGGCATCCGCGTTGATCCGCCAACAAGAATCAAACGGGTCAGCCCGCCCCAACTGATTCCCGCATCGTCCAAGACCAATTGGACTGTCATCAGTGTCCGTTCGACCAAGTCGGCGCAGCGTTTGGAGAATTCCTGCTGAGTCAGTTCGATCCGCAACCGGTGTCCATCGTGGGCGAAGGCAACGGAGACGGATTCCCTCTGGGTTAATGCATGCTTGGTTTGGTTCGCTTTGCGAAGTAATTCCTGTTCGGCTTGGGGATCGTTGCGTGGGTCGACGCCATGCTGTTGTACAAACGCTTCGGCAATAAACTCGACCACCCGATTGTCCCAGTCAACGCCGCCTAGATAGACATCGCCGGCGGTAGCGACCGTATGGAAATGACGGCCTTCGATCTTCATCACGGTGACGTCGAACGTTCCTCCGCCTAAGTCATAGACCAAAACGGTTTCCGATCGCTGACTCTGACCATCAGCCGACAAGAAACCTTGTTGTACTCCATAGGTGATCGCCGCCGCGGTCGGTTCATTGATGATGTCCAGAACATTCAAACCGGCCAGCTTACCGGCATCTTGTGTTGCTTTTCGGCAGGGCTCGTTGAAGAACGCGGGCACCGTAATGACGGCTTGCCGAATCTCGCCGAGTGCCAGTTCCGCGTCCGACTTTAGTTTCCGCAGGATCAACGCCTCGATCACTTCCGCAGGCAGTTGCTGCCCACGAATTGTTTTTTCGTAGTAGCTTTCGCCGACATCGCGTTTCGCGAATAGCGCCAAGCGATCCGGTTCAAGCAAACCAGCTTCAACTGCTTCCATTCCAACAATTGGTCGGTTGTGATCAAAGAAGACAGCACTCGGTG
Organism: Rhodopirellula sp. MGV; assembly: GCF_002251265.1. Classification (NCBI taxonomy): domain Bacteria; kingdom Pseudomonadati; phylum Planctomycetota; class Planctomycetia; order Pirellulales; family Pirellulaceae; genus Rhodopirellula; species Rhodopirellula sp. MGV. The sequence goes on along the minus strand of NZ_NPDI01000053.1, from coordinate 24,550 downwards.
TCGTCAGGTCGCCTTCGGCATTGCGAATCGTTTCCGGGCGGCCAGTCGCATCCAGGTAAGCGACGGCGGAAAACGTGGTGCCAAGGTCAATCCCCACGGCAGGTTGGCGAGACGGCTGATTCATCGAAATCACTGAGACGAGTTGCGGCAGGAGAATAGAGCGGGGACGCATCCAGATCAGAAAAGCATAGGCCCTGCGTCGGTAAAAGAACGCCGATCGCCTGCGATTTGTACCCATTGCCGATTCACCCAATGTCCGATCGCATCGGGTACACTAGGGGCTTGGCGAACCATGTCGTTGCCAAAAATTCCCCCTGCCGATGCTATGCAATACCCAACGCTTCCCGACTATGGTTGCTTCCTCCGTTGGCCGGAGAACGGACAGAGCTTCATTCATCCGGACGACGTCGCAATCGTGACCCACTTGATCCCCAGCCCGCGGGTCTTCAAACGAGTCCAATTTGACGGGACTTACTACCACTATCGATACGGTTCGACAGGTTTTCGGTTGCGCCCTGCGATGTGGAACAAAGTGCAAGACGAAGGTATCGAGATTGGCGATCAAGTCGAAACGGTCGGCACGGGCTTTGATCGCGAACACTTCGTCGCGACGGTCTGGGGGATGTACTTTGTCGCCCGCAAAGGCTGTATTCTCTATCGCTTGAAACGAGCCGATCGGGTGGTACCAACGCTCTTTGCCAGCACTCATCTACGGTTACTGCACGATAAAGCGACCGTTCGACCGGCCAACACACGTTACCGATCGCCGACATGGAGCGGCGATGGCGAAACGGTTTCCGATTCGATACTCGAAGATTGAACCAACAACATGGAACTCGGATTTGTTTCAGCGATTTTGCCAGACGCAAGCCTTGAAGATGTCTTTGAAAACGCAAGCGGACTGGGGTTTGATTGCGTCGAGGTGATGTGTTGGCCGCCAGGTAAAGCGGCTCGACGTTATGCGGGGATCACACACGTCGACGTGCTGTCACTCGACGAAAATGCGATCGACCAGATCAACGTCTTTCAAGAAGACTACGGAGTAAAAATCAGTGCCTTGGGATACTACCCCAACGCGCTCGCTCCCGACGCCGAGGAAGCACAACTGGCGAGCGAACATATCAAAGCGGTGATCGAAGCGTCCGCGAAACTGGGCATCAACACCATGAACTCGTTCATCGGACGCGATTGGACCAAAAGCGTCGATGACAACTGGCCAAAGTTCCTAGAAACATGGAAGCCCATCATCGAGTGCGCCGAACAGAACGGCGTTCGCGTTGGGATCGAGAACTGCCCCATGTTTTTCACCAATGATGAATGGCCCGGCGGAAAAAACTTGGCCGTTTCACCCGATATTTGGAGCCGGATGTTCGAAGACATTCCGAGTGATCACTTCGGATTGAACTTCGACCCATCGCACCTTGTCTTGCAACACATGGATTACATCAAACCGTTGCGTGACTTTGCAGGCAAGCTGTTCCACGTCCACGCCAAGGACCTTCGAATCGATCAGCACAAGCTCGATCAAGTCGGCGTTTTTGCCAACCCGAATCGGTGGCATTCGCCAAAATTGCCTGGGCTAGGAGACATCGACTGGGGCAAATTCTTTGGCACCTTGGTTGAAACTGGCTACAACGGCCCCGTGTGTGTCGAGGTCGAAGATCGCGCTTATGAAGGTAGTCAAGACGATGCCCTCCGTGCACTTCAACAGAGTCACAATTTCTTGCGTTCGTACGTGGTGTGATTGATTAATCGGCCTTCGATGGCTACAGATTACAAACAACCATCCAGCAACACCGCTCTTTTAGGAACACTCAATATGGACGATTGGGCCATTGGCGTCTTTGCCTCGGTCGACGCGGGACTCGGAGTCAAATGGGATGTTATCTCCGAACTCGGCGTACCGACGATCCAATTACACGCCCCGCACCAAGGTCAGCGGAGTGTCGCGGATGCAGAGAAGTTGAAAAAACAGCTCGCCGAGATGGCCGTCGAATGCACGGCGATCTTTGGCGGATTTGAAGGCGAAAGCTACGCCGATATTCCGACGGTGCAACAAACCATCGGACTCGTCCCACAAGCGTCGCGCGAGTCACGCTTCCGCGAAATGTGCGAGATCTCGGACTTCGCGAAAGCTCTCGGTTGTGACACGATCGCGCTGCACCTCGGTTTTATCCCCGAACATGAACATGACGCACAATACGACGCGATCGTCGGCATCACCGCAAAGCTCTGCGACTACTGCAAAGAGAACGGACAATTTCTTCACCTGGAGACGGGACAGGAGACGGCCAAGGGGCTGATCGAGTTCATCGCAGCGGTTGGCTGCGACAACTTGAAGATCAATTTTGATCCCGCGAACATGATCCTTTACGGTACCGGTGAACCCATCGAAGCGCTGCGAGTGCTCGCCCCCCACGTACGAAGTGTCCACTGCAAGGACGGAACGTGGAGCGACGAACCCGGGAAAACCTGGGGCCGAGAAGTCCCACTGGGCGCGGGTGCGGTCAACATCGAAGAGTACCTAAAAACGCTCCACGAGATTGGGTACAACGGTCCTTTGACGATCGAGCGAGAGATTCCCGAAGACCCACAGCGTCAAAAAGACGAAATTGGAAGCGCAATCGAACTGCTCTCCCGACTGCGTAGCGAGATCCTCGGATCGTAACGCTGCCGATAAACGACGCCACCGAAAAGTGCATCGAATAGCGCACTGTAAAGCGCATCGAAGCATCGAAAAGTACAGCGAAACCAACCACGGCTGGGATCGCGGCGATCGATTTGGCACGCTTGCCATCTTTACTTCATCCGTGCGCCGTTGCGTTGAAACTTCACTGCGAAATCTTTCACTGTGAAAACACACTGCGCACGGTGATTGCAATCGCAATCATGCCTCCTGGCGAAGCATCCGTTCTCGCAAAGGACGGATAATTTCTCGCGGCACAAACTTGGCCAGCTTCTCATCGTCATCGCTAACGCCGGCGATCTGTTTCAGCAGCGAACTGCTGACGTGAGCGAACCGTTCGTCTGCCATAAGGAACACCGTCTCGATATCGCTATCGAGCTGTCGGTTCGCCATCATCATCGTGAACTCCCCGGCGATATCCGTCAGCGGACGAATCCCGCGGACCATCACTCGCGATTGCTGCGACCGTACAAAATCGACGGCCAATCCGTCAAAGAATTCAACACGAACGTTCGACAAATCGCTTGTCACCGTTTCGACCAACTCACGACGCTGCTCAGGCGTGAAGAGCGACCGTTTGTCGGCATTGATTCCGATCCCGATGATCAGTGTGTCGAACAAGCGGCTCGCGCGGTGGATGATGTGCAAGTGACCGAGGGTGACCGGGTCAAACGAACCGGTGTAAACGGCGATCTGGTTTCCTGGATCAGTCATTCCCATTCCAAGCTTGATGAGGAGATTCGTCGGTGAGCTCACGCTTTGATCGCGTTTACCAATCGGGAGAGGTCTTCTGAATTGTTGTACGCATGGACGCTCGCACGGACCCCGCCATCACGACAACTGACAACACACCCGGCCTTGAGCAATTCGTTTCGCACGTCGACGGGCGATCGTCCCGGCACTTCAAACGTGACAATCCCTGATCGATGGTTTTGTTCCGCGTCCTGGCGGGTTGTGATTCCACGTTCCAACAGCGATTCCCGGAGTTCATCCGTCAACGAAAGTACTCGCGACGCGATCGCGTCAGGCCCATGATGATCGCGGATCGTTAAGAACAAATCCAAACTCGCCGCCAACGCTGCCGAGCCCACCATGTTTGCCGAGCCGGGCTCGAATCTTTCCGCCGCGTTCTTTAACTCAAGTTCCGGCTTGGCATAGTTGAACGCGTTCTTGACGCTGTTCCAACCGACGTTTCCGCATCGCAGTCGGTCGAAGTGTTTTCGGCGGATCATTGCGATCCCCATGCCCTCAGGGCCAAGCAACCATTTGTGACCATCGGCAGCCAGGAAATCCACGTCGATTTTGCGGAGGTCTAAATCAAAAACGCCCAGTCCCTGAATTGCGTCGAGAAATACCAGAATGCCCCGGTCATGTGCCTCACCGACCAGACGTTCGAGATCGATTCGATATCCGCTTGCGTATCCCACCCATGAAAGCGAAATCAACTTGGTGCTGGCGTCACACGCAGCCAACAAGTCATCGACCGACACGACGTCGCCTTGACGCGCTACTTTGCGAATCGTGACTCCGCGGGCCGCCTGGTTTTCCCAAGGAAAAAGGTTGCTGGGGAATTCGCCTTCGGGAAGGACCACGCTATCACCGGCCTGCCAGCGGAACCCTTCCGCAATCAAATTGATCCCGGTCGAAGTGTTTGGAATCAAGCAAATCTCGTCCGTCTCGGTCCCCAGCAAGGCAGCGGATGCCCGTCTCAATTCATCAACGCGACCGGCCCAGGTCGGCCACATGGTGTCGCCCTGCGATTCGGCCTCGCCCGCGTACCTGCAAATCGCCTGAGCCGCTGGTGCGCTGAGCGGTCCGACAGCCGCATGGTCTAAATATGTCCAGTTTTTCGTAATTGGCATTTGGTTCCGCCACCAATCCCAAGGATGATGTTCGACGGAGACCGGCGAGGTTGGGGAGGGAGAAGACTCCATTCGGGCTGCCCTTTCAATCGGAATTTACAGAAAAATTGATGCCACACCCGCCGGAACGCCAAAACGGTAAACTAGCGATTTAGCGTAGGCTTGGGAAAGTGACGCGTAGGTAACTATACTGCTGACCTTTCGTGGCCGCGATTGGACTAGTAACTTGGTTTCGCTTCCAGATTTTCAACTACTTGTGAGGTTTGATTGATGCCCAAGGCCCTTTGCCTCTTCAGCCTTGTTGCGTCGATCTTGGTGGTCTGCCTATTCCTGCTCGACTCGGTCGCCATCTTAGCGGGTGTCGGTGCGATGCAGGTTTTGGGCGGTGCAAGCCTGATGATGGACCTGACGTTTGCCATTCTTGGCGGAGCGCTGATCTATCTCAGTTGGTCGACTTACCGCGAACAACGCTAGACGGAAGCGAACCTCACCCTTCGTTCCATCTCCCGACAGCTCCGCCGCCGACGCACAATCGCGACTGGTGCTGCTACTGCTGCGCTAACTTAGCGACTCTATACAGCCACAACATCGGGCCTCCCCCTTCGCCCGTGGGGACACAGGCAATCGATTCTCCGCCAAGCCCGCCCGCGACAGACGCCCACAACGTCGAGTGCAGATCAATCTTGCGGCGCCCCGAGGGTGCATGGGATGCTCTAACGTCTCCCAAGTTGTCTTTTTAAACGCAAGTTGCGACTGCCTGACCGTGACGCAAATCGACCGATACATTCTGAATCTGTATTTGCGCACGTTCACCGTGTCGTTCTTGTCACTGTCGGGGATCTTCATCGTCTTTCATGCATTCACGAACATGACAGAGCTCGCCGAGTTGGCGGAGAAACGCTCCGCATCGCTCGGTTTCGTGATGGCCGAATTTTACGGTCCCTATCTTCTGCTGCTCTTCGATTGGACAGGGGCGATCATCGCACTGATGGCGGTCCTCTTTGTCGTCGGATGGCTGCGACGGACTGGCGAACTGACATCAACCTTGGCCGCAGGTGTCTCCCACGGACGCATCTTTCGATCGATGGTCGTTGCGTCGGGTTTGATCATCCTCGCCCAATTTGCGAGTCGTGAACTGGCGCTGCCGAAACTTCGCGATGTACTGTCGATGAAAAACCGAGACATCACCGGAGACAATCCGCAGCCGATCCTGCCGAGCTACGACAATATCAGCGGCATCTTGCTGCAAGGCGAATCGATCCTGCCACGCAGCCGAACCATTATCAACCCGAGATTCAGCATCGACGGAGACTACGCCGGTTTCGATGACGCTTTGGTTGCGAAGACGGCCCAGTGGCTTCCCGCAGACGAAAACCACGACGAAGGCTACCTCTTCCAATTTGTCGAAATCCCCAAGAACATTGACGAACTCGACTCCGCGGGAGTCGGCAAACGCAAGGTTTTGATGACGTCAAAACAGCACCCTTGGATCAGCTCGGGCGAGTGTTTTGTCGCGACACCGGTCAACGCAGAGATTCTGCAAACGGATCAGTCGTCGACACGGCTGTGCAGCACCTGGCACTTGGCCGAACGGCTGCGCAATCCCGCCGTGCACAACGCGATCTCCATCACCGTCCTTTTGCACGAACGACTGATTCGCGTGCCCCTCGATTTCTCACTAGTGCTTTTGGGACTGCCGCTCGTCGTCAATCGGCGGGACCGCAAACTGTTTGTGATGATCGCCTCAGCCATGTGGATGGTGCTATTCTTTTTTGCATTGAAAACACTCGGTAGTGCCCTTGGCGGCGCCGGGATCTTGTTTTCGCCAGCGATGTCAGCCTGGATTCCACTGTTGGTCTTTGGTCCGATCGCCTTCATGCGTTACCGCGAAGTGCAAACTCTGTGACAGATCCGCCCAGCATTTCGCCTTCCGATTTCTCGATCGTCATCGCGGCGCTCAATGAGGAAGCGAAACTGGAACGCGCCATACGCTCCGCACAGAACAACGGGGCCTCACAAGTCATCGTCGCCGATGGTGGCAGCCACGACGCAACGGTCGAGGTCGCTAAATCCTGCGGGGCAGACGTCATTGTTACATCACGCGGACGAGGGAACCAACTTCGCGAAGGCAGTCACTTGGCCAGTCACGCGATGCTGATGTTTCTCCACGCCGACAATTGGCTGGGAGACGACAGCCTGGATCAAATTTGCCGCGCGCTTGAAAACCGAAGCCATCGCTCCCCTACACCGCACAAACGTTTTTGGGGCGGATTGCGACAGCGAATTGAGAACGAAGCGGGAAAGTATCGCTGGATTGAATTCGGCAATGCGACACGGATCAGAATGCGAGGCTTGCCGTTTGGAGATCAGGCAATCTTTGTTCATCGCGACCTCTACGATCAGGTCGGAGGTTTTCAGCCAATCCCACTGATGGAGGACGTTGTTCTTTCACAAGCTTTGCGAAAATTGTCCTGGCCACAGCTCGTCGACGCCACGGTTCACGTGGACGCCAGGCGTTGGGAAAAACGCGGAATCGTGCGTCAAACCGCGATCAACTGGGGGATACAAACGGCCCATTTTCTTGGTGTTTCAGAGCACAAATTGTCGCGTTGGTACCGCTGATTTCTAGAGTGAAAACCATCGCAAGACCTTGCGACCCCCGCGAACGAACTTAGAATCGATGTGTGGCATGCAACGTGTGGTTGGCGACGATTTGTGTTTGATTGTCCAAACACCCCGCGCGTTTAAATAGTCGCAGTAGCCCAACGAGGAGTCCGTTTTGCTTACCGAAGCTACCGTTGAAGAGATGTTCCGTAGCCTGATCAGCGACCCCAACCGCGGGGAAGAAGCGTTTGATGAGGCGGAGGATCTGCTGGACGAAGAACTGCGTCCAGAAAGTCCGCTCCGTCACCGTCTGACGATGGAGCTGGAAGAGTTGCGTGAGATGGCTTCAAAGAAATAGTTTTCTGCCTTCCTCCCCAAAGCAAAAACAGCAAAAGCCGCGACGGAATGATTCCGCCGCGGCTTTTCTTTTGCACCAACAGTGACCGGATCGTTTGACGTTACCGGTTCAAGGTAAGTCCAAAGGTGTAACCCACCATCAAGTAGTCTTGATCGTTGTCACCGCCTGGAACCGTTCCGCCCTCGCCGTCGCCACCACGCCACAGTCCACGCTCGATGTCGATCAACTGGAATCCGCAGCGGACGGTGAAGTCTCGCGTCAGCTGGTATGCCAAGTCACCGCGGACGTCAAAGCCCAGGAAGAACTCTTCGTTGCGTGAGTGGACTTCAGGTGTCGCTTCTCGCAGGATGCGATCAATCCCAGCACCTTGTGTGATCGGTGCAGTCGTGTCGTAAACAACCGTCTCCGTCCAACGGTTCTTGTAACTGCTTTGCCAGTTACCGCCCGAGAAGACACGGAAGTCGCCCGACACCATGAACCGGTTGATGTACTTGAAGTATCGGAAACCGAGTTGTGCGGTCAACGCTTCGTTTTCTGTGAACGCTTGGTTGATCGTCAGTTGCTCGGCACCGTTGCCGAAGTTTGTTTCCAACGTAGGGACCAGGATTTGTTCCGGATCGTTCGAGGAAACGAAGTTCGATGCCGCGTAGGTGTCCTTGATTCGGAACCAACGAAGGCCAACCATCGGCTCCAAAATCCCGCCGTAGTGATACGGCTCCATACGCCAAGTCTTGCTCAGCTCGTAGCTGTCGAACGAGACAACGTTCAGGCTGTCCAGTTCGTCAACGAAGCGGTAGTGAAAACCCAGGTTGTTGCCAACGCCAGGGATCGCTTCGTAACCGAAAGGGCTAGACGGGTTCGTTGCGCCAGCGTTGAGGTCGGGTTGCTCGTCTTCGTTCAAGCGATTGGCTCGCTCATGACGTTGGCGGAAAAACGCGCCCACGTCGTTTTTGACCCAGCTGAACAGGTATCCTGTGTCCGCGTCGGGCAACATGAATCCCAGTTCGTATCGGTGGCCCGCACCGTGGTCGAGCCGTGTGTCAGCTTCACCGAAGGTGACATCGTTCGTTTCAGGCCGGCTACCGTAGAGGTAAAGCCGGTCATAGGTTGCAAACCAACCTGTGTTCGCCCGCTTGCTGGGCTTCATGTCTGCCAGATCCGCATCGTAGATCGGCTCGAACCAACGAAAGTCAGGTTCAAACTCGAATGGATCGGCAATTGGGAGATGCTGTTGAGCTTGGGCCGAAGCCATGCCGCAAAGCAACACAAGAGATCCAATAACTCTAGCCGTCAGCTTCCGTACCGACATCGCTGTTCCACCGTCTAATTAAAGTCGTCCGTAGCGGCCGTTGGAAAGCTACAGGCTCCCCCCATCGGCACGCGCCAAGGTGCAAAATGAAATCTTGTGCGTTACTCGCACAAAGATCCGGTCGTGACGGTCTTATCGGACATGACACTCATCAGTGCTTAGCCCGTTTATCGCCAGATGCAGCAAAAGTGCGAGAATCTTGCGAATCCCTACAGTTTAACAGCACCGTTTCACCCTACCCTCAGACGGAAAACTCCCTCTAAATTGCCAGCCTGACGCCGACAACCAAGGCTATTTCTTGCCCAACGCTCGTTTGCTCGCAAAGAAGTCGGTCAAAATCTGGCCGCATCGGTCTGCCATTACACCAGAACTGATCTCGGAGCGATGATTCAATCGCGGATCGGACAATAGCTCGAAGACGCTTGTGACGGCGCCCGCTTTGGGATCAGACGCACCAAAGACAACGCGCGGGATACGGCTTTGCAAGATCGCCCCCGCGCACATCGGGCACGGCTCCAACGTCACATACAACGTGCACCGCTCCAGCCGCCAATCGCCAATCGCGGCAGCGGCCTGTGTGATCGCAATCATCTCCGCGTGTGCGGTGGGGTCTTTTAAGGCCACTCGTTCGTTCGAGGCCGCGCCGAGGACCTGATGATCGCGAATGATCACGGCACCAACAGGAACTTCATCGGCCAGCGCCGCTTGCTGAGCAAGCTCTAGAGCGCGTCCCATGAAGTGTTCGTCGATCTCGTTCTGCGTCAAGCTTTGCATAGACGTGGCTCCTCCAACATCCTCTCTGTTGTTCGGCTCTATGCCGTTCAGTGGCGGACGTGTTACTCGTCCGCCTCTTCCTTCGCTAGCTCGGATGGATCCAAACGGCGAATCGCTACATTGCGAATTTGGGAATCGCATTCAAAGTTCGCGATTCCCAGAGGCGTACAAGGATCCATCTCAAAGCGGATGTCGAACTTGCGGTCTTTACGGGGCAGATCAAACATTTTGATTCCGTCGATCCAAACGGTAATCTGGACGTCTTCGACACGAACCCGTGCCTTGTACCATTGCTCGTTGTCATACGCTTTGAAGTTCGTTGTTTCGTTGTCACTCGCATCGTGACCATCAATACTGCTTAGCCCGGTCACGCCGCCGCCCCAGCCGCCCATTACAAAGCTAGCGACCTCTTTGCCAACAGGAAACGTGACCGCACAGACGAAGTCAATTCCGCGATCTCGCCGGCATTCCCAACGCACTTCGTAGTTATTGCGAGGCAGCACAGGAACCTTCGTATCCGAGGCGGCTTTTTTCTCTTCACCGTCAAATGGCCCAGTCCAACGCACCCCGGTCAATGGTTGACCAAATTGCAACCGAATCAAACCGTCCTTCACCGTCACTTCGCCATCACCACCAAACTGGCATGATTTCCAATGATCGTTCAATGAAATCCATTCCGTTTTGTCTTTTGGCTTCTCTGCTGTTTGCGTACTATCCTTGGGCTCTCCTGCGGCTGACGCCGTAGCCCCCGCCGACGCGTCTTGTCCAATGGCGACAACCGCGTTCGTGGCAATCAATAACGCGAGCATCAGATACTTCGATGCAAGGTTGGCGAAAGAAAGGCGGCAGTTCAAAACAGTCTCCTCGTCGATTGATTGCGAAAATGTCTCTGGGGACGACTCCCCCAGGTGCGGTTGATGTGAGCCAGCCAGTCCAACTCCCACGAGAATTGAACGGAAGCGATGCGTCCTGTAACAGGAATCAAGATACTCGGACTGCGACTGGGAATTTTCCTACTCGCTTCGTACTGGATTGTACTCTTTGCCGGAACGCATTTGCCATCCTCCACTGTGATCGCGCCCGGATTGAATGACAAGAGCAAACACTTCGGTGGCTATTTCGTCCTAACCCTGCTGATGTGTTACGTCACGCACTCGAACGAGTCCAAGCGATTCGGAAGTGTGCTGCGATTTGGGGGAATCGCGGGGATCTTGTTTCTCTACGGATGCCTGGACGAGTGGAGTCAAAAATTCGCGCGCGGTCGCACCCCAGATGTCTGGGACCTTTTGGCGGACGCTTGTGGCATTGCCGCAGCGATCGTCTGCTATGTGATCGCGAAACGAATTCTCGACGGGCGCCGGAGACAGTCGCTGGCGGTATCCAATCAAACACGCTGATCAAATCGAGGATTCGACGGGACCATCAGCGGTTGAATCATTGTCGGGACTCGAATTGGCAGCTTCGATACGAAGTCGTGCAATCCGCTGTCGAAGTAACCGCGACTGTTTCTCGAGTTCTTCTAACTCGGCTTCGAGTTTCTCAATTCGCTTCTGACAGTCGGGGCGCCAAACACGCTCGATCACGTCAAACAAGACAAGAACTCGGAACGCTTTGATCGCGATGCCGCGGAGTCGGTACGCCCTCATCGCGTTGGACAACTGTTGGAATCGCACCAGATTGGAAAGACGCATCGTCCGCGCCAAACTGAGCGATCGCAGGAACGAAACGAGCGGGATCAGAATGATCGCCAGGTCGATCCAGTGCTCTTTGCAGTACTGAATCTTGGCGTCCGAGATCGAAACCATCAAAATGAATTCCGCCGCAAACGCGAACCAGATCACGCCGGTTCCCATGTGCAGGAACAAACGGAGCCAACCATACGCGGCAACCTGGTCCTTCAAGAAGAACTCGACAATCAAGATCGGCATGATCAGCAGTGCAACGATCATCATCGGCACGCTGAACTTTCTCTCCAACTGACGCTGTAATCGCTTGCCACCCTGCCGCCAACCGAATCCAGGCAACCAGATCCGGCCATGCATCTCTGGACTTCGTGCCCCCATCCGCATCGCGGGACAAAGACAAAATAGCAATCCTTGAAGGTGGTGCTTGCGCATCTCGGCGTCCCAGGGCCGAGTCAACCAGTGGGCAACGGACTCCGCAACGATGGCACACCAAATTCCGCCCATCACCCAAAGCACGACGACTTCGACGATAAAGACATAGTGAAAGAGTGACGGTTCGTCCAAGTTTGCTTCGCCGAGTACTTCGACCGCGCGCTGCCGCAAACCTGGCATATCAACCCAGATCACGACCAAGATCGCGACACAGATCAAATGGATCAGCGCCAGGCTGAACATCAGCACTTCGTTGCGGCCGGCAAACCAACGCCGCCAAGATTTCACGTCATGCCGTGCGATCATGTTCACGCCTCTCGGCAATGCCGAGATGAAGACTCCGTGAGCTGGGACTGGAAACGGGCACAGTGTCCCACATCGGAAGGGCACGATTCAACCGAGTTCCAGGCGCCGCGAACGGGAATCCGCCAATTCGCCAATTCCAGTGTTTCGCAAAGCGATCTTGACGGCGAACGCTCAGTTGGGGACGGGAATCGGTAGCAGCGGACGGATTTCGACGGTGCCTTTGGACGCCGGCGGCAACCGCTCAGCAATCTTGATTGCCTCGTCAAGATCTTCCACGTCGATCAAATAAAAGCCACCCAACTGTTCGGCCGTCTCCGCAAATGGTCCATCCGTCGTCATTCGTCGGCCTTCACGGACCCTGATGCAAGTCGCACTTGCAACCCCGTGAAGAGGCGCACTATCGATCAACTTGCCTTGATCTTTTAACTCGTCACTAATGCGTTTCGATTCAATCATGCATTCGTGGCGTTCGTCGTCGGTCCAATCCTGTTCGGCACCGTAAATCAACAACATGTACTTCATCGGATCAAATCCCCCCGCTTTTGTTTGACAACGAAGTCGATTGGTTCGTTCATGAAGCAGTCGTGTACCCGAACCTGGAATCGACAACCATTCGAAAAGTTTGCCTGAATTTATCAGTAGTGATTCATTGGTGATTACGAAGTTCGGCGATTCGCTGCATGAGGAATCGCCGTTCGGATTGCTGGGTGGTCAGTTCCAAAGCACGTTCAAATGCGGACAAAGCTCGCTTCCGTTTGCCCCCCCGCCGAAGCAACTCGGCAACTGCGGAATAAGATGGGGCGTATTCCTTAAGCTCCCCACGCTGATGAATAGCTTCGATCAACTCAGCCCCCGCAAGCGGTTCGTCACGCATCGCAACCGCAACCGCACGATTCAATTCCACCACCGGCGATGCCTCCAAAAGCATCAGGACGTCGTACAACGCGACAATCTGGCGCCAATCGGTTTCCGCCGCGAACTTCGCATGCGAATGAACAGCAGAGATCGCTGCTTGAATCGTGTAGCCGCCCACTCGACGGCTGGCGATCGAATCTTCGACCAATGCGACTCCTTCGGCAATCAACGCACCGTCCCACTGCGTCCTGTCTTGATCCTCCAGCAACACAAGGTTGCCTTCCGAATCGCTTCTGGCTTTGCGACGCGATTCATGGAGCAACATCAACGCCAAAAGCCCTTTGACTTCGGGATCCGGGCTCAGGTCCACCAACAGCCTGCCCAGCCGAATCGCTTCTGCAGACAAGTCGCTACGCGTTAATGAGTCACCGCTGGACGCACAGTAACCTTCATTGAAAATCAAATACACCACCGACAGAACCACATCCAATCGCGACGGCAGTTCCGATAGCTCTGGGATTGTGATCGGAATGTTTGCATTGCGAATCTTCGACTTGCCACGAACAATCCGCTGCGACATCGCGGTAGGCGTCGTCAGAAACGCGCTGGCGATTTCTTCCGTTGTCAGACCACAGACTTCGCGCAGTGTCAAAGGCACCTGAACCATTCGATCGATCGCCGGGTGGCAACAGGTAAAGATCAGACGCAACCGATCGTCTTCGATGGCTTGGTCGCTTCGCGCGGCGTTCATCGATGCGATGCGACTGATCCGGTCAGAAATCACGCTCGCGTTTTGACCGATCTTTGCATCACGCCGAATTCGATCAATCGCCTTAAATCGCCCCGTCGAAATCAGCCAGGAAATCGGGTTCTGCGGAATGCCTTCCGTTTGCCATTGGGTCGCCGCTTGCGTGAAGGCGTCTTGCAACGCATCTTCGGCCAAATCCAAATCGCTCAAACACCTCGCCAGCGAAGCAAAGACCTTGCGTGAGGACTCGCGATAAAGCTGCTCGATCGTGGTCGCGACAAGGTTTGAGTCACGATTCGATGGGGGCTCGAAATCTTGCATTCGGATTCTTGCATACAGCGTGATCTTGCTTAAAGCGTGAATTCAAAGGTGTCGCCGCTACCCTGCCCCACACCACAACAATCTCCATAGCCTAACTCCCGCCCCAATCGTCGCCAATCCGCTACAATTCGACGACAACACGCACGCTTTCGCGACACCCACAACGAATCCAAATGAAACTGCCAATCGAGCTGAAACAACGATCTGGAATCATTCGGTCCTGCCTGTTTCACCTTTCCCTGGGAATGTCGACCCTCGGATTGTCCGCCACAACGTTGCCAGCGGCGGACTGGTTAGGGTTTCGAGGCGACGGACGATCGTTTGCACCAGAATCTAACACGCCTGCCGAATTTGATTCGGAGAGTGGAAAAAACATCGCTTGGCGTGTCGCCACGGCGGGACGAGGGATCGGCGGCCCTTTGGTAATCGGCGAACAGGTTTTTGTCACCAGTTGCGGTGGTGAGGACGAACGCGATTTGTATGTCGAATCTTATTCGACAAAAGACGGTTCACCGATTTGGTCGCGCCCCATGCGAGCGACGGGACGACCGTTCACACATCCAACCAGTTCGAACGCGTCCCCGACGCCCGCCAGTGACGGAGAAAACATCGTCGCGTTGTTCAGCAGTTGTGACTTGGTTTGTTACGACGTTGCTGGCCATCTGAAATGGTATCGTGCACTTGCGATCGACCATCCGAAGACGGGCAACGACATCAGCATGAGCAGCTCCCCAGCGGTCGTCGACGGCGTGGTAGTCGTGCAGCTCGAAAATCAAGGTGATTCGTTTGCCGCCGGGATCGACATCGAAACGGGCAAAACCTTGTGGACCAATCAGCGCGCCGCATCATCGAATTGGTCGTCACCACAACCGGTGCTGGTCGACGAACGTCGCTGGCTGGTTTCAATGCACAATGGTCGCGGGATTGACTTGGTTGATCCGCGCACCGGCGAAACCGTCAAGCACTTCGATGCCTCTGGTGATGGCACCGCCTCCGCAACGTACGCAGCTCCCTACGTCATTGTGCCTGGTCAATCGACGACCGCAATTCGGGTCGCGTCGGCGGACTTCGACGACAAATCGAATACCGACGTCAACGCTGAGATCCAATGGGAAAGCAGCAAGCTTCGTCCACAACGTTGTAGCCCCGTCGCATCAAACGACCGTGTTTACATGTCGCGTGGATCAGTCCTGATCGCTGGCTCGATCAGCGACGGATCAGTGCTTTGGCAGGAGAGACTGGGAAAGCTCGAAAACGTCTGGGCGACCCCCGTGTTAACAGAAACGGGGATCTACATCGTTTCGTCCGACGGCACCGTGATGGTCGTCGCTGATAAAGGCGATGAGGGAGAAGTCATCGGCGAATCAAAACTCGGTGAATCCGTCCTGGCCAGTCCTGCCGTCAGCAATGATGCGTTGTACTTCCGAAGCGAATATGGCCTCATCAAGGTCGCAAAAGAATAAGACAGTGGTCGGCCGAACTTCTCTGTGTTGGCCGATCCCAATTGCCATTTTGTGACGAAGCCGGAGCCTCGTCACGAAATCGGAACCGAATTTGATCGAGCTATTTTGCTTCGCGGTTGATTGGCTCTTCCACCACGATTGACTTTGGAAAATCAGCCGCCTGATTGCCACCTTGGTCATCCCAGCGTTTGTTCTGGCTGCCGCCTTTGGGCTGATTCATTGGGATCTCCATTCCTCCCGCATCACCCAACATCTCGTACAGCTTGTCCTCCATTTCTTTGGCGACTGATTTGTAGTCCGGGTTTTTGATCAGATTCTTCGTTTCCCCCGGATCCGTCGTCAAGTCGTACAGTTCGTCGACATCCCAAAGGCCATAGTAGGTGATGTACTTGAACCGATCGCCACGCAATGCAAACTGCGTCGGCGACTGCGGAAAATTCTTTTCCCAGTAATAGACGTACAAGAAGTGGTCACGCCACGGCATCTCGGGTTTGTTGGGTAGCTCCAAGAAACTCTTTCCGTCCATGTACTCGGGTGTCTGCAAACCGGCGGCGTGCAACACAGTCGGACCAACGTCGATATTGCCGATCACTTTTTCTACAACGGTGCCGCCTTTATAGAGGTCCGGACACTGCATCATCATCGGCACCCGAATCGACTCTTCGTAGGACACACGCTTGTCAATCAATCCGTGCTCGCCCCACATGAAGCCATTGTCGCCCATGTAAACGACCAGCGTTTCGTCGTGGATGCCCATCTTTTTCAGTTGGTCTAGAACCCGGCCAACGCTATCGTCGACGGCCAACATCGATTCACAGTAACGACGGTAGAGGTAATCCAACCCTTTGTCGCTGTGGTACGAAAAATCGATCCCGTGCCAACTGTTGCGTTGATCGCGGACCCAACGTGGCGCGTCGTTTTCGGCGCTGATTTCATTGCCGCGAGGCAGGAAACTCAAGTCGGCATCGGCATAGCGATCTTTGTGTCGTTCCGCCGGAGTAAAGTTCGCGTGGACCGCCTTGTGTGACAAATACAAAAAGAACGGCTTGTCCTTCGATCGAGTGTCTAGCCAGTCAACCGCATAGTCAGTCAACTCGTCGGTGATGTAGCCCTTTTGCTTTACACGTTTGCCGTTTACGTTCAACGTGTATTTAGGACCGGGCGGCAAATAGTTTCCTTGTCCACGGAAGCTAATCCAATGATCGAATCCGGGACGCGGATCGTCATGTGCGCCGCCCATGTGCCACTTGCCGATGAAGGCGGTGTCGTATCCGGCACGCTGAAGATACTGCGGAAAGAAAACCGTGCCTTCGGGGACCAACCGGTTGTTGTCGATCACGCGGTGCTTGTGGGTATACAAGCCGGTCAAAATTGACGCGCGGCTTGGCGAGCACAAACTGGTCGTCACAAATGCGTTCTTCAAGTGGACGCCGTTGGACGCCAGTGAATCGAGGTGCGGCGTCTCAAGAAAGGGGTGCCCCATAAAACCCATCGCGTCGTAACGATGGTCGTCTGTCAATATGAACACGACGTTTCGGGGCTTGATGCCCTCACGCTGTGGGGTCGAAGCCAGTTCGGCTGCTCGCAGAGCCGCCGAATCGACTTGGGACAGCAGTGCGACCAAACCGAATGCGAGAAATACGGTTGCCGGTGCGAGGAGAAAGCGGGAAAGACTGCGGAAGGGATGTAGCGGCATATCGCTCTTCATTAGCGGGGGGAGGGAAAGCCAGAAAAGGCGGTGCCCCCATCTTAACCGAACCCAAAGGCCTTGAGCCCGTCTTGAACGGTAAGGAACCAAGGGCGTGTCCGTCGACCGACGTCGGAATTTACGACGAATGGGGGACTCGTCGATTTTTAACAACGAGCGTAGACTTAAATAGCAGCCTGCTGGCCTATGGCATGCAGGCTGACTCCGAATTTTGATTCCCCGCCGGATTGGCGTGTCCTTCGACGATCCGGCTTTGCACGACACTCGTGACTTTTGCGATGGCTAACGAGCAGGATATTTACGAAGAACACGTTCTAGACCACTACGAGGACCCTTATCACCGCGGGTTCCTCGAGAACGCTACGCACGAGCACCAGGGAAAAAACCCGCTGTGCGGCGACGTGATCGAAATCTATCTGCGCCTGGACAGCGAAGGCCGGGTCAGTGAAGCGTGGTTCGAAGGCGAAGGTTGCGTGATCAGCCAAGCCTCGGCATCGATGCTGATCGAGAAAGTCGAAGGCAAAACGGCAGAGGAAGTCCGCGAGTTCTCAGCCAACGAAATGCTGGAACTGTTCGGTCCCAAGCTGACTCCCAATCGCCAAAAGTGCTGCCTGCTCTCTTGGCGGGTACTTCAGTCGGCACTGCACTCGCCGATCGGTGAAGACGGCGATGATGAAGACGACCCAAATTTTGGCGGTCCGAGCTTGGGTGAGGAGAGCTAGGCAATGGCACTGATCACTCGGGATGTTCGCAACGACTTTCCCGTCCTTGACCGAAAAACTGCATCCGGAGAACCGCTCGCGTTCTTGGATAATGCGGCAAGCGCCCAACGGCCCAACGCTGTCATCGACGCGATGTCGGATTGCTATCGACGGTATTATGCCAACGTCCACCGCGGCATCCACACACTCAGCGAAGAGTCTACTGCGGCGTATGAAGCGGCACGGGAAACCACACGTGAATTCATGAATGCCCGCTCAACGCGTGAAGTCATCTTTACGGCGGGGACGACCGCAGCGATTAATTTGGTGGCCCATTCCTGGGGAAACCAATTTGTCCAGAAAGACGATGTGATTCTGCTGACGATCGCCGAACACCACGCCAACATCGTTCCCTGGCACCAGTTGTCCGAACGGGTCGGTTGCCGAGTTGAGTTCCTTCCACTCCAAGATGACTTCACGATTGACGATGCAGTCGTGAAGGAACGGCTTGAAACGCTGCGTCCAAAACTGTTTGCGTTCGCCTCCAGCAGCAACGTCCTCGGGACGAATTTTCCCGTTCAGCGTTGGACCAAACTTGCTCATGAATTCGACGCGAAGGTATTGGTTGACGCAGCACAGGCTGCTCCCCATCAAGCGATCGATGTCCAACAATGGGATGCCGAGTTTGTGGTCTTTAGTGGACACAAAGCATGCGGCCCCTCTGGAATCGGCGTCCTTTATGGGAAAGAAGCTCTACTCGATGCGATGCCAGCCTTCCTGGGTGGCGGTGGCATGATCGATAAGGTCACGACCACTGGTTTTACGCCGCACCATTTGCCAGAAAAATTCGAAGCTGGCACGCCGCCGATCGTTGAAGCCATTGGGCTGGCAGCGGCCCTGAAGTATTTACAAGGTGTCGGCTTTGAAAACATCCGTCAACACGAGCACGCGCTTTGTGAGATGGCGGACAATGCGTTCCGAGAAATCGAGGGCGTAGAAATCATCGGCCCAACGCCTGACAAAAAAACGGGAATCGTCAGCTTTGCGATCGACGGAGTGCACGCGCATGACATCGCCCAATGGTTAGACACACGTGGGATCGCAGTTCGTGCCGGCCATCACTGTGCGATGCCACTACACGAATCGCTTGGTAAAACGGCGACCGCACGCGCCAGTTTCTACCTCTATAACACGACAGACGAAGTCGAACGTTTGGTCGCGGCAGTGAAAGAAGTGCGTGAAAAATTCGCCCGCACAGGACGTCGGCGACGTAGACGTGAGGTCACGTCGTAGCTCTGCGTTTGAATGGTTGCCAACAAATTAAAAGGCCGTTGATCATCGCGATCAACGGCCTTTGTTGTTTTCGTGACCACTTCGAAAAAGCGGACTAGTTGGTGACTTCTTCCGCAGCCGCCGGCTCTTCGGCGGGTTCAACAGGACCGAGCAATTTGGCAAGCTGTTTGCCCAGCTCATCCCCACGGGCGTTCAGCGAAACGACCTTGCCCTCTTTGTCGACCAGCCAAACCGATGGGATCGCGTTGATGCCGTACTCGACGGCCATCGGATGCTTCCAACCGGCGTCCTCTTTAAACAAGTTCACCCAAGGCACATCCTCTTTGGCGATGTAGGCTTCCAATCGTTCACGATCGGTATCCAAGCTAATGCCTACGACGTCGAACCCTTTGTCGTGATAAAGGTCATAGTTTTTGCGGACGTTGGGAGCTTCGGCGATACAGGGTCCGCACCAAGTCGCCCAGAAGTCAACCAAGACAACTTTGCCGCGGTAGGAATCCCAGTCAAATGCCTCGCCATCGACCAAGTCACCTACCAAACTGATTTCCTGTCCGAGCAGCGCCAAGCGTTTTGCGGACGATTCAAATCGTGCCTGATAACTTCGCAGCTGAGCGTTATCGGTGTCTCGCAGCATGTCGGCAAAGGTTTCATTGGCCTCCAAGGCGACTTGCGGATCGCCCATCCGTTCCAAATATGTCGCCAATGCCATCGCATTGGATAGGTTGGGGCGTGCTTCGCCCTCGTCCAAGATGATTTGCAACTGACGCTTGGTCAGGGCCAACAGATCGCGCTGTGCTTCCGGAGTCGCATCGGCAACTTCGCGAATTCGTGCCGGCAGCACCAGCTTCGCAGCGAGGGCGAAATGGCGGTCGGATAGGTCTCCGTCGCTAGCCAGAATCTTTTCCGATGCCGATCGCATGGCATCGTTTATTTTCGATTGTGCCTGGTTGAACTGTCGATTGAGTTCAGTCTGCAATTCGTCCAGCTCGTCGACATAGTCAACCAACTCGTCCAAATCACCCTCGGGGACTTCGAATTCGCCGATGTCAATCATCGTCGTTGGTTGGGATGTCGTTTCCTTTTCGGCTTCTTGTGCTGGCGCGGGAGAAGCCGCCAAGACTGCTGCCACGATCAACGACAAGAATTTTCCTTGGCTCATCGCAATACCTTTTCGGTGTTTGTAAGAGACGGATGGGGCGAACCAGCGGTCCGCCAACTTCAGAATAACAAGTGTTGTCAAGATGGCCGCCTAAGGAGATTGAAATTCGTTGTCAATCTCATGTAGTCGACCCACCGCAGCGGGTTTTCTGTTCACCATTTATGGGGCAATTTCACGCGAAGGGGTTGCCGAGTTCCGGCGATGATAAGATGGGGGTCCCTTCCCCACCTCAACTCCCCTTTTGTGAAACGGTTACCCAACCATGGCACACTCGCTTTCTCGACGGCGATTTCTTGTCGCCACCGCTGCTGCGGCCCCAGCTATCGTGACCGCCAAACGTACCGCCGCCCAAAACTTGGTCGGACAAGGTGACTATCAGTTTCAGTACCAGCATGCTTGGCCGCAGCTCCCCGACAAGTACCACTGGCAAACGACACACAACGTCACCGTGGATCCAGACAACCGGCTTTATGTGATTCACGAAGGCAAATCCAATCTTGCCGACCATCCATCGATCTTTGTCTTTGATGAAGACGGTCGGTTTATCAAAGCATTCGGAGAACAGTTTCAAGGCGGCGGTCACGGTTTGGATATCCGCGTCGAAGACGGCACGCCCTACCTTTACGTCTCGGCCTACCAACATCTGAAAACGATCTGCAAACTGACTCTTGATGGCGAAGTCGTCTGGCAACGTTTTGCCCCAATGAAATCAGGACGCTATGCCGATGGTGAATCGACAAACCCACAAGGCGTTTGGGGACGTGACCGATTTATGCCGACGAACTTTGCCTTTCTCGACAATGGTGATTTTCTTGTCGCCGACGGATACGGCGCTTATGTCGTGCACCAATACGACGTCGATGGACATTGGAAAGGTTTCTTCGGCGGTGCCGGTGATGGACAGGGCACCTTCAACCTTCCACACGGAATCTGGATTGATCGACGGGCCGATTCGCAATCGATTGTCGTTGCAGATCGTGCGCACAACACGCTGCAAGTCTTTGATATCGATCACAACTATCAAACGACGATCGACGGTTTCGGGTTGCCTGCCAACATCGACACACATGGAGAACTGATGTTGGTTCCAGAACTCGTCGCGCGCGTGTCATTGCTGGACGCGAACTACCAATCGGTTGCCACTTTGGGCGATGACCGCGAACGAGTTTCCGCCGATTCGAAACGTGCGATTCGATCGGATCCACGAAAATGGCAAGATGGAAAATTCGTCCATCCGCATGACGCCTGTTTCGACAAGCACGGAAACATCATTGTCGCCGAGTGGGTCGCAACCGGCCGCGTCACCAAACTGACGCGGGTATGACAAAGATCTCTCCCAATCGAATTCGATTCGCTGTCGACAGTCTTTCGCGTCATGACGGATGACGCGAGTTGCGGCGGTACGTGCCTAGCGTCGATAGCTTCGCGTTCGATGCCACGATCGATCGACTGATTGCTCGCGGCCGAACACGAACGGCTTGGCCAACACTAATCCGGCGATAAATCCGCCGACATGGGCACCATAGGCAACGCCACCTTCGCTGCTTCCTAGCAACCCCAGCCCACTGACAACTTGGAACAAAAACCAAATTCCGACCGCCACATAGGCAGGGACTTCCGTCACGATTCGCAATAACAGTACGGTGACGCGGCGTTGTGGGTGCAATAAAACGTAGCCTCCCATCACCCCTGAAATCGCACCTGAGGCGCCTAGACTGGGTATCAAAGCGGACTCTCCCAGGCGGCTGACCGCGACGTGGACAAGGGACCCGATCAAGCCCGTCAGGAGATAAAAAACGAGGTACCTACCGCGTCCCATCGCGTTTTCAAGGTTGTCGCCAAAAATCCATAGAAACCACATATTGCCCAGCAAATGCGCGACCGATCCGTGCATGAACATTGCTGTGATCAAAGTCAGATAAACCGGGATGGGCGTCGATTTCAGCCCCGGTTGACGGACCTGCATTTGCCCTTGTGATGTCGCGATCTCGAACACGCGATCTTCGGTTTGATAGTCTTCCCCGCTGATGATTTCCGCCGGAACGACGGAATATGCCAACGTAAAGTCATCGTTTTGGCCCATGCCTTGCAGGAACACAAAGATCACGATGTTGACGACAATCAATGCGATATTCAACCAAGGGAAAATGGTCCGATCTGAATTGTCGTCATGAATGGGAAGTACCATTGCGTGATGATCGCCTCTTGCTCAACAGGGTTGGATTCAGTTCAACGACGAAGTGATGACTGATGGATAGTATGAACGAGAACAGATACGGCGGAAGTTATTTCGTTTCAGACCTTCACCTTTTCTCTCGTCGATCGACCGGCGACCGAATCGTCGAACAACTTTATCAGAAGGCGTCTTGTGGCCATACGGTCGTTCTGGGAGGCGATATCTTCGATTTCAAGTGGAGCTCCGATCCCTGTCCCGAAAACACACTCAATCGGGCCGAACGCTGGATCGAAGATCTGGTTGCCGAACGCCCTGAATGCGAGTTTCACTACATCTTGGGCAACCACGACTCACACCCTACCTTTGTGGATCGACTTCAAAGATTGACCAACCGCCTAGAGAATTTCCAGTGGCATCGCTACTTCGTACGACTCGACCACTGCCTGTTTTTGCACGGTGATGTCGCCGACGGTTCACTCGAACACGCCGTCTTAGACGCTCGCCGCGAACGAATGGAAAAAAAGAAACGTCGACATCCGGTGTGGCACTACGCCTATGACTTGGCGATTCATGCGAAGCTACACCGGCTGGCAATCCTGTCGATCCGAGAACTCGTCGTACTGAGCCGCATTCGTGAATACGCTGACCAGATCGGTCAGGGGCCCGAGTCAGGCGTGCACGATGTCTATTTTGGACACACGCACTTCGATCTGGACGGCGTTGACTATCAAGGCATGACGTTTCACAACGGCGGGGCCGCGATCAAAGGCTTGAGGTTCCGGATCGTCGACGCGTCCTTGAATTCCCCCGCAACGATCCGAGCGTAGGCCGCCGCGTTCCTATCGCATCAACCAAACCTCGACTTCTTCGGTCTCACGCAGATCAGCAGAGATCGTTTCGTCAGGCTCAACGATATCGATTTCTGCCCAGGTCTCATCGTCTTCGTGTCGGAGCGAACGGACTTTCGCGGTCTGCCCCCAAGCCAACCTGGGAACGTAGACGGTAAATTCGCCGCCCACCGAAAGCTTCTGTGCAAACTGCTCCGGAATCCCGACCGTCGCATGCTGTGGATTCATGCGCCGAATCGTAACCAATGGAGCTCCATCGCTGACCAAGTCATCGACGTTGGCATCGACGGACTGAACGATACCGGTGACAGGCGAAACGAACGTCCAAGAGACGGTTCGCTTCTCAATACTTTGCAACTTTGACTTGAGCGTCAACAGGTACTCTTCGCTTTCACGGATCGAACTCTCGATATATGCGATCGAACGTTCCTTGTCTTCCTTGCTTCCTTGCCAAACTTCCTGCGGCGTCTCGACTACGTCGTCGCTGACTGCCATCAACGCCTTTCTCAGTTTCAACTCTCGCTGCACCAACTGAAGTTCAGTCTGTTCAAATTTGCGACTGAGTTCCATGGCTTGTTCACGCGACACTTTGTGCAATCGAACCAACGGCACCAGCCGCCGAGCTTCTTCCTCGAGTTCCACCATTCGCTCACGAGCCGCGTCGACTTCGGCTTGGCAGATCCGCACTTGAGCCTGCGCGTTTCCATCATTTCTGACCGGACCGCTCGGGTCGCTCTGACGCAATGAGACGAGTTCCTGCTGCTGTTCGTCAATGTATCGCTCGACCGATTCAATTTCTTTTTCAAGTCGTTCGAGTTCCGCGTCGTCGACCGGTTGCGAGAAGACCGCAACCGTCTGGCCCGCTTCGACCGGTTCACCCGCTTGCACCTCAATTTTATCGAGGTGTCCAGTTCTCTCGACCAAGACCGGAACCACTTCGCTTTCGAACGAGAGCCGTTCACGTGTTACCGAGGGTGCCGCGGGACTGGCCACCAACCACTTAACGGCTACCCAGCCGGTCACCATCAGTAAGACCGCCGCGAGCAATCTTGCGCCAACAATCAACGGGTCTGACGTCGCTTCGATGAACTCGCTCGAGCGCTCGACCCAATGTGTCCGCTCTTGCGCCGCGGGCATCACGATTTCCATCGCTTGCCGAGCCCCGCCTCGTGTCGCCCCGCCTCGTGTCGCCCCGCCTCGTGTCGCCCCGGCTGGACGCCCCGATTCAACAGCGAATGGCCGCGCCTCGCCCACCGTTTCAC
>NZ_NPDI01000010.1:0-130917 GCF_002251265.1 Rhodopirellula sp. MGV | reverse complement strand
CTTTCGCGTGAGGAGCTGGAAAAGATGATGGAAGCCCGTCGTGGCGGACGCGATCGCAACGGTCCTCCGCGCGGTGCCGGTCGACGTGACGGTGGCCCGCAAGACGGTGACGCCCCTGGCGGTGATCGGCCCCGCCGTCCACCGGCTGAATAAAGCGGTCGCCCGCCGGCCGAATAAAGTGGCCGGTATTTTTACATCCGACTTGGCGGCACGCGGAATTTTGGTTGCCGCCTTGTCGGATCCCGCTAGCTGCTCGATAGTGTTGCACGACTCCGAGTCCTCTCGGTGCCGCCGAAATTCGTTTTCGTTGGCCACAAGCGGCTGACAACCGGCGCCGAGACTCACGAATAACTTTCGCAACTCGCAATCCGAGCAGAATCCATGAGCGTTTTAGTCGCACAGCAAGCGCCCGACTTCAAAGCACAAGCGGTCATGCCCGACGGGCAATTCAAGGAAGTCTCCCTCAGCGATTACAAGGGCAAGTACGTCCTGCTGTTCTTCTGGCCGCTAGACTTTACGTTCGTTTGCCCTACCGAAATCATCGCGTTCTCTGATCGTGAAGCCGATTTCGCTGCCAAGGGTGTCCAAATCTTGGGCGTATCGATCGACAGCCACTTCACTCACTTGGCATGGACCAACACCGCACGTGATCAAGGCGGTATCGGCAAGACTTCTTATCCGTTGATCTCGGACCTCAGCAAACAGATCTCGCGTGACTACGACGTTCTGCTTGACGGCGGCGTCGCACTGCGTGGCCTGTTCTTGATCGACAAAGAAGGCGTTGTCCGTCACCAAGTCGTCAACGACCTGCCGTTGGGCCGTAGCGTCGACGAAGCATTGCGTATGGTCAAAGCACTTCAGTTCTTCGAAGAGAACGGCGAAGTCTGCCCAGCGAACTGGCAAGAAGGCTCGCGCACGATCAAACCGAACGTCGACGACAGCAAAGAATTCTTCGGCGCCGAATACGCTGGCTAATTCCACACTATCGTTTGCGATTGCGGAATTGTGATCGCGACAGAATCGTCGGGCCAACGTTTGAGTTTCTAGCAACGTTGGCCCGTTTGTTTTTTTGACTGAACATCATTTGGGAATTGGTTGGATGTGGTTGACGGCTCCAAATCGGATCGGCATCGCGGGTTGGCAATCGAACGACTCGGTTTGGCGATTCGACAGTCTCAATCACGACCATGTTTCCGCCATGCCGCTTGGCGCATCGCTAAGAGTTGGCGCGTACACCGTGGGACTTTGCCATCCCGGTGACCAGTCGCTGCCTGCCTTAGATGAACAATTTGTCCGCGCCGACGAATTGCACCAAGCTTTCCCGCAAACCGCGGAGCAACAGTTTGGCTATGGTTTGATGATTCGTCCCGTTGCCATTCCCGATTGGCAAGGAGACGAGAACAGATTGGCGTTCGAATGGGTGGTATCTGTTCAGACCACGTTGCTGGACTCGCACCCGACGATCGATTTGCTGACTGACATTGGCACCGGCCGCGTTCAATCAATCCCCAGCGCCAACGCGATGGCTTATGCAATCGAAGGCCAAGGCGTTTCCGCGGCAATCATCTTAGGGGCCCAAGACGCCCCCTTCACGGACCAAATTGAATCGCCCGGTGCGACCCGTCTGCGACTGTTTGGCCAGTTTCTTGAAAAAGGCGTCATCCGCCGTGCCCGACCGTGGGTTCTGGTCGATCGATCCGGCAACTCGATTGACAAAGCGACCTTGACCGCGGCCGCGCAAGCACTTGCGACAAGCCCAATACCGCTGAACTAAACGTTCTTGCGGCAAGTGGTCCGCCATAGTCATCGATGCCGCTGTCGTAGCGAACTTTTCTGCCATTTCTGCGGTAGAATGAGCAATCTGCGGTGGCGTCAACGTTGGTTGAAACAGCATCCACTTGTGACGGTTTTGCGGTTTTCGCTTTTAATCGCCTTTTGCGCTGCATGAAACATGGAATCCCTGCTCAGGATTCGCTGTTTCCGGCTAGGCTGTCTGCGTAAACTAGAGGCATGTCACAAACATTGCGGGGTGAAGATCGCCTGGAGCTACGCCGACCGCACTTATCACTTATCCAGACACCTAGCAGTTCTCAGATTCCGTGACGTGTCGCGATGCAACCAATTTGTGTTTCATGGCGTAGCGCATTACGAATCAACGACCTGTTGGGCAGCAATTCCACGGTTGGAGTTGCGGAAACCGCCACCACCAAGCTCTTGGCATCCCGGTAACGCATGGTTCGCCCAGACATCTGCACCGACTTTTCGGCTTTGTTCTCAAAGCCAATGAAAGTGGTGTTGTGTTGCGCGCTGATGTTCTTGACCGGAATCGTTTCGACAGTCAGCGCGCAGCCGCCCGGGACCTATCCCCCACCGGATGTGATTCTGCCTCCGACGCTGCCCCCGTCCTCGGAGCCTGGCAAGATCCCGATGAAAGGGATGATTGTGTTCGACATTTCCAAGTCGCCGATCTACCTGCCACCGATGACTTACGAAAAATGGTGGCAGCTTGAACAGGAATCCGAAAACCAATCGCGTCGATTTATCTTCGAGAGTGTTTTGATCGACGGACGCGTCGAAGGCAATCGTGCGGAACTCACTGTTGAAGTCCGGGTGGCGGTCGATGCGACGGGTGACGAAACGGTGGAGATCCCGATGGCGATGGATAATTTTCATCGCTTGGCTCCGGCCGAATTCTTTCTCGGACGCGACAATGAAAACAAGCTGGCGCTCGACATCGATCAACAAACCGGCGTGCAACAATTGCTGGCTGCGGTGAAGTCCGACACGACGGTGGCATTTCGAATGCAGATGTCGGCGCGGGTTGAGAACGACGGCTTCAAGGCAATTGAGTTTCGACTGCCGCCCGCTCCCACTCAAATCAAGTTACTGACCGATGCGAGTGATGTTGTCGGACAGATTCCGGATCGCGACGACGAAGTGATCGAAACCAGTGCCGATGCCAACGGTCGAACTCAGTTTCATATCGACAGTAGCGGTGGCAAATTCACACTTCAGTGGGGAAAACAAGACAACCCGATTGTGACGCCACAATTGGAGTCAACGAGTGACGTCTCGGTGACTTGGAACTCGCCGCAGGAACCGTTCATCCAGAACGTGGAAATGACGATCCGCGATCCGCGTGGGCCGATCTCCAGTTTCCAGCTTCAATTGCCCGAGAATGCGACGCTGACCGAAAATCCGCGTCTGATCGGTGGTGGCCAATTTGGCCAGTTGGAAACCGCCGAAGCCGATTCGGACCAAGGCGGCCTGTACCAAGTCAACATTCCCAAAGTCGAGCGTCAAAAAAGTATCGCATTGTCGTTTCGTGTCGAGTTAGCTAGCGATTCGCCGACCGCAGCAGACCCGCTGCGTTTCCAAGTCCCAACGGTTGTCAGCGCTGTACGAAGCCGCGGGACCGTTCGGATCACCGCGGGACCTGACTATCGACTGCGATGGCGCGAGCGTCCGTCGGTGACCAAGATCGCCGGCGGTGATGCCGATGACCCGGCGGGCGGTGAGAACGTCCACGAATTCCAATTTGTCCGCGGCGAATTCCATCTTCCGATCTGGCTCGACGCGACCCGACGTGAGGTTCGCATCACCGCGTCCACGTTTATCGAATTGCGAGATAATTACGCCAACATGGCGATGGACGTTCGCTCGGCAGGCAACAGCAGCCCCAGTCGATTACTGACGCTCGATATGGCCGGCTGGCAGATCCTGTCAGTGGAAAATGCCCGGACCGGCGCGCGAATCGCTCGCTATGATCGCGACTCGTACATCGAAATTGAAAATGCGTACACGGGGATGGAAGAGTCGATTCCAATCCTGATCAAGGCGCGACGTGTTTTTGATACGGCGATCGATGAACAAAGCATTCAGCAAATCGATTTGACGATCCCCAGAATTGTCGCCCCGAGCGACGGGCAAGAACCAGTCACCGTAACTGAATCGCTCGTCCAACTCAGCAGCCGGGGACGTAAGGCGTTGGTCGTTGATCTTGGCCGCTCACAAAACCTGCAGCGACAGCCGACCGAAGACTCCGAAGAAGACGAATCGCTGCGTAAATTTGCGATCGTCCCTTCGGATGCCGAAGCACGAGTGATCGGGGACCTTGTCGAACAGCCACCGCGATTGGTCTTTGATTCCTTGGACGCCAAAGTTCAATTGGAAGTCGAGCAAGTCGATACGGTGGTCCGTTGGAAAATACAGTCACAAACCGATCTCGAAGGGCGTTTGCGTATCGCGGTCCCACGAGTCACTGGGGTCGAGTCCAGCACGACCGCTACTTCGACGACAGAGACGACAAATTCAAACAAACCTGCGCCCTTAACGATCAGTGAAACTCCGACGAAGACGAAGCCAGACTGGAGCGTCCTCGTCCAAGGTCGCCCGGCTAGCTTGGTCCCAGTGAAGATCGATCCGGCGACAGAATCGATCGCTAGCGAATCAGTCGACGTCGACTACTTTGATATCGTTTCCGACACGTTGGCAGACGGCGCGATGGAAATTCGCTTCCAGCGTGGCTGGCCAGTTCGTGCTGCCGAAAAAGACAAATCGGCTTCGGCCGTTTTTGCGATGCCATATCCGTTGGTCGAAGACATCACGCTGCGCGGGGACATCGATGTCGAATTACTGGGCGACCAACAGAACGTCTTGGAACCGGTCGATGACTTTGCCGACGGTACCAACCTGAAATATCGCAACTTGCCAAAGGCACCAATCCAATTGCGATTGTCGCCGAAGGCGCAATTACAGAGTGAACTTTCTATTGGAAAGGTATTCACCCGAACGATTGTGAACGAGGTCGCACAGCATGACCAAATGATCGCAATCGTCGAGGGCGCCGGTGAATTGCGAGCCCAACTGGCTGCGGGCAGCAACCCAGACATCAAGGTGATGGTCGACGGCCAACCGGCCGCGTTTCGTGTCGCCGAACAAAAGCTGATACTGCGTCTTACGAAGGAAGGTCGGCAGCGTCACGTTGTCGACATTCGTCTGTGGAACGATCGTCCGGCCACCGGACTCATCGAAAACGTCGCACCGATCGCAACGCTTGGCCCGGGCGTGCAAGAAGTCTATTGGCAATTGACCACGCCGTTTAATAGTCACCTGCTGCGTGCCAATCCCTCGGTCGGAAGACTGATGAAATGGACGTTTGACCGATGGCTGGTACGCCAACCACTGCTGGGCGAAACGGCGTTAGTAAACCGAATGGTTCAAGCCGACGCAGAATTCGTCGAATTGACTCCGCTGCCGAACAGCGGCAACCGTTATCTGTTCTCGGCGATGGATGACCGTGCCTTTGAAGCGCTGACGGCGACTCGCACGTTGATCTGGATGGCAGTCGCAAATCTAATCGTCTTTTGCACCGCGATCCTTACCTATTTTCCGGCGACACGTCACCCGGTGACGTTGCTGTTGGGAATTGTTGCGATTGCTGGATTGCTATTTGTTGCTCCCGATGCGACGGTGCTGGTCGGACAGGTTTCGATGATGGCTCTAATCGTCGTCGCGGTGATGCTCGCGATACGCAGCTTGGTGATTCCGACGCCATCGCGTGTTCTCAGCAGCAGTCAAGTCTCTCGTGCAACCGCATCACGCTACGCTCCCTCGTCGCGCTCCGGACGCCCCGCTGAATTTCGCTCACCGAGCAGTATTGCGGTGACACATTCGATCGGCCCCGAAGACATCACGACGGCGCCGGACGAGGTTTCATCGTGATCGCCGGTCGTTTGCTGACCTTGTCGATTGTGGCACTGACGTTGCTCACGCCCGGTTCATTGCTCGGCCAAGAACCTCAGGCCCCCGAGAGTGATCCGACGCAAGCGTCAACGCCAGGCGGTAGCGATCCGGCAACGACGGTTGACGCTGAAGTCGAATCCCCGAACGACGAATCCGTTGGCGTGACGCTACCGATCGATCACTTTGACGGCCGGCCTTTCCGGCCGATCGGTGTCTATCAATCACAGCTCGTCGGCCTGATCCCGAAAGACTTCATTCCGGTCGCACTCGGTGAGTTGCATCAGTTGTTACGTCAAACCGAAGATCAAACGCAGCGGCAAACGCAAACGCGATTGTTGAGTTCGTTTT
The DNA here is from genome assembly GCF_002251265.1 of Rhodopirellula sp. MGV. Taxonomy (NCBI): domain Bacteria; kingdom Pseudomonadati; phylum Planctomycetota; class Planctomycetia; order Pirellulales; family Pirellulaceae; genus Rhodopirellula; species Rhodopirellula sp. MGV. The sequence continues at coordinate 124,824 of NZ_NPDI01000010.1, read as the reverse complement.
ACGATATTCGACTCGATGACCAATTGCTAATTAGTGATCGAAGCGTATTGGTGTTTGAACACGCCGCCGACCATGGCGTGCGTCAAAACTTGGGACGTGTCAACTTGGCGATCACCCCGCGCCGCGCAATCGTCCGTGGCGCCGCGAGTCCGAGCGGCTTGGCACAGTCTCGATTCGAGGTTGACGTCGACGGCCAACTAATCGCCGTCGTTCCTGCTCGGGAAGCGGACAATAACGCCCCCGATCCGGCCAACGACGAATCAACCGCTGCGGCAGACACCGATCGCAGCGGCGATGAACTCGATGCGAGTCGGTTGGCAGCACGCCGGTCCGAGATCCAATTCGGTTGGACGCTCCGAGGCGAAGCAGTCGGTTCGGTTCGGAAGTTCGACCTGCGATTGCCGCGTTCGGCCCAAACACGTTTGATCCTCTCGGTCGACCAGGATGTGACGCTGGAAACGCGTCAAGGTGTACTTATTGAACGAGCCGGTCCACCTCCGGATGCGGACGTGCAAACACGATCAGGCGAGATCCGATGGTACGTCTTGGAAGCCGGCGGGCTACAGCGTGTGGAGATTTTCGCGCGGAAACGAGTCTCCGAATCTGGCGGCCACGCGATGATCGTTCGACGCGAATCTAAGCAGTACGAAATCGATGATTCTGGTGTGAAATGGACACACCACCTTTCGTTCGAAATGCCACAGCGACGCGATCAACTCCGCTTGCGTTGTCCCGTCGGCATGGTCGCTGACGTGCGATTGAATTTTGCAGAATCAAACTTCCAAGTGATTCGGCGAACGGACGGACAAGCGATCATCAACATTCAAATCCCCGGCAAGTTTCCGGAAAACGATGCGCCGCCGGTCCAAGAAGGAGTGCCAGACACGAGTCCCGATGAATCGATCAGCGAGTTAATGACGCTGACCGTGACTGGAAACTCGGCTTGGAATCTAGCCGACGGTTTGTGTCCGCTGCCGTCGGTTGTCCCCATGGACCAAAGCGTGTTCTGGAGTCCGACGACGACGACCGCACGTGTCACGATCAATGGGCCGATTGAGGTTGCGAAGTGGAACCTGCCGGAAGGCTGGCAACAGTCGGTGCAGCAAGTCGTCTCACCAGACCAAACAATTCTCTCCGGCGAAGGGCCATCGACCAGTATCGTTTCAATGTCGGACGGGACTTCGAACGATTTAGTTTGGTCCACGATCGGATTGATTCACAAACGGTCGCGTGTTACCGAACACATTTGGACGCGAGTGCGGGTCAGCGAAGAACCGGTTCATGCAATCAACGCGACCACAAGAATTCGCTACCAACTTTCCGATTCTGACCTGTCGCCGATGACGATCGATTCTCACCAAGATTGGTTGGTGGAGGAAGTCCGCATCATTCAATCGGGCCGACGTATCAATGTTGGTCCCAAGTCGCGTTCGTTCTCGGTTTGGCCCACGCCTTCGGAATCCAGACTACCCGAAATCGATTTGGAAATCGTCTCGCGACGCAACTTGCTCGGCAACCGCGAAAACCTGCGTGTGCCCTCGTCATGGATCGTCCGTCCGCATGATAGCCTGACGCCTTATGTGATTGCTGTTCAAGCACCGGGTCGACGGCGTTGGAACGGTGACAGTGTTCTGTTGCCCGATCGTGTCGACCTCAAGTCACTTGACGAACAAGCCGTCGCCTTTTTCCAACCCAATGCCGAAACGGTTTTGTTGCAATCCGACTCGGGCCAACTTCCGGCCTTGGAATTGGAACCTGTTGACGTTTCGATTGGCGTTTCGCTGAAACATGTATTGACCAACGAGCACGGCGGATTGGTCGAAACCATTGTGATTCGCTCCTTAACCTCGCAACCGATCCGTGAACTCGGTGTCTTAACCGGAACGCAACACACACAAGCATTCGACTGGTCACTTCGTCGGGTCGACCAATCGGCCACCGTTAGCTTGCCGCTATCGGACATCACAGTACCGGCCGACGATCCGTTGGGCACCTATGTCATTCGACTCGAAGGCCGCGAATTCACGGATTACGAATTGATCGGGCGACGCTTCCTTCCAATTCCCGAAAACCAAGTCAAATTGCAGCTACCGAGTGTTCGCGATGATAGCAGCCAAAACGCGGATTTGTTTTTGGCAGAGCCATGGGAAATCACCAACATCCCGGAAGGCGTTTCGCTTGTCCCCGGTGATGATGTCGTTCCGCCTACCGATGACGACACTGAAAACGACGATCTTTCACAGCGGTTGCGATATGACCCGGCACTTCGCCCGGAAATCACGATCCACCGTGTCCCGGCAGAATCACGTAGCTGCTTGATTTGGAAACAAACCACCGAAGTGATCGCGAACGGGCGTCTGGAAGACGTCGTCCAACTCTCTGCGGAATTGTCGACACGCAAATTGATTCATGTCGTTCACGACGACGATTTGGAAATCGTTAGTTTACAGCTAAACGGAAAAACTCCGCAGATCAGCCAATCGAATGACGGCATCTGGTTTACCCCCGAGCTGCCGACGGACAAAGTTTCATTGACCATGCGGCGGAGACACCAATCGGAAGGCTGGTTGCGAGCTTGTGTGGCACCACGTGTTGCGATCGAAGGCAACGTCCTTGAGCAGCAGATCAAATACGAGACTGATCCGACGTCGTTTCTATTGCATCTTTCGCGTTCTCCTTCGGCGGTCGAGCAATTGTCACAAGACAGCGAGACGGCCGGGACTTCCACGTCGAATGACAATGCAATTCCGATTGGATTAGAGACGACGCGGGTGACGCTCTGGATTATGCCGGGACAGATCGCTTTGGCAATCAGCTGGTTGTTCGCATTGGCCGTCGTTCAAATATCCTGGATGCTGGCCAAGTACCTGCGTCTGGGGATCAACCTTCTTTTTATTGGCGTTGTGCTCGCGGCCAGTGCGTCGGTGATCTTTTGGCAATGGCAACTGCCGATCATGATTTGGGTCGCCGTTCCGATCGCGCTCGGCGGGCTGCTGCACGTGATCACGGATCACCGAAAGTTTGACGTCCCAGACGACAATGTGGTTAAGACGAATGGAACAACACAACACCCGACCGGTGGCAAAGCGTCGCCGGACTTCTCGGTGACTTTATCGATCTGGGTGTTCATTATCGGTTTGGTCTTCGGTGTCGCGAATACGGTTTCCGCGCAACCCGCTCCCGTTGATCCTCCCTCGACTCAAGATGGTGGGCCGATCGAGTTATTGCTGCCACTCGACAGTTCTCATCAACCGACCGGAGACAAAGTTTACTTATCGAAGAGTGACTACGACCGAATCCGGAATCGTGTTAACCCAGAGCTTGCCCTCGAAGCTCAGTTTCAATCGGCAAGCTATCGTATCATCCTTGAACCGTCCCGAGAGTCGACGCGCGACTTGACCGCTGAAATCCAAGCGGAATACCAAGTCGTCACGCAACGCGAGTCGACGAAGCTGCACCTGCCATTGCGTCCCGATTCGATTCGTCGCATCGAAGTGCTCAATGGCGACGAAGCCCAAATCGCCCGCTTCACAATCGATACAAAATCAGGGGTGATTTTGGATACGCCGCGTGCTCGCCAATTCGGGCTTCGTGTCACGTTCGTTCCAACCATAGCGGTCTCTTCTAATGGAAGTAGCACCGTCATCGACAGCGATGCGTCATCGGCGGACGGAGCTTCTGAATCGGAGGTTGATACCGCAACCGAAAACGAGAGCTTGACACATACGATTCGCCTGGGAATCCCTACGGTTCACATGGCCAATTTGATTGTGGAGGCCCCGCGAGAAATCGTCATCGAATCGCTGGGGACGCCCTATGGAAAAACTCTTTCACGCCCCGAACTAGGACGCTATGAAGCGGACCTGGGACCGGTCAGTGAAATTGCGATTAAGTGCCATCGTGAACGTCGCTCCGAAACCGGTCGCACACAGCCACTTCGTCGGACCTATCGTATTGCGTCGGGCGTTCAATCGACGATCGTCGAATGTGAAATCAAATCGGATTCGCTGATCGAAAGCGGGCAAACACTTTCCCTGACCATTCTTGGCCCACCACCAACCAATCTTGACCCAAGCTCATGGAGATTGAGCCAACGCAGTCGCGCCGAAGGTCCACTTGATGAGCAATCCGCGCTCAGCACCGTTGGTGTCTATCAATTCATCAAGCAATCGGATTCCCCAGCCCCAATTCGCCTATTCTGGCGTTTGCCGTCGCTGTTGAACGATCCCACGTCGACCGAAGATCGCAAATTGCTTCCCGTCCCGGATGTAGTCGCAACTAACTCGGGCCAGCCGATGCAGACAATGTTCGGCATCGAATCTGCGCCTGCGGTCCGTTTGACTGAAACGACATCGTCCTCAGTAGCGGTCAGTTCTGACGAATTTTTAAATCGTTGGGTTGGGTATTCAGGTCCGCTCGCCAGAGCATTTTTAGTCGATGACGACTTTCCATCGTTCGCACTTTGGCGTGATAAAGATGCCGAAGCATCGCTGGTTTTGCAGCACCACCTGCACGTCGACTCACAATCGCTGACGTTGACTTTGAACGCCATCGTGATTGACCCAAGACCGGTCACCAACCGCGTTCTGTTGGCGATCCCAAAGCAATTTCAGTTATTACGGCAATCGATCAATAGCGAACCGATCACCGCCCCCGCTCAAACACGTTTGCCAGACGGCCGCTTGGCAGTGTCGCTCGGCGATCGGCGGATCGACGGTCAAATGGAAATCGAACTGGTTTGCCAGGCAGGGCTTCCGGGTGACGGCAAGGTAGAAGTGCCACTGTTTGACACGCTGGGCTCATTGCGACCTTCAATCAGCTACCGTGTAACGCGTTCCAAGCATGTACGTGTCGACGTGATTCGTGACTCGGAAGCATCCGCAATCCAACCGCCAAGCGTTGGACGACAAGAATTACTTGCCGGACAGCTTCCGGTCGTGGAATCAACGCCGCCTACGCTCGCGGCGACGACAAGCGACGACGGAAGATCGCAACTCGCATTCAATTCTTTGAACGTTCGCAAGCTGCCGCGAGGTGCCGCGGTCAACTGCGACCAAACTTCTCTGATGCGATACCTTGATGGCCAGTGGACTTGCGACACGTTCTTGCAACTGACTTCGAACCGTGTTCCAGATTATGTGGACGTCCAAATCCCGGGTGCGTGGGCGCGCGACGTGTTAGTCGAAAATGCGGATGTTTGGTCAGTACGTAACTCAAATGACTCCGTCGTCAGCGTGGCTCGTATCCATTTCGATAGCGACGCCAGCAAGCGTGGCGAGGGAACACAACAGCGAGTTCTGGTGCGTTGCAAACTTGACAACCGTGATCAGGGTCGCGTCACCGTTCCCGATATCAAGGTGCTGGGCAATGTGAACGGGCAGCGTGTAATTGCACTTCCAAAGCGATTGACCACCGAAGCAATCGATTGGCGTCGACGAGGAGTGCGGGACGGGCAACTCGGTTCAGAATGGTCACAGCCGTTTGGTGACCTGGTCCAGGAACCCGAAATGTATTCCGCCTACACCATTGTCGGACGAAACTGGTCGGTACAGTTGGAGCCGTTATCGCAAGCCGCCGTCGACCCCGTCGTATTGAGCTGCGATGCGAGGGTCTTTTTGGCAGGAGAGCGAGCGGTTGTTTACCAACGTTTTGATGTTCTTCCTGAGCAGGGTAAAGAGATCGCGTTAGCGTTGCCTCTAGAAGCGAAGTGCATAGGTGTTTGGGCCGCCCAACGCGAAATCGACCTATCGATGCAACTCGCGGCCAACAATTTACTCGATCAATCGCAACTGTCTGAGCAAAAACAGATTCGCATTCCGCTCGCATACAGTCGGTTGCCACAATCGATCGAAGTGTTCTTAGAAGTCACTGCACCAGAGCGAGAAATTCGCGATTACCTGTGTCAACCGTTCGGAATCGATCTCGGTACACAGTGGCTGACCATTTATCGCGCCCCATCGGTCGAAACACCACGCATCCTTTCGATCGCCGATTCGTCTGAACTTCGGCCAGAAGAGAACAACCTTGCCGCAAATGACATGGCGTTGTCACTTGCCGAAAGCGTGGTCGTCGCGATTGAGCGATCGCGAGACCTTTTGGCCGAACGCAGTGACGCCGAAATTTCGCGTTGGCTATTGCCTTGGATCGCCCGCTACAACACGATCGCCACGCTCGCCGGCCATCATTTTCGCCCGGACGCGGCAGCAGTAACCTCCGACAGTCCAGTTGCCGAGAGCCCGACACCCAAGCCAATCGGTTCCGCCGATGCGACAGCGGAAACAGACAGTGCGTCGGCGACAACTGAACCGCCATCGCTAAATCCGATCGATCCCCGCTGGACCGAACTTGACCGACGGTTGCTGGCGTTTGCCAGCCGGTTCATGACGGCGGACACCTCTTTGCCAAGACCTTTATTATCCCTGTCGAGATTTCGTGACTACGAGCGACTCGAAACGCGGCAATTGCAAACACTCGACGAAGTCCCCGTTCTGAAACTTCGATTCGCTAAGCATGAGATCCTGCAACGCAGCTTGTTCAACATGATTACGCTGGTCACGTTCGCGTTGGCAATTGTGTTGCTGTGGCCGTTCCGCGGCCGATACCGACGCTGGATCTTACACCCTAGCGTTTGGGTGCTCGCGATCGCCGTCCTGAGCACCGCCGTGGTACCGCTGCCGATTGCGTTGACGATTATGATCGTGGCGATCACGATTCCCGCATTTCGACTGCGCTCGCGACGGCCCGCGACCAAAAGCTCGGCCAACGGGCTCGTTCGTGATCAATCGCGAGGCTAGTTCGCAGCGAGCAAGCTAGCTTGCCGATTGCAGTTTCGCGGCCATCAAGGTGTTGTGCAACAACATCGCAATCGTCAACGGCCCCACGCCTCCGGGCACCGGGGTAATGGCCGATGCGACTTCACAGGCACCGGCGTAGTCGACATCGCCGACAAGTTTGTCCCCGACACGGTTGATGCCAACATCAATTACGACCGCACCGGGCTTGATCATATCAGCGGTGATCATTTCGGGGCGGCCGACGGCAGCGATCAAGATATCGGCGTCCCGGCAGGTCGCCGCCAAATCGGCGGTTCGACTGTGTGCCAACGTCACCGTCGCGTTCGCGACGTCTGGACCACAGGAGCCCGACTTTTGGGCCAACATCATCGCCATCGGTTTGCCGACGATATCGCTGCGACCGACCACACAAACCTTTTTGCCGCTGCACGAAATTTTCGCGCGATGGAGCAACTGAACGATCCCGTGGGGGGTACAAGGCAGGAAACGCGGGCGTCCCTGCATCAACAATCCGACGTTCACCGGAGAAAACGCGTCAACGTCCTTCAACGGGTCCACAGCGTCCAGGATTTCGCGTTCGTCGTAATCCTGACCACTCGGCAGGGGAAGTTGCACCAGGATCCCGTTGACGGTGGGGTCGGCGTTGAGCTGGTTGACCAGCTCCAACAGCTGTTTTTGTCCTGCGTCGGCCGGCAAACGGTGGGTACGCCCCTCGATTCCGGCTTTTTCACAGGCGCGAGCTTTGTTGCGAACATAGACCTGGCTCGCTGGGTCCTCACCGACGAGGACAGCCGCAAGGCACGGCGCTGGGGCTCCGCTTGCGACAAATTGCTTCACTTGCTCACCAACTTCCTCGCGAATCTCTGCCGCGACCTGCTTTCCATCCAGCTTCTCTGCCATCATGCCAGCCTCATTCGTACCTTGCCTGTCGCACCGCTGCCGCAAAAAACCATTTTGTCGAAGGTGACATCGCCATAGTGGGAACGCGGTGCTGCCGTTATAGTTTGCTTAGATTTGACAGTCCGCACACTGTCGAACCGCCAGTCGTTATCACACAGGATTTTTCACTCGATGTCTACCGAAGCGTCAAAGCTTAGCCCCGTTGAAAAGATCAAAGAAGAGAGCCAGTTCTTGCGCGGCTCGATCGGCGAAGAATTGGCTGCCGATTCCGATCACTTCAATAAAGACGATATCCAATTGTTGAAGTTTCACGGGACTTACCAGCAAGACGACCGCGACAAACGGGCAGAACTGAAAAAACAAGGTGGCGGAAAAGCGTTCTCGATGATGGTCCGCTGCCGCATCCCCGGCGGTCGAATCACCAGCAAGCAGATGCTGGCCCAACTGGACCTCTGTGACGAGCTTGGCAACTCGACCATCAAGATCACCACCCGCCAGACGCTGCAGCTGCACGGCATCCTGAAAAACGACTTGCGTGAGACGATTCATCGGATCAACGCGATGGAACTGTCGACGCTGGCAGCGTGTGGCGATGTAAACCGAAACATCATGTGCTGTCCCGCCAAACGCGTCGGTGGCGTCCATGACCAATTGGCTCAATTGACCGACGAAATGACGGTCGCCCTGGCCCCCCAGACTCCCGCCTACCACGAGCTCTGGGTAACCGATCCTGAAACCGGCGAAAAGACGCTCGAAGGCGGCGGCCCCGTTTCCGAACCGCTCTACGGACCGCGATACCTGCCCCGTAAATTCAAGATGGGCATCGCACTTCCAGAAGACAACTGTATCGATATCTATACCCAAGACCTTGGGTATCTGGCGATCGTTCGCGATGGCGAAATCATCGGATACAACGTCCTGGTTGGCGGCGGCATGGGGACCACCCCAGCACTCAAACGCACCTACCCGGCGCTGCAAAACGCATGGCGTTCTGCACTCCCGACCAAGCGATCGAATTGGCCAAAGCGGTCATCAAAGTCCAACGCGACTACGGCAATCGTGAAGACCGCAAAGTCGCTCGGATGAAGTACCTCGTCGACCAGTGGGGAATCGAAAAGTTCCGCCGCGCGGTTGAAGAGTACTTCGGCGAACCGCTCAAAGACTGTGTTGAAGACGACGTGACCGGTGTCGACGATCACATGGGCTGGCAAGAACAAGGCGATGGCAAATTGTCTTATGGCCTGAGTGTCGAAAATGGTCGTTTGTACGACAACGACCAAATCAAGCTCAAAGCGATGATGCGCGAGATCTGCACCACGTTCGGCACCGAAATGCGGATGACCGGATACCAAAGCATTATCTTCACGGACATCGATCCCGGCGATCAAGACAAGCTGATCGCGATCATCAAAAAGCACGGTGCACCGACCACCGAAGAAACCAGCACCGTCCGCCGCTGGTCGATGGCATGTGTCGCACTGCCAACTTGCGGATTGGCAATCACCGAAAGCGAACGACGATTGCCAAGCCTGATTGACGATCTCGAACAACCGCTGGCGAAGCTGGGACTCGACAAAGAACGCTTTACGATCCGTATGACCGGGTGCCCCAATGGTTGCGCCCGCCCATACAACGCTGACATCGCTTTGGTGGGCAAAGCCAAAGACAAGTACACGTTCTTCCTCGGCGGCGGATGGCTCGGTAACCGACTGGCATACGTCTACAAAGACCTGGTCCCCTCCGACGAAATCGTTTCGGAAATCGTCAGCATCGCGAAGATCTTCAAAGCCAACCGCCAAGAGGGCGAATCGCTTGGCGATTTCTGTGATCGGATCGGCAAAGACGAACTACTCGCGATGACCGAAGCTGCCGAGTAGTCACGTCTCCGGCAAGCTCGTTCGAATGCAACTTGAAGCGGCGTCAATTTTGACGCCGCTTTTTTTGTTCACGCGCGAAACATTCGTCACCGGCAAACCTTGCCGTCAAAGCGATCCCTCGTTTAGCGAATAAAGAGGTTCCGCAATGCTTCCGCGGCGGCATCTTGACTATCACGTGGCCCCTTTGGGCGAAGGTGCTGGGGCAGCTTTTGTGGCCCATCGCCGGATTCAGTCAAATCGGTTTCCGATCGCTGCTGCTCCTCTGCGGTGGACTGTTTCGACTCGCTAGACGACTCGACTTTCGCTGCATCGTTGTCCTCCCTGGCATCCGATGTGGCTTTGGCGGTGTCGTCCTCTGCAGCATGCCGCAGGTTCGTCGTCTCGATCACACTGGAATTCCCGCCTCCCTCCAACCTTGATGCCAAGTCGTCAAGCTCTGCGATCAAGCGTTGTGCGTCCTGTGTTTCTGGGGTCGCGTCGACCTCGGCGCCGGAGAGCGTGGACAGATCGAGAAGCCCAGGCCGATAGGGCTCGTTGGTCTTTGAATCTCGAATCGAAAGCCGGAACGTGTACTTGCCGATCTGCAACTCGGTATGGTGCGAGAGTTGTGCAGGAGTTTCCGCAGAAACGGTCACGCCACCAACCTGTGTGCCATTGCGACTCTTGAGGTCTTTGATCAACACACTTGAACTGTCAAAGACAATCATGCAGTGTCGTCGACTGACCGTTCGCGATGACAGCGTGAGCTGACAATCATCGTTGCGGCCGATCAGGAATGGCGAGGTCTCGACGCGCCATCGCGTGCCTTTTCGAGAGCCATTTGTCTGCAAGAGCGAGATTTTGAGCAAACCAGAGAAGCCGACTTGGAGAAAAGTCCGTGCGTCAATTTGATGGTTTGCGAATATAGGCAACCCGAATGAACATTCGCTTAAGAAAGAGGCTGCCTTTGATGTTCATTCGGTGAAACTGAGAACGCTCTTTCGCCCGATCCACTCTGTTCGGTACCCTGCGAGGGTGACGCGTTCTGCACTCTCTCCTGAACCAACGATGAAGTCCCTCCCTTCGCTGATTGTGATTGCCTTGGTGCTCTGCAGTGGTGGATGCCAAGCGATGGTAGATCGTGGCTGGATCGCACCGCCTGGCCCGATGAATTACCAACAGGCCAACGCGATTGTCCACGATCCGTTCCCACTACCAGATATCGGTCCAGATGACCGATCAATGCGTCCACCGGATTATCAAAACCCGATCGCATTGCCAGTGCGAAACCAAATGAAGAATCAGGTCACGCCCTGGCTGGCGCCCTAGCACTTGCGAATCTTTTCGCGACCTTCGCTGACATTCTGTGTCGCGTTTCGCGTATCGACGACAAGCGAGCAGTGTTTGACGATCGCGTCATAGTCAAACGCCGTGTGATCGGTCGCGATCAGCACCGCATCGCAGCTTGCCAAGAACTCTGGCGTCAACTCCTGACTTTCCATCGCTGGCAAGTCATAGTGACGCATTGCGGGCAACTTCGGCACGTGCGGGTCGCTGTAGGTCAGGTCAGCCCCCTGAGCCAATAGCAGCTCCATCAACTCGAACGATGGGCTTTCACGGGGATCGTCAACGTCTTTCTTGTAAGCCATCCCCAACAAACAAATCTTGCTGCCGTTGATTGGCTTGCGTGCTTCGTTGAGAAACTCTGCAGTCCGCGAGACAACGTAATTAGGCATTGCGCGGTTAACTTCACCTGCTAATTCGATGAAGCGGGCGGTGCTGCCTTGCTTGCGAGCGAGCCACGAAAGATAGAACGGGTCGATTGGAATGCAGTGACCGCCCAACCCTGGGCCAGGATAAAACGCCTGGAAACCGAATGGCTTCGTCTTGGCAGCATTGATCACATCCCAAACGTCGATCCCCATTTTGTCAAACAAGGTCTTCAGTTCGTTCACAAGTGCGATATTGACCGCACGATAAATGTTTTCCAAAACCTTGGCGGCCTCGGCGATTTCACAGTTCCCGACCGGGATAACACCAGCAACCGCCGATCCGTATAGCTTCGCGGCACACGCTTGGCTGTCCTCGTTGATCGCACCGACAACCTTGGGAATCCCTGCCGCCGAGAAGTCAGGGTTACCTGGATCTTCGCGTTCAGGGCTATATGCGACGAAGAAATCTTTTCCCGCAACCAATCCACCGGCTTCCAGGATCGGAACCATCACATCGCGAGTTGTCGTGGGGTACGTCGTGCTCTCTAGAACGACCAACTGCCCGGGACGCAGTGCCTTGGCGATCGCTTCGCAAGTTCCAACGACGTATGACAAGTCAGGATCGCGGGCCGAATCGAGTGGCGTGGGAACGCAAATCAACAGAACGTCTGGCTCGGACAGCCGCGACATATCAGCACTCGCTTCGAACTTTTCCTTGGACAGCCAAGCTTGAATTTTTTCGTTGCCGATGTGCTTGATGTAGCTCTTGCCGGCCAACAGCGAATCGACTTTGCTGGCGTCAACGTCGAATCCAAAGCAACTGAAACCGGCGGTGATGAACGCATCAATCAGCGGCAAGCCGACATAGCCGAGACCGATGATTCCAACTTTACAGGTGCGATCTTCGATGGATTGAACAAACGCTTGGCAGGCTTCACTTGTCATGACAGTTCGGTCGCAGGACGACGTTAAAACGAGACTTCGAGGCGTGGGTAGATAAGACGGCGAATTCGGTGGTCTGACCCCCGGATGGACTGCGCCGCTAAAACCGCGCAGTGTATTCACATCATGGCTTATCGCTAGCGTCCGAAACCGACAACTCGCTCAGTAACGGCGGACACGATTCACCAAAATCATCCCGATCGCCCCAAGTGCTACATTCCCCAACCACACCCCATAGGGAGGGATCGCACCATCCTTCGCTTGATTGAGGCCAAGGATAAACAACGGGTAATACATCAGCAATGTGGGCAGAAAGCAGCGCCCAAACGTGGTCCAGTAGTCGCTGGTACGCGAAATCATCGCCAGCGGGGCACCGATCAAAACAAAGAAAAAGCAGCTGAAGCCCTCCGCCCAACGACGCCATGGGGCGATTTTCAAACGCATCAAACGACGACGACTTGCGTCTAGCTCAGCACGCCGCTCACGTCCCTTACCATCAACGATCTCTTCGTAGCGACTGGTCAGGATGGAGAAACTCGTTTGTGCGGCGAGTTCGCCAGCCGCCTCATGAGTACGCGCGTCTTGCCGCAACCGCTCGGTCCCAATCACTCGCAGCGGCAAATCTCCCGGGCGGGTCGACTCCTGATCCTCGCCGTCTGGCGAATCAGACAAGGGGATTGGATACTCAGTCGGACCGGGTGCAAAAATTTGCAGCGATTCGCCACGTACCCACCGACTGTCGACCAGTTTCAACATCAATTGCTCGCTCTCGGCATCCAAGACGAGCTGACCTTCACGGGCTTCAAACTTGATCGGAACGCCGCCGCTGCTAATCGTCACGGTCGGATATTCGAGTTTCTTGCCGTTCACATTTCGGACGTGAATCGAGAAGCCATCGTCAGTGTACGAATGCTGACTTCTCATCTTGCGGTACACGATGTCTTCGATTGACAGCATGACAACGCGATTGATTCCCGGACGCCCCCAAGAAACAGCCAAATCGCTGATATAAACCGCGAAGGGACTCAGCAAAAATGCGAAAATGAACGCTGGCTGCAGCAACCGCAACGGCGAGATACCCGACGCTTTGACGGTCGCGACCTCACCATCCCCCGCCATCCGCCCATACACGCAGGAAACGGCGAACAGAGCGGTCGCTGGAAAGGCGAATTGTAGCGAAACGGGCAGCAAATAAGGCAGTAACTGAACGATCGCCAACGGACCTAGACCTTCGCGCAACAGCGTCCGCCCGACACCGATCAACAAGATCAGCAGCGTCAACGCGATTAGCGCAACGACGAAAATCTTCAAGATCTCCGCCAAAATATATCGTGTCAGCCGTGTAGGCATCCTTCGTCCAGGGAGTCACTCAACGGTTCGGTCCACAGTGCTCGTTGCGGGAAACTAGCAAAGCGAAACGGGATTCAGGAAGGTCGATTTTTTGGCGAAAAACTGCCCAATCTGCCAACAAATCGAGACACAATGTCTATTCCAGTTCGTCTACCCTAAAGATGCACTGTTGAGTTGCATGAGCGCCCTGGAGCGGCGCCGTCCTTTCCCCCGACGACAACACTCCCCCTCATCTAAATGCGTTTACTGCTTTGCCTCGCAATCGCGATCCTATTGAAGTCGCCATTGGTATCGGCACAAATCCAAGTCATGGCGACGCCCCAAGGAGCGGTCGTACCGGTCGCGACTCCGAACGGCGTTCCCATGCCAGGACAGCCGCCTGGCCAACCACCCAACGGAAATCAGCCACAGAAACCTGGTGAACAATCCGCCGCACCAGGAGACGCAAAAGCCGAACCGCCAGAACCCAAAATTATCCGCCGAGGTGACCAAAAAGCCGACGACGCGAACCCCGAAGAATTGAAGGCCACCGTTGGTGAAGACGGCCGCGTCGCGTTCCAGTTCCGCAACCAACCCTGGGTCGAGTTAGTTCAATGGCTCGCCCAAATCGCCGACCAACCACTCGATTGGCAAGAACTGCCTGCCGACCGGGTCAACATGCGATCGCCCGGACGCTATACCGTCGAACAAACCAAGGACCTCTTCAATCGACACTTGCTCGCACGCGGATACACCTTGCTGGAAATGCCCGGTGGGATCACCGTTGCCAAAACGCAAGGCATCAACCCGGCGATGGTGCCACGCGTCAGCGAGGCGGAACTTGAAAATCTTTCGCCCCACAAATTTGTTCGCGTGTCCTTGGAAACCGGCTGGCTTTCGAGCCAGAAGATGTCTGAAGAGCTCAAGCCGATGGTCAGTAGCAACGGCCAATTGACGGCCTTGTCGACCACCAATCGGCTGGAAGCCATGGACGCGGCAATTAACCTTCAACAGATTGCCAGATTGCTTTCCCAGGAACGCAATCAATCAAGTCGCGAAGCCTTGGCACCGGAATTCCGACTACGGCACATCTCTGCCGAAGTCGCCAAAAAGATGCTGGAAGAATTCCTTGGTGTGGAGAAAAAACAAGCCGCACCGATGACGCCCCAGCAAATGCAAATGATGCAGCAAATGGCTCGTCAGAACGGTGGCCAACCTCCGGCCCCTACCAAAACCGCAGACATTTCGATCGTCGCAAACACACGTCAAAATTCCGTCTTCATTCGCGCCCCGGTTGATCGGATTGCCGTTGCGACCGAATTTCTCACCCGCATCGATGTCCCTGGTCAAAGCCTGAACTCACTTTCCGACGTCGAATCGCGCGTGGATGTCTTTCGCCTGTATTCGATCGATCCCGATAAGTTGATCGAGATCATCTCTCAGATGAACGTTCTCGAGCCTTCGACTCAGATTCAAGCCGACGACAACAATCGCGCGATCATCGTCTCCGGCTCCGCAGCGGATCGCTACATCATCGAACGGCTCATCAAACGACTCGATGGGAGCGGTCGATCGTTTGAAGTACTCCAGTTGCGACGACTCGAAGCATCCGAAGTTGCCGAGTCGATTTCGTTCCTGATGGGCAAAGACAAAAAGAAAGACGATGACAATAGCTCTCGTCGCTTTATGTACTATCCCTTTGGCGGTAACGACGACGACAAAAAAGACCAAGACGAATTCCGCGTTGCCGCCAATGCCCGCTACCGCCAAGTCCTATTGTGGGCGAACGATTCTGAAATGGAACAAGTTCGCAACCTCTTGATCAAACTCGGCGAATTACCACCACCAGGTGGAAGTAAAAGCATGGTCCGCCGCGTCGATGCGTCCTCCGCTCCCGAAACCTACGAGTACTTGCAGCGACTGAAACAACAGTGGGCTCAGATTTCTGACACACCGCTAGAACTGCCCAGCGAAGAACTCTTTGTCGATCCGGTTGTACCGGATACCAACACTGACGACGAAAGCCAACCGTCGGATAGCGAATCGGATACCGAAGCCGATGATGGCCTGGAGGCCTCTACGGGGCAACGGCGATCGGGTACGACCTTTACGGCAACACCTGCGGCCCAAGATCCCACCGAAGACGACTTGCAATCTGACAGCAACGAGATGCGTTCCCAAATCCGATCGGCGAGTGATTTCGATCGTCTGTTTGGCCAAAACGCGTCGCCGCAAACAAACGAGCCCACAGCAGAAATCGATGCAAACGCGGCGTCAACCGACGCTTCATCGCAAGACACCGCGATCAAGATTGAACTCGACGAAGACGGGAACTTGGTGCTGGTCGGTCCGAACACACAAGCACTCGACCGACTCGAAAACCTGATGCTGCAGTTCGCACCGCCCAAGCGGCCCTACCACGTTTTCAAAATTAAACACCAGTCGGCCGGATACGTACAACTGAATCTTGAAGAGTACTTCGAAGAGGAAGACGAAGACGACGATTCTGGTAGCAACTTTTATCGCTGGATCTATGGATTTGACCAGCAAAACGAAGAGAGCCCATCAGGGCTTGGAAAAACGAACAAGCTGCGATTCGTTTATGAACCGGACACCAACACGATCGTTGTCAGCGGGGCGACGTCATCCCAACTTAAAACAATCGCCGAGCTCATCAAACTCTGGGACGTCGCCGAACCTGTAAACAAGCGTCGAATGCGATACACCAAGCTGGTCAAAATCCAGTACGGGGACCCACAAAGCATCGCCGAAACGGTAAAGGAAGCCTACCGCGATTTGCTCAGCAGCAACGACAAGACTTTCCAACGTGGCGGCAATCAAGGCGGCGGTGGAAACGCTGGTGGTGGCGGCGGCGATAGTTCGAAATCCTCCGGGCGCGACCGGCAACAGGGAAGTGGACTCGTCGATACCGAAAACGGTCGCGATGGAGGCGATGTTGACTTTTCCTTTAAAGGCAAATTGTCGATGGGCGTCGACAGCATCGGCAACACCCTGCTGGTTAGCGCCGAGGGCGAACCGCTGCTGGAACTGGTTGTCGACATGATCAACCAACTCGACATGGCAGCCAAACCGGCTGGTGACATGCAGATCATCTCCGTGTCCGGAAAAACGAGTGACGAAGCGATCGAACGAGTTCTGCGTGCCTTCAACAACCAGGCCAAAGGAAACGCTCAACCAGCCAACCCCAATCAGCCGGGTCAACCGAACGCGACGCCAAACACACCCGCGACAGCGACTCCCAACGTCGGAAACGCTCGCCGCCGCGGTGGCGGATTCAATCGGCTGGGCGGATGATTTAGCAAGCTCGACTTGGTTTCTTAGCGTGCGACCGTTGCATACAAAACACGGTCCGCACCGGCGGCTCGGGCAATGTCGTATGCCCTTACCGCTTGCTCCATCTGCACGGTGCCTTCTGGATCAATAATCACCGGCGGCTGTACGCCCAGCGAAATGATCGCGGCCAGCCGTTCTTGCAACTCTTCGAACGACTCCACCGGATCGCCCGCCAACTGAATCGACAGCAGGCCCTCGCGTTTTCCTAGCCGGATGATGACTTCGTCATACGGCTCCACCGGCGGCGGCGAATCGGTATTTGCGGTGCTTCCGCCTTCGGGACTCTCGGCGATCGCACCGGGCAAATCGTACTCGGGAGTTTCAAAACTGCTGGTCCAGACAAAGAAGATCAGCAACAGGAAGACGACGTCGATCATCGGCGTCATCTTGACTTCCAATTCGCTGCTGGCACGGGACGCAGGTAAACGCATCAGCTAGCTTCCACGCGATTCTTTGACGGCCAATTTGATATCCACGACACCTGCGACCGCAGATGCGTGCAGCACCGGCTCGACGACCTGATACGGAACGACGCCATCCGTACGAATCCGCAGGGAAGCGGTTTCGCCATCACGATCGCGGATTTCAGCAAAGAGCGTTGCCAAGCCGTCTAGCGTGACAGGCTGGCCACCGGCAAGTAGCTGCTGGTCTTGGTTGATGGTGATCGTCAACGACACCGGATCAACCGAAAGAGGGTCATGAGTATCGGCTACCGGCAAATCGACCGGTAGCCGTGACTCTTGACGTGCCAAATGGCTTGAGACCAGAAAGAAGATGATCAGCAGAAACACGACGTCGATCATCGGCGTCATGTTTGCTCCGGTAAATGGGCGGTTCTGCTGATTCGGGACTTTCAATGATCAGCCACCAGCTGCTTTGACAACAGCGTCGGCGGTGATACCGAAGTGCTCGTAAACCAAGTTGTATGGTCCGCTGGCACCGTAGCCGTGCATCCCGACGAACTTGCCATCTAAGCCCAACCAACGGTCCCAACTCATCTGCAAACCAGCTTCAACCGCGACGCGGTTGGTAACTGCTGGTGGCAAGACCTGGTTTTGGTATTCGGCACTTTGCTGGGCGAACAGGTCCAAGCACGGCATGCTGACGATGCGAACCTTTTTACCAGCTTCGGTCAGTTTCTCAGCGGCGGTGACACACAGGTTCAATTCGCTGCCGCTGCCCATCAGGATCACGTCGGGGGTGCCTTCGCAATCCGACAGGATGTAACCGCCTTTCGCACAACCTTCGGCCGACGCGTATTTGGTGCGGCACAGGGTTGGCATGTTCTGACGCGACAGAACCATCGCGGCAGGGTGATCGGTGGTTTCCATCGCGGTGCGATAGCACTCAGCGACTTCGTTGGCATCGCCAGGCCGGAACACGTTCAGGCCTGGGATCGCTCGGCACGCGGTCAAATGCTCGATCGGCTGGTGCGTCGGTCCGTCTTCACCGACGCCAATCGAATCGTGCGTCAGGATGTACAGCGTTGGTTGATGCATGATCGACGACAATCGCATCGCACCACGCATGTAGTCGGTAAACACAAAGAACGTCGCAGCGTAGCCACGAAGACCGGTCAAGCAGATACCATTGACGGCACCGGCCATCGCGTGTTCACGGATACCGAAGTGCAGGTTGCGTCCGCCGTACTGATTCGGCAGGAACTCGCCCGCACCTTCGAACGTCAAATCGCTCTTGTTACTCGGTGCCAAGTCAGCCGAACCGCCGATCATGAATGGCACGTTTTTGGCGATTGCGTTGAGAACTTTGCCGCTGCTGTTGCGGGTCGCGTCGCCTTTTTCGCTGGCTTCGAAGACGGGAATGTCTTTGTCCCAACCGGCTGGCAAGCGTCCGCTGAACATTGCCTCAAGCTCGGCAGCTTTGGTCGGGTTAGCCGCTTTGTAGCTGGACCAAACGCCGTCCCACTGTTCGTAGTCGGCTTGCCCGCGTTTACCCAGGTTGTTGTCGAAGTGCTCGACAACGCCATCGGGAACGTAGAATTTTTCTTCTGGTGGGAAACCGTACGCCTTCTTGGTCAGTTCGACTTCGTCCCATCCCAGTGGAGCACCGTGTGCGCCGTGGGTGTTCGCTTTGTTGGGCGAGCCCCAAGCGATCGTGGTCTTGCAGATGATGATGGTCGGCTTGCCGCTACATGCCTTGAAATTTTCGATCGCGTCGGCAAGGTTCGACAGCGTGTTGACATCCGAGACGTGCAGGACGTTCCAGCCCATACCTTCGAACTTCTTGCCGACGTCTTCGGAGAACGAGATATCGGTATCACCTTCGATGGTGATTTTGTTGTCGTCGTAGATCCAGCACAGGTTGTCGAGTTTCAGGTGACCGCCCAGCGATGCCGCTTCGCAAGCAACGCCTTCCATCAAGTCACCGTCGCTGCACACTGCGTAGACGTTGTAATCGAACAGCGTGTGTTCGTCGGTGTTGTAGTTTTCAGCCAGCCACTTTTGTGCCATCGCCATTCCGACACTGTTGCTGACACCGGCACCCAAGGGGCCCGTTGTCGTTTCGATCCCGGCCGCTTCGGCGTATTCGGGGTGACCGGCGCAAACGCTGCCGATCTGGCGGAACTGTTTGATGTCGTCCAATTTGATCGACAGTTCGTCGAGCACTTTGCCGTCTTTGCCGGTCGCTTTCACGCCGGACAAGTGCAGGACGCTGTACAACAGCATCGACGCGTGGCCGCACGACAAAACAAAACGATCGCGGTTCGGCCAGTTAGGGTGGCTCGGATCGTATTGCATCGTGTGATTGAACAGCTGATACGCGATCGGCGCCAGCGCCATGGGCGTGCCTGGGTGACCGCTGTTGGCAGTCTGTACCGCGTCCATACTGAGCGTGCGGATGGTGTCGACGGCAAGGGTATCGATATCGGTCGATGCAACACTCATTGGCGTGATTTCGTTTAAGCAAAAGTGGGACGGAATTAACTGTCGAATTTTCCAAAAGGTTAGCGTTCTCCGGCCATTTTCGGAAGGGACGTACCGCCGAACCGGTTCGATTGGCAATGCGATCGAGGACAGATTGCCCGTCTTACCAGCGCCGAACGGGCTCACAAATTGCCCCTCGCTACCTTTTCAACACATGGACACTGGCTTAGGGCAAACGCCAAGGCGGGTTAGACATTCTGTTTTGCGGGAAATTCCTGAGATTTTTCCCAACGCCGATGCACCGCGACTTCTTGAGCCAGCACTGACGCGTAACAGACGAGGTGGCCGATAATCAGCCAGCCAAACGAGGCCCGGAATCCCTCCGCAAGCCCCATCGAAGCGATCCCGATCGCTGCCCCAATAATCATCGGGTGTGAAATAGTTCCGAACGGGGCTCTTGTGATTCGCTGCGGCTTTTCAAACCCAAGCTCCGATGAATACAGCGTTCGCGTCATGCCCAATACTTTCGCAGACCATCCGGCCAACGAAAATCCTGCCATGACGCCGAACAACGAAAACATCTCCGGCAACCCAAGTTGGCCAGAAAAAATTGCAATCGCGTACAGCACGAAGAGCTGTCCTAGCGACAACGTTTTGAAAAACATCGCGTCACGCCGAAACCGCGCGAACGCGATCCGCGAACGCTCGTGCAGCGTCCCGAGATAGATCGCATAGTGAACGAAACTGGTTGCCGCCAAAAACATGCCGAGCGACGAAACAGAATCGACCAGCACCATGAATGCTGACACCAATCCCGCCAAAGCGACGTACGCCAGGTTCGTCCAACCGACGTGCTGCACTATCAGCTCAAAGATCTTCGTCCAAGCCAACACCCAACGCGCCTTGACACCGGCAAACCAGCTGTCGGGGCGAATGGTCTGCAAAAACAAATGCCTTGCCGAGATGTCGTACTTCGTCGTCAGCCATTCAAGTGTCTTCCCATACCAGCGGCACGTTTTGGGATACGCCACAAAGTGCAGCTTTAAATTGATCCGCGGCTCTGGCTGGTCGGGTCGCAGCTCACGAGTGATGTAGTGCAACTCGCGATTGAAATCGAAGATCGCCGCATCACCGTGTCGCAACCGATAACTGACCGGTTGCTCAGGCGACAAGCCGGCCATTGGATAGTGCGTCGTCACCTCCAAGTTTTCATTGAGCGCCAACATGCACCGATAGAGCGACGCCCCCGGAAAGACGCCCCAAGGCCCATCGACATGCCCCATGTAGAACACGGTGTCCGATGAGATCTTCTTGGGCGGTCCAGTGACATAAACTTCGTTCATCCCGTACGCCGGTCGAACTTCATATCCCGGCCCATGAAACCGCCGAATCGTTTGCAGTAGCGTTTCGTCAGCACTCAATCGCGAGAACGCTTCGCCCGCGTCACCTTCCAAATCGTGTTGCCACCAATGCGTACTCGATTCCAAGGTCGGCGTTCGCTGTCGAACCCAATTCAGCAGCGTATCGAAGTCTTGACGATGGATCTCGGGCGAGAGCTTCGCTGTCAGCACGGCTTGCCGGGCCACCAAAAGCCGCAGAGGCGTGCTTTTGCGACGTGTCGCGGAAACGATCAGCAACGGCAACAATAGAATCGTGTGATCCGAAAAATCACGCAGCCAGCGAACCGATCCGCGATAGCTGCTCTGAAAAGTCGCTTCGCCGGTGAACCAATGCGCGGCCTCCTGCCCGACATATCCGACCACCAGCAGCACGCTCCCCAAGATCACCTGATCTGGAAAAATCCACGCGACGCCGCTTAGCCCTGCGATCAATAAAGCACTTAGAGATGCCAACCCCGCCGGCGCGAGTGCCGCGATCCAAATCGCGTGTCCGATCGGAAGTATCGCCAATGCATTAGGATGAATCCAACTGGCAATCAGATAGACACCCAAGACCGCCATCGGCGTCGTCAAGCAATGCAGCGTCACGTTCAACGGACTTGCGTGATACCGAATAAAACCACGACAGAGTTGTACAAACGCGGAACGATCGGTCGGTGGTGTAGTACCGCTTGACTGAGTGTTCTTGGTGGAGACTGGTTGGCTTGTCGATACGCCAGCCACCAAAGTCGACGTCGTATCGAGTGTCGCGGAATCGGATGTCCTCCCCATCGCGTTTTAATGACCAACCTCTGGCTTTCGTCCAATAAAGGTGTAGTAAGGTGCACGGAGCAGCGGCAGATAAGGGACCTTGCCGAATCGCTCGCTCAGACAGCCCAGTTCAAAGCGGTGCTGTAGCATCGCCGGATGATCCGAGCTGAGATACACGCCATCGGCCGAAAACCAATTCGACCAAAACAACCGAGTCAGACTCGAGTGTTGCCGCTGCCCGCTGTCGGGATACTTTCGTGAGACATAAAAATCGGCCACCGCGATGGTGCCGCCCGGCTTCAGAATCCGGTGCGCGACTTCGATTGCGGCAAACCAGTTGGGAATCATCGTCAACGAATAAAAGAACGTGACGATATCCACGCTTTCATCGGGCAAATCCAACATCGTGACATCGGCGTGCACGCAAGATGCGTTGCCCAGTTGGCGTTGATTCAGTTTTTCACGTGCGACGTTCAACATCGACTTCGAAAGGTCGACCAAAAGGACTTCCTTCATGTCGGTGATCCGATCGGCGACACGCAAAACGTTCCGTCCGGTACCGGCGCCCATATCGACCCAGCTCATTCCGGGATTGAAGCAGAGATGATCGAGTACATCGTCGCGACCATGCAGCAACCGTTCGCGAAAGGAATCATAGTCGCCAGCCTGGCCCCCATAAAAACTTTCCAATCGCTCGGCGTGCGTGCGTCCTTTGACGGGACTGAGCATTAGATGCCAAAGCACTCTCAGGTCGGCCAACCGCCCCTTTCCCGATCGCGTTTGTGGAAGGTGTGCCGTGTCGCTCACGCCGCCGCTCCGATCAGGTCCGCGATATAGAAACTGCCGTAGGTGTGCACGCGGTCATGTTGGTGCAATTGATTTGCCAAGTCGCTTTGGTACCGAAGCAACTCGCCAAGTCTTGTTTGGCGACCGTCGTTTGCGACCACCAATGGATCAACGAAGTCGACATCGAATGCGGCGCTTCGCCAAAGAATCCTAGCGTCCGGCGCGGCACGCTCGATGATGCGTTGCCACTCGGCCGAAAGCGATTGCGGATGATGCTCGTACAACCAATCCATGTGATCGAGCAACACAAACCGCGAGATGGTTCCGTTGTGCCCACGTAAGAACGACTCGACCGTGTCGGTGTGCGTCGAGATGCGATCGGCCATTCCGCCAGACAGTCGCTCGTAGCCAGCTTCTGTTAAATAGTCAGGACAGCATTCGCGGGTGTAGCTGCCCGTCAAATAAACGCGCCAGAAATAATTATCGTGCAGAGGGATACGCGTAAAGACGTGCTCGATTCGGTCCTGAATGAACTTACCGATGCCGCCGGGATACCCACGATCGAGCTGCATCCGTTGGCTGCGTGGAACGCCGAGCATTGCCATTACGCTATCGCGACGCAGCGCCCAACGCATCGGCCGCGAGAACAGCATTTTGTCCACACCGCGGGCATGGTAAATCTGGGATTGCTCTTCGACCGTTTCGGCTTGCAAGATCTCATGAACGGCTTCACGTAATCCACGCGGCCGATTCAAGTATCCGTTGATCATCCAAGCAAACAGCCCGGATGTTCCGCGAAAGTAGAAGCTTTTGCGGCGGCTTGTCCCGTCAAAAAAATTGTGTCGCTTGTCCCAGATATCGGCGACGTCGCTAGCGAGATTCGGGCGAACCTGATCGCGATAGATCCTCGACCAATTGTTATGGTATCCGGTTCCGAAGACTTGAAAAAAGTCATCGAACGAAAGCGACTTGATCGCAGCTTTTTTGAGTTCCAACAAGGCATTTTGAAGCGGATTCATATCGACCGCATGAACCGCTCTTGGGTTTTGCAATGCGTAATCAAGCGCGTTGCACCCGGCCGACGTGATCACCAACACCGTATCGTCTTCAGAAAGCTGCAACGCTTCGCGATCGAGGCGTGGGTCTTCCCAGCAAGTGTTGTAGACCAAGTTGCGGCCATGAATCGCAGAAAAGCAACGCCGTCCAATCCAATTTCGAATCATGCGACCGACATCTCCATTTGTCCCACAGCAGCATCGCCGTTGGGCGCTTGTTCAAGATCCAAGGTGATTTCTTTGCCGTAACGGCTGACCAACTGCAACGCACCACAATGGTGCTCCACAATCCCGGTACAGTTCTCGACCCAATCGCCGGTATTGCAATAGAACGTGTCTTCGGAATGCTTCAGCATCGGGGTGTGAATGTGCCCACAGATCACTCCATCGCAGTCTTTCTGTGAGGCGTGGTTCATGATTTTTCTTTCGTAGCGACTGATGAACTTCACGCCGCGTTTCACCCGTCCTTTGATCGCCGCACACGCGCCATAGGGATTCCGGTGGTCGCCTAAAAATCGACGTTGTACCCAACGGTTAAAACTTAGGCATGCGTCGTAAATCGTCGAACTGCCTTTCGAAATCCATTGTGCTCGTGTTTCGAAAAGATCGAACAGGTCGCCATGGATCACCAACATTCGATAGCCACGTAGCGTTTCAAAGACGAATTCGTCAGCGATATTGACGTGCGGAAAACCTGCCGGCAACAACGTCCGAAATGCCGGCCCACGTAAGAACGAATCGTGATTTCCTGACGCGTAGTGAATCGTGGTGCCTTGTTCCGTCAGGTACACCAGATGATTGATGATCCGGTCGCAATACTCCGGCCAGTGCCAACCGGCATTGATTTTCCAAGCGTCGATAAAGTCACCGATCAAATACAGCGTTTCGGGGCGATAACCGGTCAAAAACTTCAAGAACTCCTCCGCCCGTGCATGCTTGCAACCGAGGTGCACATCGCTGACCAGCAGAGTCCGGACTGGCTTGGGCGACGAAATCGCGCTGGAGGACGTCACCGCAGTAACGTTGGAAGCCGTTGATTTGATGATTGGTGTTCCCGACAATTTGTCAGGCGTCACGGCTGCGGGAAGTGCGGTGGTCGTTGAAGAATCAGCGACCGCCACTGGCGTTTCTAAACGCATGGCACCTGCCCCTCTCCTCATGGAGGTGTAAGTAAACTGTCTTACGAGCTGGTGCAGAGCTTAGCGAACGATTGTTGATATCTTGTTAACACACCAAACAGGTTGCCGTAAGAAATGGTGTTGAAACCATCATCTTTGACCGGCCCACCGGGCACGTTTACTTGCCGTTAAGAACCCGCGAATTTTAAGAATTCGGACGCGGGACGGTGAATTAATCTCGTTGCAACTTTTCGGCGAGCTTTGATTGCGCGATGTCAATCAATGGCTTCAATTCGGAATTGTCACCGTAAAGCTCGACAAGGCTGTACCAAATTTTGCGAGCTTCGACGACTTGGCCTTCGGCGAGGAGTTCGTCAGCTTCTTCCAAGCGTCGCTGTACGATTTTACGAGCGTCACTGGCTTGTTCCGATTGTTCGCCCAACACACCGATCTTGTACCGCGCCGCATTGACAGCCGTTTCGTAGTCAGCGTCATCACCAAGTACCGTCACCATACTGCGATACTTATCAAGCGCCTGGGCAATGTCACCGTTCTCTTCGAATGCTTGCGCCTGCTTATGCAGAAGCTCGCCTTGGTCTTTGATCGGAAGGTTGTTCTTGATCTTAATTTTCAACTGATGCAAAAATTGCAACACGTTGATGCGATCGACCTGCTGCTGAGCCCACTTGGCATTGGGACCATCCGGGAACCGCACGATCAGCTGGCGTAGCGGTTGGTTCTCTGCTTCGGCGAGTGACGCACGCGTGTCGATCGCGATCAGTTTTTCGGCCTGAGCCCGCAGCGTTGCTTCACTTGCCGGCCACGCGACATACGCCAACAGAATTAAAATCGCCACCAAACCGCCGATCAAAAACCATGGCTGATCATGCCAGACCGTGGCGTCAGGGACTTCATCGTCTTCCTCTTCCGCAACGCTCAAATCAACCACGCCACGCCCAAGCAACTGACGGGCTTCGTCTCTCGCTTGTTGGTTAGTCACTTGCAGAGGACTAAAGCCACTGCTGACATGCTCGGCAACGCCGGCGCGAGAAAGGGCACGCTTGCGGACTTCGGCAAGTTGCAACTTGACTGCCGTGGCTGACGGGGGGCGGTTCGCTGGGTTCTTTTCCAACAGCTGCATGATCAATTTGTCGAACCACACCGGGCACTGCAACACGATGCTGGCCGGCGACTCTGGAACGAATGTCGAAGCAGTTTGCCGGACCGCTTCGATCGTGTCGCCATCAACCGGCAAACGACCGGTGATCGCGTGATACAACATCGCCCCAAGGGCATACAGGTCGGACGCCGCACTGTTGTGTTCGGAAGGATTGATGACGTCAGGGGCGATCAACTCCGGTGCTTGCCGCGCGAACTGATCGACACTCGGTGGACGCGAAGTACGAAAGGGTGACCCAAAGCGATCCAACCGCAAATCGACCAATACCGGCGCAAATCCCGAGACGACGATTTTGTCGGGAACGATGGCGCCGTGCACGACTCCTTGGCCGTGCAGATACTCAAGTGCTTCGGCGACACCTTGGGCGACTTCAAGGGTGTTTTCCCAGCTCAATCGGCCATTGCGTTCGATTTGGCTGGACAGCGTTTCGCCTTCGATCAGCTCATAAGCCAAGTAAGCATCGGCGTCTTCGAATCCGCCACCGTAGCAACGCGCGACGCCCGGATGAGAAAGCTTCTTGAGCGTTTCCCATTCGTTGGCAAAGGTCTGCCGCGCCTCGGGAGTCCCACCAAATGGCGCACTGAAGACTTTCACCGCCACCGACTTTTTCAACTGCACGTGAACCGCGCGCCACACCGAACTGGTCGAAGGATGATCGCCCAGTTTTGACTCGATTGCCAAAGGGCCAAGCCGGCTTCGTGGCATTGCAGGACTACAGATTGATGGACATCGCGGACAGGTTTTCGGACTTCCTAGCATATACACAACCACAGGCGAAGTGGCCCCGGAGTACCAGTCCGCAGCTTGCCACCGAATTCGCCGCCCTTGATGGCAGAACGATTGTGCTGATTGCGGGCTTTGACCATTCCGCACCCCTCAATTAATCCAAACCACAACCACCCCCGCAAGACGAAGCGTTACCCCCCGGTAATTTCGGCCACTAAACGTGACCTAGACTTCCGCAGACCCACTATGCCTGCTCCCGCACAAGCCTTCTAGACAACGTCATGATTTGCCGCTCCTTGATCACCGCGCCGCTTGCCACATCGTTAGTCCTGCTGTTGGTAACGGTCAGCGATGCGCAAACGAGTTGGGTGACTGCGGACACATCAAGTGACGCCCAATATTTGCATCCGGCCAAGCCAGTCGATCCGCAATTGGTACTCGGCAACGACGCTTGTGTGAAATGCCACGCACCCGAGATCACCGTGTGGCAATCCACCCCGCACGCGCAAACGTTTGACCAATTGCACCGACGCCCCGAAGCTCAGCAAATCGCATCAAAACTGGGACTCAGCTCGATAAAGCACTCTGGACGATGCGTCGCTTGCCACTACACACAGCAATCGTCTGGCGGCGATACCGTAAACGTCATCGCAGGGGTCTCGTGTGAATCCTGCCATGGCGAAGCCAAACAGTGGCTGGACTTGCATCACGATTACGGCGGACCGAACCTAACCCGACTCGCCGAATCGCCACAGCACCGCGAACAACGCATCGGCAAAAGTGTTGCCGCCGGAATGCGAAACCCGACCAACGTCTACTTGGTCGCACAAAGCTGCTTACGCTGCCACACGACTGCGGACGAAGAACTCGTCAACGTCGGCGGTCACTCAGCGGGATCAACCGAGTTCGAATTCGTTTCGTGGAGCCAAGGCACGATCCGTCACAACTTTATCGAAACCGAAGGCAAGTCGAACGTCACACGATCGCCTGAAAAACTCCGCGTGATGTTTGTCGCTGGCATGATCGCAGAACTCGAAGCCTCACTGCGTGCCACCGCCGCGGCCACCGAAAAGGCCACCTTTGGCATCACCTCGGCCCAACGTGCGAGCCGCGCGACCAAACGGCTGCAAAGTGTCGCTCAAAAAGTCGACGTACCGCTGCTGAATGAAATCCTAGACGTCGTTGGTGGCGTCCAACTAAAACTCAACAACGGGCAACAACTCAGCCAAGCCGCCGATCGCATCGCGATTCTTGGTGTCCGATTTGCCAACCAAAATGACGGTTCAAATCTGGCAGCACTCGACGCGTTTATTCCCCAAGGCCGCAAGTAACTTTTGCTGACTGGCTTGCAAAGACTTGGCTTGCAAAGACACAGTGATTGAAGATTGCGACTAGCGTCCCAAGACCACCGCGGTGGCGCTGCCTTCGGTCGTATGAGTGATGCACAGCACGACGCCTGCGGTGAACGGCGTCGTTTGCTTGACCAAGTTGACTTCTTTGGCGACATCACTGTGCCGCGCCGCGGGAATTGTTTTGTTGGCGATGATCAATACGCCGGTGGCAACTTCGATCATTCCAGCTGCGGCACCGGTGTGACCGAGCGAAGCGATCACGGGGAGCACTGGTGCGGTGATGTGACAGCGTTTCAGTGCTTCGATCTCGCCTGAGTCGACTTGTTGATCACCCATCGCATGTGAAACGACGACAGCGACGTCGCTTGCAGTGACGCCCGCCTGTTCGAGCGCCCCTTCGATCGCCAATCCGATCGCGTCGCCAGCGCCCCGTGAGTACTGCGGCTGGCGATCGTTGTCGCGACGCATCTGCTTCATCGATTCGGTCGGCGAAAACCTTGACGTGATCCCCAGGATTTTTGCCAACACCTTCGCGCCACGCTTTTCAGCGTACTGTTCTGTCTCGATCAAAATCGACGCCGCACCTTCGCCGCCGACAACGCCGCTGGCGTCCGGGTCAAAGGGCCGCGACGCATCAGCGATCGCATGATCGCCGCGTTCGACCGTCGGCAAGTCACCGGTATAGGCCATCCGCATCGAACCGATTCGGGTACCGGTCGCGCCAACCATACTGATATCGGCCAAGTCGCGGTCCAGGTACGAGCATCCTTCCAGGAGTGCCGCGGGACCGGAAACATCGCCCAGAATCAGCGAGTTATTAGGGCCTTGCGAGTTGATCGAAATACCGACCTGACACGCTGGCATGTTCGGCAGGTACTTTAACATCCACAACGGCACGACCTCTTTGCGGGCCGCTTCGCCAAACTGCTCGGGATGAAGTTCGCCGTCTTCGTCGACGCAGCGGCGAATCGATTCCATCAATTCGGTCGGCGGGTTGAAGTAGATTTCGCCACCATAGACGGTGCCCAACCGCTCCGGCTGAATGCCAGTCTGCTCGTCGGCAGAGTCACTTGCGGAAGCCACTGCTGGAATTTGATCCGCTAGACCGGCGTGCTCGACAGCCAACTGGGCTGACGCAAACGCGGTCTGAATCTCCCGACACATGACCTTCAGCGCTTTGCGTGGTCGCACGAATTGCTTGGCGTCAAAGTCGACGACAGGTGCGCCGATCCAAACGCCGTCTTCGGGGTCGCTATCGCCCGGCATCGCTTCGTCATCCATCCGATCGGCGAGGGTGCGAACCCCGCTCGATTGTTCAAGAAGCGCCTTGAAGAACGCTTCGTGGCCGATGCCGATCGAGCTGACGATCCCGACCCCCGTAATCACGGCAATTTGACGTGGCATGGCTATCGGCAGCAGACAAGGAGCTCGGAGGATTGGAAATAAAATGGGGCGTGAGTATGAAGCTTATCGGCAAGGCTGACCAGTGGTTGCCAGCGTTTCACGCCTTACCGCCCCAATTTGACAGTTCAATTACCGATCGCACCAAACACTACAACTTTCGGTCATAAATCCGCTGCGTTTTGGCTTTTCGCGCGCCGCCGCGCTCGATAGTGCCACGTGAGAGCGAATTGCTTTCCAGCACCCAGGAGAACTCGCCAGTCTCGATTCCGAATTTGATCGCGTCAGGCAAGATCCGGGCGAGCGTGACCAGCCCGAGGCCCCATTTTTGATATTCAGGCAACACATTGGTGCTGACCAAACGCAAACGTGTGATTTTGCGTTTGCCAAGCAGTAGCTTTAACCAGCCAAACGGCAGCAGGTGTCCGTTCATGGTTTTCAGGACCTGGTTGTAATCGAGCAGACCGAAACCTGCGCCGACCGGTTCGCCGTCGATTTCCGCGATGCTGGTCAGCTCGGGGACGATCAACAATTTCAATTGGTTGGCTTGGTGGACCAACTCCTCGTCGCTCATCGGAACGTAGCCCCAGGTCCGCTGCAGCGACTGGTTGTAGATCCGCAAAAACGCCTTGACGTCCGCGTCGAAGGTCTTGCGACTGATCGGACGGCATTTGACTTTGAACCGCTTCGTCGCCTCATCGATCACGAACTGCAACTTGGGGTCCAAATCATCGAGGTCATCGATACTGGCTTCGTAGCAGAACAGGTCCTGCGTTTTCTCGAATCCGGTCCCCGTGATCAGCCGTTCGTAGTAGGGCTTGTTGTACGAAATCAGGAATGTTGGCGGTGAATCAAAACCGTCGACTAACAACCCAACTTCGTAATTCAAACTCGGGTTCACCGGCCCACGCACATCCGTCATGCCTTTTTCGGCCAGCCACTGGCATGCCTGATCCAGCAAAACCGTCGCGGCTTCCTGATCGTCGATGCATTCGAAAAAGCCAAAGAAGCCACGTTGTTCGTCGTGGTACCGGTTGTGGGCACGATTGACAATCGCCAGCACTCGCCCGCACACCTTGCCATTTCTACGGACCAAAAATGCTTGGCTCTCGGCGTCTTTGTAAAACGGATGCTTGCCCGAGAAACCACACAACTGCTTGCGTTCATCCCAAAGTGGTGTCACCCAGTTCGGATCGTCCTTGTAAAGCTCTTTCTCCAATCGCATGAAAGCCTTCTGGTCGGCTCGGCTTGCGACGCGTTGACATTCGAAGGTTTGACTCATAGGTGATTCGATCGGGGCAGGAAAAGTCAGAGTTGGGTGGAGCAGGGCACATGTCCGAATCGCCCGAGTCTACCGCGAGCGACCGGTCCGGATCAGGTTAGGCCCCCAAGAAAGCCGTTTCCAATCCGCTCTGATGCGGCGAAATAAACGTCGCTAGAGCCACATTTTCCGCCACCATAGCGTCGCCTCACTCGTGTTTTCGTCCACGCCGGAGCAGTGAAACGAGCCAAAACGCCGCCCCTGAGTCGAACCGGATTAATTCGCATGACTGGCCAATACCAATGGCGCAGCATCTGCAAGGGTCACTCGGTTCGTCTTCGCTGTGTTTCGATCCACAGCCACTTTGAATCCCGCGCGATCGGCCGATACGACTCGGCCGTGCGGTGCCTGAATGGAGCAGCAATGGGTGACCGACCTGGAAATGATTCCCCAAACGTTTCGCCAACGAACAACATCCGGCAGCACGAAAGCCAATCGATTATCGAATCCGAAACGATCTTGCAGGGACACCGCGAAGTTTGGATCCGCCACGGCGCCGAACTCTATCGCCTGCGCCTCACTTCGGCCGGGAAGCTGTACTTGAGCAAATAGGGGTTCGCGATCGAAGCGACGAAACGGATCGACACACGACCTCCCCTGACTAACTGTCGACTCAATCCGAATAAACTGACAGATTGATTCAACAGGCTAATCGCGCCGCTGGCTGCACCACGAAACAACACCGACGTGAATTGCCTTCTGCGGTAGAGCTACGCTGAATGATTCCACACGGACCCTGGGTTCCGCATCACAAACCGAGACAACCGGAATCATTTCGCGCTGACCTCTGAAGCAACCGCGACAGTAGTGTTGCCGAGCTCTCCACTAGACGACTCTCGCGGTGACAGAACTGACCACCGGAGGATCAATCAAGACTTCGAACGCAATCTCAACTTGCGACTCTGGGACGTTAACGCGCGCTCGATCCATTGAGTCACCGGAAACCAAAGACCGCACCGGTGAATTCAAACATCGATTGGTCACCTGACGCCGATGGGCGTTTCGGCAGCGATCGTGGATTTGGCCAGACCAAATCGTGCTGATGAACTCAATTCCTCAGGAAAGATGGTGGGATAGGGGGCTTGCACAAGCTTTAACTACGAGCAAAGCTTAACCACCTACGCTTGGTGCTCGACTTCCTTCGGTAGCGGCACCTGTTTTCGCAACTTTGTTCCAGAAGGAATTACCTATGAAAAGCGTCTCGTTTGTTGTGGCAGTTGCCGCACTGTGTCTGTCGACTCTGGCTCCTTCGACCGCTGATGCCGGCTGCTGCGAACCAGCACCTGCACCATGCTGCGCTCCAGCACCTGTTTGCTGCCCAGCTCCTCCGGTTGAAGTGACTTTCTGCGTTGTCGATCCTTGCACTTGCTGCAAGTACCCTGTCACCGTTTGCGTTCCTGCAGAATGCGCTGGCCAAGTTCCTTGCTACGTTGGCTGCCGCCCCGGTTTCTTGGGCCGCAAGATCCTGACCTACAAGTTCGAGTGCTGTGGCAAATGCGTTGACGTTGTCATCACCAAGCACGGCCGCACCATCGTCCGCGACTGATCTTCCGATCAGCCCGAATGAAAAACGAGAACAGCCTCGCGTCAAAACGCGAGGCTGTTTTTTTATACGCAAACCGTAGTGGACGAAGCGATGAGTCCCTGGCTTCGATCCTTCGGCATCGCTGCCTCAACACAATCACACCTCAAACGCTCAGCAAGCAACCAGAATCGCCTAAAGGCTAGACTCCAACATCTTCCCGTAGTGGACGAAGCGATGAGTCCCCGGGTTCAATCGCACAGCATCGCTGCCTCAACGCAATCACACCTGGAACGCACCGCAGGAAACCAGAATCGTCTGAAGGCTAGACTCCAACGTTTTAGTCTGCGGCGGGCCAGAGGGGGCGGCGTTCATTTTCGGGCAGGATGTTGCGATTGATTCGCTCGGGGTCCTCTTGACTGTACGTCTCGCGCATCGTCTTGGCGATGACTTCGCGAGTGATGTACTTGTCTTGCCAACGGACCATGAAACCTTCGCCCAGATGCTGCGGCCGCGGCAATTGCGAAGGGTGCTTCACAAGACGCCACGCGCGAACTTCAAACTGTTTGCTTTTGCGTGACCAGTCGTAGAACACGACTTGGCGAAAGACTTCACGCCCGTGATCATCTAAGAAATGATTCAGCTCCACCAGATCGACGCTGGCTTGTGTTGTCCCGTTTGTACCGAGCGGTGACGAGACAATCGAGCTTGAACAAGACCCGCTGGTACAGACGACCATCGCGAGTTGAAACAACAGATTCATCGGCGTTGACTCCTGATGCGTGATGCAGCATCCGGTACAGATCAACGCCAAAACGAACGCCTTCGACATGTCGCTCGTCACATCTCGATCCGCCGCGTTTTCTGCGGCGATCAATCAGCAAACGAACGGTCAAACGTCACGATCGACTGAGTGAACCGTACCTTGGCCTAGCGGTAAAAACTGCCATTGGTGCCTGGACTGGGGTAACCGCTGGTTGCTGGGTACCCCGATGATGCTCCAGTGCTACCGGGAGCGTAACCACCGAACGAACCAGTGTTGCCTTGCACGCCATTAGACGGAAGCGACAGCGAGCTGTCTCCCGTTGGCAGCGAGGCACTCGCGGTCGAGAACGATGGTTTGCTGTTTCCTGTGCCAACGGTTGCGGCGGGCGTTCCGCCCGGCATCGTCATGCTGGACGAAGCCGTTGCACCAGTGGAGGGCATCGACAGCGCGGACACTGCGGTCCCGGCTGGTTCGCTGGTCGCGGACGTTGGCGTGATCGATTTTGGCATGAAGGGCTGCGATTGCGTTGCCCCTGCCGAAGCTTGTTTGACGCTGTTCATGACGTCATCTGGAAGTGCAAAACCGGTGTTGCCGGACGCTGATGGCATCGTCGCACCGGTGCTTGCGATCGGCGAAGTCGCCGAGCTTGGCAACTGGTAAGCACTGCCGCCCATTCCAGACGGTGCACCTGTAGCGGGTGCGGTCGATGGTGCTGGGTAAGAACTCGGAACTTGATAGCCCGAGTTGGTGCTGGCAGTCATCGAGGCTGGCGAAGCGGCGGCCTTGGATCCGAACTGATATCCAGTCGGGATCGCTGGTACCGAAGCATTCTTGTCGGCCGTCACGTTGCTGCTAAGTGCATACTGCGGTGCGTCGCTCGCGTTTGCGGCAGACGTTCCGCTAGCAAGGGCAAAGCCGTTCGCCTGTGCGGCAGCCATGTTGTTGGCGGCAACGCGTGTCGCTGGCGAGATTCCACCGGCATCGGCAACCATTTCGGTGGTGCCCGCCGCGTTAGACGCGATCGCCATCGGAGTCGCCGACGCGCTTGGCGGTGGCGGATAAGTATGTGTGGGGCCGTTACCGGCAAGCATTTCCGCCGATGGAGTTTTACCAAAGCTGAACATGTTCCACTTTGGCATTGCACTACGACATCCGGTCGAACAGGCAACGATCGCTGCACATCCTGTGACCAACAGTTGCTGTCTCAGTTGCTTTTTATTCGGCATCCTTGCGGCCTTCTTCGTTCCTATTTGTACTTGCACACCATCCATGGTGATCGGCAATGTCAAAAGCACAGGGCCAGCCTTTCGTGGCAGAACCGGCCTTTTCGCGACAGAAATCATTATCGCCAAAGTCATCGTCAAGCGATCGGCCGTATCCTTGGGACTTCACCCATGCTTCGAAGCACCCTAAGACGATTGACAAAGCCGCGTCAAGAGCATTCGCAGTTCTAGCAATCTCCTCGAACGATTACGGCCAATCTCCGCTCCCGTCCGCTCGACAGATTTCCCCCACTGATTCACCCCTCTGATTCCACTGGCCGCTTTCCGATCGGGTACAACAAAGTACAGATTCCCCGATTCCCCATGATCACGAGGTTACGTATGAGTACGACGCTGCCCGAGGCGCCCAAGACGGCTGCGGATGTCGACGTCAAGCACACCGAATGCTTCATTGATGGCAAATGGGTTCCCGCTGTCAGCGGCAAGACCTTCGCGACCTTCAACCCCGCCACCGAACAGGAGATCGCACAAATTGCCGAAGGCGACGCGGCAGACGTCGATGCGGCAGCCAAAGCCGCCCGGCACGCTTTCGAAACCGGTGCTTGGCCCAAGATGGATGCCCGTGATCGCGGCCGATTGCTGTATAAGCTGGCCGACCGGATGGAAGAAGACATTCACTACTTGGCCGCCCTGGAAACGCTCGATAACGGCAAGCCGCTGAAAGACAGCTTGGCCGCCGACCTGCCACTGGCGATCGACGCGATCCGCTATTACGCAGGC
The DNA here is from genome assembly GCF_002251265.1 of Rhodopirellula sp. MGV. NCBI lineage: Bacteria > Pseudomonadati > Planctomycetota > Planctomycetia > Pirellulales > Pirellulaceae > Rhodopirellula > Rhodopirellula sp. MGV. The sequence goes on along the minus strand of NZ_NPDI01000010.1, from coordinate 89,672 downwards.
TACGCAGACAAACTTCACGGCAGCACGATTCCGATTCGCGGCAATTATTTGTGCTACACCCGCCGTGAACCGATCGGTGTCGCCGGACAGATTATCCCTTGGAACTTCCCACTGCTGATGCTCGCTTGGAAGTGGGGCCCCGCGCTGGCCGCCGGCTGCACCGTGGTGATGAAGCCTGCCGAACAAACGCCGTTAACCTGTTTGGCGATGGCACAGATCGCCAAAGAAGTCGGCTTCCCAGACGGCGTGATCAATATCGTTCCCGGCTTTGGACCGACCGCCGGCGCCGCTTGTGTGAAGCACCCGCTGATCGACAAGATCGCGTTCACGGGCGAGCATCGCACCGCACAAATCATCACTCGCGATTCCGCCGACACGCTGAAACGGTTGACATTTGAGTTGGGCGGCAAAAGCCCCAACGTGGTCTTCGCCGATGCCGACATGGACGCGGCCGTCCAAGGTGCCTACATCGGACTGTTCCTCAATCAAGGGCAGTGCTGCTGTGCAGGCAGTCGCGTGTTCGTCGAAAAATCCTGCCACGACGAGTTCATTGAAAAGCTGACCGCGCTCACGCTGAAACGCAAAGTCGGCGACCCGTTCGCCTCCGACACCGACCAAGGTCCACAGGTAGACCGCGCGCAGTTCGACAAGATCATGTCTTACATCGACAAAGGCAAAAACGAAGGCGCCGACTGTGTCGCCGGTGGCAGCCGAGTTGGCGAACAAGGTTACTTTGTCGAACCAACGATCTTCAACAATGTGACCGACGACATGTCGATCGCGACGGACGAGATCTTCGGCCCGGTGATGAGCGTGCTGACCTTCGACGACAAAGAAGACATGATCCGCCGAGCGAACAACACGTTCTACGGATTGGCTGCCGCAGTGTGGACCCGTGACATCGCCAACGCACACGACTTCGCCGCGCGAGTCCGAGCCGGAACCGTCTGGGTGAACTGCTACGACGTCTTTGACGCTGCCGCACCGTTCGGCGGATTCAAGATGAGCGGCTACGGCAGAGAACTCGGCGAAGAAGGACTCAAGCCCTACACCGAATCCAAAACCGTCACCGTCAAACTCTAAGCAGCAGCACCTGCCGCCTCTCGCCCGATCCGGGCGAGAGCCATCTCAACATTCCCGTAGTGGACGAAGCGATGAGTCCTTGGGTTCGATCGTTCGGCATCGCTGCCTCGACCCAATCGCACCTGCAACGTTCCGCAGGCAACGAGAATCGCCTAAAGGCTAGACTCCAGCGAAAACCGTGAGCGCCCTCATCGCGTCAACTTCCGCTGCTTCTTCCCCGGTTGGGAACGTCCGCTCGCGTGGGTAAAATGAGGTTTGCCTTTTTCCCATCTTCCCGCCTGGTGATTGCTGACGTGCCCTCCTTCTTTCAGACTCCTGACAACCCCGACGAACTGATCACCCACGCGCCGGGGCCTTCGGGTTCGTTGCCGCTCTCCGATGAGATCTTGCGATCTTGGTCATCCGGTGACTTATTCGGACTGACCCAATCCGTTGGCATGGGATATGACCCGCGACGTGTACTTGGCGATCAGTACTTGATCCTGAGCACTCAAGGCGGACTTCGCGATGAAGACGGCACCGCCACTGCGCTGGGTTACCACACCGGGCACTGGGAAATCGGCTTGCTCGTTCGTGCCGCCGCCGAACAACTGACGACCAAAAAAGCCGTGCCCTTTGCCGCTTACTGCAGCGACCCCTGTGACGGACGAAGCCAAGGCACGCGTGGCATGTTCGATTCGCTACCGTACCGCAACGATGCGGCGATCGTGTTTCGACGACTGATCCGATCGCTTCCACAGCGCAAAGGGGTCATCGGGATTGCGACCTGCGACAAAGGCTTGCCCGCAATGATGATGGCACTCGCGGGCACCAAAGACCTCGCCTGCGTGTTGGTTCCCGGTGGCGTAACGCTGCCCGCGACCGTCGGCGAAGACACCGGGAAAGTCCAGTCGATCGGCGTGCGGTACACACGTGGCGAGATGTCTCTCGAAGAAGCGTCTTTGGAAGGCTGCCGCGCTTGCGGAACTCCCGGCGGCGGATGCCAGTTCCTGGGCACCGCGGCGACCAGCCAAGTCGTCGCCGAAGCACTTGGGATGACGGTTCCACACGCGGCACTGGCACCGAGCGGACTACCGATTTGGACACAAATGGCGCGTGACTCCGCCGATGCGTCAATGCAAATGGTTGCCAACGGCCAGACACTCGCCGATGTGCTGACAGACGACTCGGTGTTCAACGCGATGTTGATCCATGCGGCCGTCGGCGGCAGCACGAACCTGTTGTTACACATTCCCGCAATCGCGGCTGCCGCCGGACTGAAACGCCCCGACGCGGACGCGTTCAGCCGTGTCAATCGCATGGTGCCGCGTTTCGTCGACTGCTTGCCCAACGGCCCCGTCGGTCACCCAACGGTGCGGTTCTTCTTGGCCGGCGGTGTCCCCGAAGTCGCCTGGCACCTCCGTGAAATGGGACTGCTGCGCAGTGAAGCGAAGACAGTCGCCGGGATGACATGGAACGAGATTTTGGATCAGTGGCAAGACAGCGATCGACGCCGTTTTTGTCGTGAGCGGCTGGCCGAATCGGACGGAGTCGATCCCGATGACGTGATCGTTCCGCCAAGCAACGTCGCCACAAAAGGACTGACGCCGACCGTTTGTTTTCCGTTCGGTAATCTCTGTCCCGAAGGCTCGGTGATCAAGGCAACTTCGATCGACCCGACCGTGATCGACGAGGACGACGTCTATCGCAAACGCGGGCCAGCGAGAGTCTTTACGAGCGAGCGTTCGGCAATCGCGGCGGTCAAAGGTCAAACCGAACCGCCGATCAAAGAAGGCGATGTAATCGTGCTGATCGGACGCGGGCCACTGGGATGCGGAATGGAAGAGACGTATCAGATCACGTCGGCGCTGAAGTACCTGTCGTTTGGCAAACACGTCGCGTTGATCACCGATGCAAGGTTCTCTGGTGTCAGCACCGGTGCTTGTATCGGACACGTTGGCCCGGAAGCTTTGGCGGGCGGCCCGATTGCCAAGGTCCGCGATGGCGACGTGATCGCAATTGAAGTCAATCGGCAAACACTCGAAGGCACGGTGAATCTGATCGAATCGGCAGACGGAACGCCGGCGGAACAACTGCTCGCCGAAAGAACGCCGCATCCACAGTTGGCCGTCGAAAAAGACATTCCCGACGACACGCGTTTGTGGGCCGCCTTGCAACAGGTTGGTGGCGGCGCATGGGGTGGCTGCGTGTACGACGTCGACGAAATCGTGGAAACGCTGCGGGCCGGGATGGAAGCTCGGGCAGCGTCTGCAAAACAGCCCAACTAAAGAATTCATTGACTGTCACTTGTGACAAGGCTCCCGCCTTGTCACACACTGTCTTCCAGGCTCCCGCCTGACCAGCAACAACGGCCTCGACCAGCCGCATTGAAACCGGCAGAAGCTGACTGCAAAGACCAAACGCAATCACCTCATTTTACTTGTGACAAGGCTCCCGCCTTGTCACACACTGTCTTTCAGGCTCCCGCCTGACCAGCAACAACTGCCTCAACCAGCCACATTGAAACCGGCAGAAGCTGACTGCAAAGACCAAACGCAATCACCTCACTTGTGACAAGGCTCCCGCCTTGTCACACACTGCCTTTCAGGCTCCCGCCTGACCAGCCACAACTGCCTCAACCAGCCACCTAAAATCCGGCAAAGGCCAAACGCACTCGTCTACTTGGCCGGTTTCTGACTTAACACGTTGCGATAAACAGCCGCGGTACCGGCGGCCATCGCATGATCGGAGAAATCACGCGCGTGACGTTTGAATGCAGCTTTCGACATCTGGTCCCAGTCGTGCCGCCCGGTCACTAGGGCTTCGATTTTGGCTGCCAGCGATGCGGCATCCTTCGGCTCGGCCAGCAAGCCTTCGATACCGTCGGTGATCGCTTCGGGGGTCCCTTCGACGCGAGTTGCGATCACGGGAACGCCAGCCGCCATCGCTTCCAAAACGACCATCGGCAACCCTTCGCCGTAAAGGCTTGGCAATACCATCGCATCGAGCTTGGCGAGTTCAGCGGGGACATCGTTGGTAAAGCCAACACGTTCGATCAGACTGGAGATTTGCAGATGAGCGATTTGGTCGTTGATCACCTCTTCGTATTCGGCCGTTTCGAAAGGGCCGATGATACGGAGCCGAACGTCGACTTGGTCACGCAGTTTTGACAACGCGTCGAGAACGATTTCCAAACCTTTGCGCGGCCGCATCAACGCAACCATTCCGATCGTCCAAGTCCCACCGACCTCGGGCCGATGATCACGTGGCGGACAGATCGCGGGTACGCCGTTGTGCACGACAGTGACGTTCGACTCGTCGGCGCCTTGCCGCATGCATTCCAGACGCAGGCTTTCCGAAACGGTGATCAGATGACTGCAACCGATCAGCGAAACGTTTTCGATGATCGAGTTGATTCGGTTTCCGATCGGATTGGCCGAATCGCGAGCCGCCGGACTGTGGACGTGATAGACCCAGGGGACGCCGGTCAAACAGGACGCCATCGACGCGATCATCGCGGTGCGCGGCGTGTGGGCGTGCAACAGTTGATACTGTTCACGTCGGATCAGTTTGCGGATGTTCCAAACACAACGCCAATCCAACCGGTGTGCCATGGGTGCTTCGTAACAGCATCCCCATTTGCCGTGCTGCTGCAGCAAGATTTCAGCGAATTTACCGGGCTTCAGACAAACGAAATCAGCCTGGACGCCGCACTCGGGCAAACAGCGGCCGAGGTGGGACTGAACACGTTCGGCGCCACTAAAGTGCTCGCCGTTGACGAGGTGCAGCACCTTGACTTGATCGATCGCTTGCTCGACTTCGGAAAAATCGTCGGCGATCGAAGCGGTGCGAGATGCGGAAGGCTGGACGACGATCGGTTCCAGCGTTTGCCCCCACGACGATTTGGGCGTTCCCCAGGTCGATGCACGGGCCATTCCCCACATGGCTGCTTTGGGGGAGGGGTCATGAGAAATCATTTCGACGCGTCCCGGTTAGCGGATTCCAAGAGGGGCAACGGGTGTGTTTAAAGTGACCGTGCAACGCAGCCAAGCGAGTGACGTTTAAATCGGTCGTCTTCACCGCTCGGACGATGGAAAGGCAGCAGGTCGCGCCGATGTTGCGGGCGATCGCGGTTGTACCATCGGTGCCGAGGTGACAACTCCGCGAAGATTCCGCAAATAACGACGTCCTTTCGGCGGGCCCTGACAAACCGGAAAGCCCAGACAATCGAAAAACCGGGCTACCGAAAAAACAGAGTGGGTGGTGGCCAATTCGACAACAACATTACTTTTGCAACGCATGGGCGAACAACTTGGCAAGCACCACTGGGGAAAGGCGAACTCCTGCGTTAAAGTAGCGGATTCCTCGTGCATTACCGCGTCCCCGAAACTTCAAGCTTTCGTTGACACGCGGTACGAGTTGTCGCGTCCTATTGCGTCACCCCAGCAAAAAGACATTCGATCGACAGCAGCACGCCCCCCAAACGAACTTCCCCAACCGCACAAAGCAACCACCTTGAAAGCTTCAATCGTATTGTTGCCGGGCGATGGCATCGGCCCCGAGATTACCGCTCAAGCCCACCGTGTTCTGGAAAAGGTAGCCACCGTTTTTGGTCACGACTTCGAGTTCTCGTCGCATCTGATTGGCGGCATCGCGATCGACGAAACCGGTGATCCGTTGCCACAGGATACGATCGATGCGTGCCGCACTTCGCAAGCGATTTTGTTGGGTGCCGTTGGCGGTCCGAAATGGGATGACCCGAGTGCTAAGACACGCCCCGAAGCCGGCTTGTTGAAGATCCGTAAGGAGCTGGGCCTGTTCGCAAACCTGCGTCCGATCAAGTTGTACGACGAATTGGTCGATTCGTCGCCACTGAAACGCGAGATCATCGAAGGCACCGATATCTTGTTCCTGCGTGAACTGACCGGTGGCATTTACTTTGGTCCATCCGGGCGCAGCGGCAGCGGCGCAGACGAGTCAGCTTCGCAAGCGATGGTTTACTCGGTCAGCGAAGTCGAGCGGATCGTCCGCTTGGCGGCCAAAGCGGCTCAAGGTCGTCGCGGGCAACTGACCAGCGTCGACAAGGCAAATGTTTTGGAACCCAGCCGTCTGTGGCGTCAAGTTGCTGCACGTGTGATGGAAACCGAGTTCCCCGACGTCAAGTATGACGTGGTGTTGGTGGACTCGATGGCGATGCACTTGATCAATCGCCCGAAAGACTTTGACGTTGTCGTGACGGGTAACATGTTCGGCGACATCTTGACCGACGAAGCGTCGATGCTGCCTGGATCACTTGGTATGTTGCCAAGCGCTTCACTGGGAAGCGACGGTCCTGGACTTTATGAACCGATCCACGGTTCGGCACCCGACATCGCCGGCAAAGGGATCGCGAACCCGTTGGCAACGATTTTGGCTGGTGCAATGTTGCTGCGTCACTCGCTGGGCTTGGAAAGCGAAGCAAAAGCCATCGAAACCGCGGTCAGCGGTGTATTGGCGGCCGGATTGCGTACTGCTGATTTGGCGCGTGGCGGCGATTCGATCGGAACGGAAGCGATGGGTGACGCCGTTCTGGAACGCATTCAAGCGTCGTAACGCGCGGGGCCGATCAACTCGGACGGAACAAGATGATCGACAAACTTGGTTTGCTAATTCAAAGTGCTGCGGCGGCGCCGACAAACGGAGACATGTCTTCGGTGGCGGACGCCGCGGTGCGTGTTTGGTTGACCACGCGTTCGCTGATCTTGATCGCGGTGATTTTAACCGCACTTGGAATCGCCTCCCTCGTTGGTTTTTTGCTCGCCCGTCGCGAGACGATGGGCGTTGACGCGGCATTGGTCTCGCGATTCAACCAAAAGCTCCGAGTTTGGTGGTTGATGACGGCGATCTTTGTCGTCGGTTTCTTGCTGCAACGGATTGGCGTGGTCGTCCTCTTTGGCCTCGTCTCGTTTTGGGCACTACGCGAATTTATCACCATGACGCCAACGCGACGTGGTGATCACCGGACGCTGTTCTGGGTGTTCTTCATCTTTACGCCGCTGCAATACACCCTGATTGCTTTCGGCAGCCACCCGCCCAGTTTCGTTCCCCAGAACGATTACTACGGCCTCTACAGCATTATGATTCCGGTATACGCGAGTCTGTTCATTCCTGCTCGTGCCGCAATTGCCGGTGATTACAAACGGTTTCTCGAACGCAGTGCAAAGATCCAGGCAGGCCTGTTGATCTGCGTTTACGCATTAAGTTACGCGCCCGCACTGTTGGACTTGGACTTGGTCCGGACCGGCGGTGAAAAGTGGACCGGCAGCAATGTCAGCTTGCTAATTTTCTTGGTAGTGATCGCACAACTCGCATCAGTGCTGGAACGCGGCTGGAGCAAACTTGCCGGAAAGCATGTGATCGCCGAGCGAATCAACGGCTCGCGAACCTGGGAAGGCGTCTTGGGTTCAATGGTGACAACCGGATTGATCGCCGCGTCACTGTATTGGGCCACGCCGTTTTACCCCTGGGAAGCAGGTGTATTGGCCGCCGTCGTAACAGTGATGGCTTGTGGCGGGGCAATGACGATGAGTGCGATCAAGCGCGACCGTGGCGTGACCGATACCGGCACCCTCGTTCAAGGGCACGCCGGCGTGCTGGACCAGATCGACAGCGTTTGCTTTGCCGCACCCGTCTTTTATCACCTGACTCGATATTTCTTCTCAGCTTGATGACGCTACGACTGTTTGACACCCACGCGCACCTGAACACAGACGCCTTCGATGATTCGGTTCAGGACGTCGTCCAGCGTGCCCGCGACGCGGGTGTCGAAGGCATTATGGTGATCGGCATCGATGCCGAAACCAGTCGTCGTGCGTGTGACCTCGCCGCCGAATACCCAGGCTTTCTGTTTGCCGCTGTCGGCATTCAACCGAACTCGATTGCCGAATCCAAGCCAGATGACTTTGCGGTGATCGAAGAACTCGCCGGCTATCCTGGCGTGCGCGCGATTGGCGAAACAGGCTTGGATTGCTACTGGGACGACACGCCGATCGAGATGCAACACGACTTCTTTGATCGGCACATGGAACTGTGCCGACAAACTTCGTTGCCGATGGTCATCCACATGCGCGAAAGCATCGACCTGATCGTTGCTCAGCTGGACCGTCAAAGCACCGTGCCGCCGGGTATCATGCACTCCTACACGGGCGATTGGGACAACGCGGTCAAGTGCCTCGACCACGGGCTGCACATCAGCTTTGCCGGAATGGTGACATTCAAGAAAAGCGATGACCTTCGCGAAGTGGCCAAAAAGGTCCCACTGGACCGACTGCTGATCGAAACCGATTCGCCATACCTCAGCCCCGAACCGCTGCGTGGCAAGCGCCCCAACGAACCGGCACGTGTGGAGCACACACTACGGTGCCTCGCGCAGGCTCGCGGAATCGCGCCAGAACAGTTGGCTGAAATCACGACAGAGAACGCAAAGAAATTGTTTCAACTGCCTTAGCAGAAGTTGATTTTCCAATCTCGCCTTTCGCTCCGCGAACGTAGCGTTTTCTTCGGCTGCATTCACGGATCAGCAGGCCACTTAGAGACAGGACGGTCCTACCAATTCAGTTCCCCCGGTAGGAATTCGTTGATGAGTTCCATGTAGTAGGGCTTCAGCGCGTTGACGTCGGGACGTTGATCACTCTTGGTGTAAAGATCATACGGGTTGAACTTGTTGACCCACCGGAACATCCGCTGGTCATGATTGCTTAACAAGTGATCGTAGGCCGATTCGCGATGCTGTGGATAGAACGAGTGATACCGGATCATGTACAAGGCTTCCTCGGGCAAGTAATCCTTGACGACGTGATACAGGTATTCGTCATGCCCCCAAGACAACAGCACCCGATCCAAACCGACATTGGGTTCATAGACGCCATACTTGGTGTTGTAGCGTGGGTCATTCGAATCGGGGTTGTCGGCAAAGAACTCGGAAAGCACGATTCGATCAGAAAACTGACATCCAACAGGGAACGTATCGCCGACCACCGCCCATTGTGGCTCATTGAACAGGCACAGGATCTTGCCCAAGTCATGAATCAACCCCGTCAGGATCATCCAGCGTGGATGCCCATCGGCACGAATCCCTTCAGCGGTTTGCATCAAGTGTTCGATTTGCGAAAGGTCCGTATCTGGATCGCTTTCGTCAACCAACTGATTCAAGAACTCCATCGCTTGCCAGACCGTCATCTTGCGGCGGTTGAGGCCTAAGAACTCTTTCCGCTTTTGCGTGACAAAGTCATAGGTTTGAAAGCGGTGGTTTTGACGATAAAACTCGCGAACGCCGGGGCGTGTTTGTTCGCTGTAATCTCGAAACTCTTCAGTCGCCTTGCCTCCCGCAGGATAGCGTGCGGCCAAGTCGTCTTCCCAATCATCCAACGTTTCCAAAGGGCCTTCGGTCTTCATGTGGGGCAAATCCGATGCGGAGCAGGGGAGACAGCTAAGACAATCACCAACGCACTATGATAAGCATCACAGGAGTCCATCGGCGATGCGATTCCGTTGTAGTTTATCAAAACAGTTCACCGGCATTTTCTCGCCACTGTGAGGTATCGTGTCGGTCTGGCGGAATGTCTGCCGATCAACGACTAGCCGTTCCTGTCTCCTAACACATCTTCGATGTACGCCATCTTGATGATCGTCGACCCGGCAGCCAAGACAGGCGACGCGATCACGGCACCCAAGAACCCCAGGGCGACGGCCAAAAATGCTTGGAACGCAATCAGTAGCGCCGGTGGCATCGCGACTTGCTTCTGCTGAATCAACGGCGTGATCACATAGCTTTCCAAGAGCTGCAACCCGACGTAGCCGACCGAAACCAAGATTGCGGGCGTGGTGCCTTCCGGCAAGGCCATCAACAGCGACAAGCCGAACGCGACGGCAGCACCAATATTGGGAACGAAGGTTAATAACGCCGTCAAGATTCCAATCGTGGTTGCCATTGGGATCCCTAACACGGTCAGCAGCAAGAACGCGCCAAATCCAGTGATCGCCATCGTTGCGAGGCGCCCCAGCACCCATCGCCACAGCGTATGCACCGTTTCCGATGTGACTTCGGACACTCGCTGGCGATGACGGATTGGGAACAGCCGAATAAACCCTTCACGATACGTCGACGGCGAACTGGCCAAGAACACCCCCACAAAGAAGATCAGCAAACTATTGACGAAGAAACCGAGCGTAGTTTGAAAGAGTCGGCCAACAGCTTTTGCCGCGTTTTGGACCGGGGACTGCCAACCGTTCGACAGCTTGCCTGAATCGGAATTCGAATCGGACGATCGATCATCTTGCCCACTTTTACCGGTTGGCTCGGACGCTTGATCGCTCTCGTTCTTCGCTTGGTCACTGCGGTTCTTACCGCCTTCCGTTTGAGTCGACGAGTCTGTCCCCGTGTCGTTTGACTCCGACTCTTTCCCTTTGATGAACTCGCTCAGTACCGGCGTGGAGACCAACATCGATTGAACGGTCGGATAGCCATGCACTGTGTCCAGCAATCGATCAACGCCCTGATCAAGCGTTTTGGCCATCCGGTCGACTTGGCTTTGCGCTTGGACAAAAAAGATGGCCCCGCCGATTGTCAGCAGCACCAATAGCGACGTTACCACGATCGCTAGTGACCAACCTTCGGGAAGACGCAATGTTCTCGACACCGCATCGCGGCTGAACTTTAAAAAGATCCCAAAGATCAACCCTAGGAACAGAATCATCAAAACGTCGTAGGCAAGCACCAATGAAACCGCGATTGCGGCGACCACTAAGATCACGATGTAAAAACTGAGTGTCGGTGCGACTTTTTCGTTCATTGATGGGATTCAAGCTGAGGTGATGTCGTTTGTCCTTCGCAGCCCAAAGGGGGTTTAGCAACACGCTGCGTTATCCCCCAAGGCCTGAACTCTCCACAGTGCATCCGCTATGCCATTGTGAAAGTGTCACCATTCAAGAGCAGAATTGGCGATCGAAAGGCAACCAGCCTGACCGAAACGACACCACTTGACGCTCGTCTAAAGACGCCATCGAAAGAACGTTTTACTGGCAATTGGCACCCGTTTTGCGATTGGAAAGAAACGACATTGGAGCCCCAAAGCCAAGTTCACCCTTTCACACAAAAATGATCCCATGATGAACCCTTACAAACGATCTTTAGCGATCGCTGCGTTTGCCTTACCCTCAGTCTTTTCACCCGCGTTGCTCCAAGCGAGACAGTGGAGCGACCAATCCGGCGAGTACAAAGTTGATGCAGACCTCGTCGCCTCCGACGCAAAGCAAGTCGTGTTGCGAACCGCCGAAGACGGATTGCTGGTTTTTCAGATCGACCAGCTTTCCAAACAAGACCAAGCGTTCTTGGCCGACTCGCAAGCGAAGGCCAACATGGCTGCTTCTAAAGCGGTTGATACAGAAACCTCAACGGAACCATCGAATGAAAAAATCCCGCTCCCCTCGACCGATTCGAGTTGGCGATTGATTGACGGACACGCGATTAACGGTCGCTTACTGGGCTTTGGAACGCAGACGTTGATACTGAAACGGCGTGATGCTGAGGTCATGGTCAACAATATTCCGCTGAAAGAACTGCCGCGTGCCTATGCGGTGATCTTGCCAACGGTGATTCAGCAGATCGACAACGTGAAAATCAAAACGCCGGCCGACCTGGAAGATCATTTAATCGATCTTGGGACCGGCCCACTCGAATATGACGTTCGAGGTATCCAACTAGCGCTACCAGACGGTGGGAAGATCACGATCCCGCCAGAGATACTCGTTAGCGAGGACGCCGCGGCAATTCGCCCGGGTTACGATCGCTGGGTTGCAGCCCAAGCCGATACAGTCGATGAAAGTTCGCGTGACAGCACTGGGCAGTTCGAACGTTTGATGCTGGATAGCTATGGCCGAATGGCATCGAATGCGACGCAATCCAACGTCGTGTTAAACAAAGCACGTTTGATGGATCTACAGTTGCAAGCAGCGACCGCAGGCGTCACCGACATTTGGCAAGTCGGACTCATTCCGCGTGTCGCGTATCGGTACCCGACGACTGTCGTCGTTTACGGGCAGAACAGCCAAGCAGCGAGAATCGCCGCCGCAGCGAAATATCCAGGTTGGCAAGTCGGCCCGATTCGAAAGCTGAGTTATTAAGGCAATCGCAAGTCGCAGAGGCGGCAACCACGCCGCCGCAATCGGTCCATGCGACATCACATTAGCCGCATCGCGCTAGTGACGGTTCCGTTGCGGTCGGGGATAAGTTGACGCCGAAGAATTCAATGCCCGTCGGGAACCGTGGCTAGCGCCATTCGGCTGATAAGACACTTAGAACCGCAATTCTGCGTTTGCTTCAAACGGTTCGTGCGACTCCCCTTAGCCGCATCGCGCTAGCGACGGTTCCGTTGCGGCCAGCGACAAGTCACCGCCGAAGAGTTCAATGCCGGCCAGAATCTTGGTTAGCGCCGACCGGCTGAGAAGACATCCAGAAACGCAATTCTGCGTTCGCTTTAAACGGTTCGTGCAACGTCGCTTTGGCCGCATCACCAGCGACGGTTCACAAAACCGATGCGCTAGGCATTCGAATCGGCTTGATCGCACAACACCTGGATCTCTTCGATCAGATTGTTGATACGAGGCAGTTCCTTATCGAACATCGCTTTGCACTCGTCCAAATTGCCGCGGCGCGACATGGCGAGCATCTCTTGGATCTCGATCACCACGCCTTCTGTTTCATACGTGCTAAGCATGCCTTTGAGCTTGTGTAACGACGACGATGCTTTCGCACAGTCGCCTTCTTCAAGCTCATTCTGAATGCGTGCGATCACATCGGGACAGTCCGGTAGAGTGACCGCCGCCATTTCACACAACAGTTCAAAATCTCCGTCGAGACGTTTGAGTGCGCCTGCGAAGCGCTCCTTTACTGCAAGATGTTCATTCACCGATTCTTACTCCACTCTCGAGTCGGATATCGTAACTGGCGATACGGTCACGAAGCTTCCCGCGAGTGATTCCGAGAATAGCCGCCGCCTTACTTTGGTTGCCTTCAGTTTCGCGGAGGACTCGCAGTAGCAAATAGCGTTCCGCATATGCGATTACCTCCGAATACATGTCCGTTGACTTCTCTTCGAACAGATTGTCGACCAGGGCGGGCAAGCCCAGTCCATTGGGTTCATCCGCGTCCGAATCGTCCGGTGCGAAAGGCACCAATTCGGGATTTTGTGCATGAATCCCCGATGTTCCGCCACCCCCAACGGCTGGCATCACGCTCGCTGCGGAATCGGAATCGAGTGTGTTTGCCGCAAGGGCCGTCGAACCACCAGACTCAAGCATTGGTTCGCCAGCAGTTCCTGCCGCGTGTGACTGCCCATTCTTACTCGCCAATTCTTCTTTGATGACCTTCGGAAGAACCTCAGGCACCAAAACGGGGAGGGCCGAATCGAGTACACAGCGACGGACCACGGCTCGCAACTGGCGGACGTTCCCAGGCCAGGAATAGCCCTTCAGCATCTCGACCGTTTCCGGTGACGCGCCTTCCAAGTCAGGTTTGTTGAATTCGACTTTCGCTTGGCTCAGGAAGTGCTGAATCAGCATCGGAATGTCGCTGGGGCGTTCCCGAAGCGGCGGCAGGTAAATCGTCACTGCGTTCAATCGATACAGCAAGTCTTCGCGGAACGTCGACTCCGCCACCATCTCTTCCAATGGTCGGTTGGTCGCGGCAACAATCCGCACGTCCGTCTTCAGTTCGTTATTGCCACCGATGCGTTCAAACCGTTGGTCCTGCAAAACTCGCAACACCTTGGCCTGAACGATCGACGCCATGTCGCCGATTTCGTCAAGAAACAAGGTGCCTTTGTTGCACTGTTCGAACTTACCGATCCGACGCGAATCGGCGCCAGTGAACGCGCCTTTTTCATAGCCGAACAGCTCGCTTTCGAGCAGCGTATCGGGCAAGGCCGCACAGTTGACGGCCAAGAATGGTCCGTCGGCGCGATGGCTGTACTGGAACAATGCGCGAGCGACCAATTCCTTACCTGTACCGCTTTCGCCACGGACGAGGACAGGAACGTTTTGTTTACTGACACGGCCGATCGCTTTAAAGACTTCCAGCATCGGGCTGCTGCGGCCAATAAACAGCTCGCCGGATTCCTTGGCAAGCTCCTCGTCGGCAACGATCGCGACTGGAACGGATGCCAATTCGCGCTGCTCGATCGCACGAGAAATCAGACTCCGCAGTGCAGACACCGACAATGGCTTGGCGACATAGTCGAACGCACCGAGCTGCATCGCCTCAATTGCGGTTCCACTGGCGGCTTCAACGGTCATGAAAATGACGGGCAACCGGCGATCTTTCTCGCGGATTTCACAGTACAGAGCCAGTCCGTTGCGATCCGGCAGCATGATGTCCAACAAGACAGCGTCAAACTTCTGTCGATTGATAAGATCGAGACCTTCATCAGCGGTCTCGGCGGTGACGATATCAGCGATCCCGTCGAGCGCTTTTCTGGTCAACAGAAAAACTGACGGGTCATCGTCAATTACAAGTACGGTGGGCATTCGTGTCTATCATTGGTATGGGGAGCGTCGTTGCCGATCAAACCCTGGTTTTTTGCTTACTAAAACAGGCATTCCTGTAGCGATCAATTCTTCATCTGCTTTTAACTCGGTCCATTGTGATGATTGGATGTCGCTACGTCGACGGGGACGGCGTTTTCGGGGTTATTTCCCCCCTGAATCGCTAGCGGAACGGAGTCCGCGAAGGTCAGGGTGCGATACGGGAACGGAATTTCGATACCTTCACGGTCAAGTGCCGACTTGATGGCCGAAACGACCTCGTCACGACTCCGCCTTACCTCGCCGGGTGTCGACCCTGTCCACCAAGCGACTTCAAAATTGATACTGGAATCCGCAAATTCCTTCGCGAAGACCTCAACCAAGCGATCACCGTCGACGGTCAAACAGTGGCGAACTGCCTCGGCGATGACGTCCCGCGACCGATCAACGTCCTCGCCATAAGCTACCCCACAGATCAGGCGAACGCGGCGATGATGTTTATCCGTCAACACGTCGACCGTGTTCTTAAACAACGTTGCATTGGGCACCACCGACAGTTCTCCATCGAGACGTCGAATCATGGTGTTGCGGATCGTGATTTCTTCGACCTGACCGACAAGGTCATCACTCGAGATGAAATCTCCCATGTCGAACGGGTAACGCCACAAGATCAAGATTCCTGCAAAGAAGTTTTCGAAGATGTCTTTGAATGCGAAACCGATCGCCACTGACCCGACACCAAGCAACGTTAACGCTCTTGTGGGCGTCATGCCGGGAAACACAACGACGGCAGTGACGAGCAAGCCGGCAATCCAAACAGCAATCGTGACCAATTGGAAAATCAAGTCACGTAGACTGGTGCGAATACGCGACTGCTTCTCGAACAGCTTGGTTAACCCCCAAGCGACGACCTTTGACATCAGGGCGGTCAGAAAGATCGTGAAAACTCCGGCAATCAACAGCGGTGTTCGCCGTAAAAAATCGGTCCACAATCCGCCGAGGCTGCGTGAGATCACGTGCCAGTTTTCGGCGAAGTCGATCTCGTTTTCGATTTCATATTCTTCATCAACCACCACCACACCTTCCGTGCGTTCGGCGAGCCGAATCCCCCAATCCGCATCCTCTTGCGACGTGAAGTGGCCACCGAGTGCGACAACACCGCTTTCGACCGAAACGCTGACATCTTCAAAGTCTTCGCGAGCTTGAAAGATCGATTGCAGACGGTCTTCGATGGCACGATCACTCACAACCGAATCCACCAATACTGGAGTAGTCGGTTCTGATTGATCGGCGTCGACATCGGCCGATGCGTCATCCGCTGATCCCGATCCTGACAACGGATCTGCTGCCGAAACCGCAATCATTGGCTGCAGCAAAAACAGGACGATCAGCAAACGAAACAACTTAGAGCCTTTGGACAAAACGAAAAGAGATGGAAAAACGTGGAAAGGGAGTTGCCGATCAACGATCCGCAGCAACGGAATAGCTCGGCACATCGACTTCGTCTTTCTCAAGTCGCTTCGCACCGATACTGTTCAAGCAATACTCCATCACATCAATGATTCGGGATGGCGGACGCCCCGATCGCTTCAGCTCGGGGCTAAGATCCGAGCTGACGATCAACCCCGAAACGGAATCCTCCTTGTGCAGCGAACCATGGCTGCCACCGGGGTGCTGAGAAGTCTCGGGGACCGAAAATTCGGCACCCGGTACAGCCGTCACCCACACCGGCGAAGCGCCTGCAGTGAACGCACCTTCGATCCGTTCGCACGCGTTGGGGTAAAGGCCTTCGATCAGCTTGCCCGCTTCGTCAATTCGACAATCCAGCACATCGAGCTCGCCACAGAACGCCCAGCGATTTCCAAAGCGATCGGTCGCTTCATGAACCTCGTTGTAGCCATCTAAATCACAAGGCGTCGCTGGATTTTCCTGGTCAGCACGCCAAAACTCCAAACGGCCACGATCGGATGTCGCGACAACGAACTTCCGTGCGCCGTGGAACTCAAGGTTTTCCATGATCACTTGGTCAACATTGGGATCCTTCAGCACGTGATAAACGACCTCACGGCGAACATCTAAACAGTCGTCGGCGAAATAAATCGCTGCGGCCCGCATGTTGGGACAGACCATCAACTGGGCACCCTCTGTGATTCCCTTGGCGAAGTCGGCTCGCCGGTAGTCCGTCAGGTACTCGTCTAACTTGATCAACTTCATCTCATCGCCGTGGGGCTCCGATTGCGAATGATCCCCGACCATGATGAAGGTGTAATCTTCCCCAACGCGTTCCCAACCGCCGATCAGCTCGACAAACTCGCCAAGAAACTCGTCAAACTTGGTCAGTCGTCGCGATGCGGCAACCGTCAGCCCTTCTTCGTGCGCGTCGCTGTCATTCAGCGGAAAGTACGCGACGGTTACCGGCGGAAGCTTGTCCGCTGCGGCCATCGCTTTCATGCAAGCTGCGGTCGTGTCGTCATGAAAACCGAACTTGCCGAACATCCCGGTCTCCATGCCCTCGACCTCGCCAACGCCCTCTGGAAGGTCATGCACGAAGTCACCGAGCTTGAGATACTTTGGACCGGAAACTTCACTCTCCAAGCGTCCAGCGGCGAGTCGGATTCCCAGCGGCGTTGTTCGCTCGTGAACGTGTGGGCCACGAAACCACATGAAATTCAAACTTGCCGAATCGATTCCTTGCGCATGAAGCTGCTCATAGATCAGCGGAACCCTCAGACGCTCAAAATTTAAGCGGTCGCCAAAGTCGAGCAGGTAATCACGCATGCCTTCTTGAACGACCAACCGCAGGTCGTCACCGAAGTACGCGGTGTCCTTCGACTCTGCATCGTACCAACACGCGCCCTCGATCCCATGGTCTTTGGGGTAGCATCCGGTCGCGATCGAGCATGTCGCCGCTGGTGTGATCGAAGGGAAAATCGAAATACAGGGATGCAATGATCCCCCGTCGGCGATCACGCGTGCGATGTTTGGCAGTCGATCGTTGGCAAGCCAATCCCGGACTACATCGAACGCCATCGCGTCAATTACAAATAGAATGCTTCGCTTACTCACCGCTTACTCCACCATTGCTTCACGAAGTGCCCGAACGGATGCGTGTCCTTTTTTGACGGTCTGGTACTGCTGCAATAAAACGCTGTTCAGTGCGCTACCAGCGGTCCGCTTGATCACGTCTTCATAGGCCTGTTTGATGTAGTCCTCGCCGCGCTCGGCTTCGACCAAAATCACCTTGGGATCTCCGCCAGAGATCGATGCGCGAAGATCGATCCACGAGCGGTGAAGTGCAGCCAGCCAAGTGCCTTCGGTCGGCGGCTGGTCGCCAGAGATGACGACATGCTCCTGGAGCTCTTCCACCAACTTTCGACGCGTTTCTCCCATGCTTTGGAACAACTCCGCGAGCTGTTGGTCGTTCACGTCTTTGGCGATTTCCTGGAAGCCATTGGCCGAATCAATGCAGGCCTGCACCAGATTCTTTGCCGCTTCTAGCGTCGTCTTATCGAGATCTGTTTGAGTTTCTAGATTCATGTTTTGCGCCTTTCGAATGTGAAGCACAGTTTGTCACCGCTGTTGTTTGTTGTTCGCGATTCGCGAAAACCGGTGAACGGGACCACTGCAACGCAACAACTATGCCAACCGAAAGTTCGTTTTTTCCGAATCGATCTGGGCTGATTACCGTCGCTGGCAGACCACGCCAGAACGATGATCGCTCGAAAACACAACAATCATAGAAGTCCCAATGCGACAATTGATCGCTGACCAACCGGCATGGACGATTTGCATCCGGGTGCAGTTCGCCGGACGGCAGAAAGAGGTAATCACCCCAAGAGAGCACTTTTTGGCATGACTGATGCGAGACAGTGGCTCTACCGGATCGGCTTTCGATCCGATTTTCAGACCCCAAATTGCCACTCAGCCTAGCGAAATCCACTCGAAGTGCTGACAGGTGAATTCAAACCTACGGGAGAACCCAATGAGCGAGTCCATCACACAACATAAGAACCCACTGCATAAGAGCCCACTGCGAACCGATTCACGCCACACCAATCCGGATGACCATCCGTTGGAGGAACGTAAGCCGGCGGCACCGTTCGCGATTGTGGGTTGGTCGTATCTATTGGTACTTGCGATCATGACACTGTTTATTGCTGTCAGTGTCTGGCTAACGCGATAGTAAAACTGAAAGACGCTACCCGACGGTGAGGTGCTCATCGGACTGCATCGGCCAAGCCAAGCGTTCCAAAACCAAGTCGCAGACCTCCAACTTGGTACTTTCAGCGTAGATCCCGACCGCACCGCGATCAAAATCCTGGTTGGCGAGCGACAGTATCACTCGGTCGTCAATCGACAATTCGATGTAGCTGCCATGAGCGATTAGCTGCAACTGTGCGGTTCCGGCGATCGGGTTGTACCAATAGCCACCTTGCAGTGTTTTGAACTGCATCATGGTTTCGCCGACATTTTCCGCTCCTGTCCCCCACGATCGCAGTTGGGCGACTCCTTTCGTTAGGTCCAACGACAGGTAATATCCATCGTGGGTGGCCCGATTAATTCGAAAGACCAGTCCACACTTGCCTTGGTCGATCATCTTGATCTGTGCCGACAACCGAAAACAGTCTACATCGTGTTCGAAAAGAAACGCCTGGAATCCTGTTGAACTGTTAATGGTCGTTTTGCAATCGCCATAAACCACTTGATCCCCCGGGCGCGCCGGCTTCATCGGTGACAGCTGATCGGTCGTCATCGTTGAAGTAACACGTTCGTTAAACCCTTCGTATGACTGTACTCGCAGTCGCCCGTTGTCGGCGCAGACCAAGCGTTTAGGCGGCGGCATCAGATTCTGCACCGTGCGATCGGCACCATCGCGCCCGGGAGTGTAAAAACACCAAAGTAGGACGCCCTTGTCGTCATGGCATATCCGACCGGCGTAGTTCCCCGAAGCCATCAAGACGTTGTCATCGTAGCTCCGCCACGGTTTCCCGATGTTCGACGTATGCCAGTACCTGATCTTGGCGTCCTCGCGAATACTGCCAATCAAGTAATACTCATCTTTAAGACGCAACAGATTAGGGACTTCGATATCATCGTAAAGTCCGGGGTGGTGCAACGGCGGACGAGGGCTGAATTGGTTCGGCGACGTTTCTTCCATGACGGCAACACAACCGCGACGAACGATCGGACCATCTTTGATACGACCGGCACACAACAACCAGCCGCGGCCGTGCTCACGGTAGTAAAACGGATCACGCCAGGACACCCAGTGCCGGCCCTCGTCGACCGACGATTCGTAATACAGCGAATCGGGACCGATCGGATAAGTGCTTAGCTCGTCATATTCGTAAGGCGGCTGAGGCGGACGGCCGGGCAATTCGTAGGGAAGCTGCGAGCGTCGGTCGACCCAGTTCACGCCGGACTTTTTCCATTCATACAAATTGTCGCTCGTCGCCATACCGATCCGCTGTTTCAAACCGTGGTCGCGACGTGACAACCCCGTGTAGAACATCCTCCATTTGCCTGGATTATGCGGGTCTTTTCCAACGTGCATCGTCCACAACATCGAATCATCCCAGCTTCCGGGATCACCGATATGCAGGGCGTTTTCGACACGCCGCCAATGGAAACAATCATTACTGACCGCGTGCGCAATGTAGTCGTGATTGGGCAACACCAAGTGAAAGAGATGGTAGATCCCTTGGTGATAGATAATGTCAACATCACCGAGTGTCTTACGGCTACCGGTCGTTTCGCTGTACATGGATTGAATCTAGAAAGGAATCGAGGCGAATCAGTGCGGAAACGTGAGTTCGAAAACCACGCCGGAAGTATCAGTGGAACGCTGCAAGCGACTAGCGAACTTCACTGTGCCGAACGTCGCTCGCCTGATGAAAATGGATTAATCCTTCGAGCACACCGGCGGTCGCCTTTGATTCGGCGAAATAAACGTTGTCGGGATGCTCTGCTTCCATCGCCGATCGCAAGTGCTGATCCGCGTTACCGACGACGACTCCGTTCACACCACAGGCCATCGCGGCGGAATCGTTTCCGGAATCGCCACAATAGACGGCGCCCTGCAGCGGAATGTCGTGGTGTTCCAGCCACCACTTCAGAGCGAAGCCTTTGTGAACCCCTTTCGGCAACACGTCGATCAATCCGAGTGGCCCGTCGATTTGGCGACTGACGACGATCGACACCGGCGCTTGGTTCGCATCGATCCAAGCCTGGACTTTGCCGCACACCGAATCCTGTTGATCAAGTTCAAAGAAAAAACTGATCTTGAACTCTGACTGGCAATCATCCGGTTGTGGCCACAGCGCCGTGTCCAGTTCGTCGATCTGACGCAGGATGTCTTCCGCTTTCCAGCCGGACAGAATGTTCCGCAAACAGTCCGCATAGTCTTCGGAATGGGAGTAGTCACGCCGGTCCGTCGCACCAGCCGAAGTCCGAGTATCAGAAGCGACAAAGATCGAAGTTCCAACATCGCAAATCGCGGCATCCGGCCACGGCAAGTCGACCTCTTCGATCGCATTTCGGATCAATTGCCAGGACCGTCCGCTAATGAAAAGCAATTGCAGCTGGTGTTCTTGGACGTATAGCTTCAGCGACCGCAGAGCCTCGGCATAGCATGGTGAATCGTCGAGCGGGATGAGAGTTCCATCGAGGTCGGTTGCCAGCGTTTCAATCGAAGTCATGGAGTTAATTAGGTCTCGCGTGAGGTTCGTTGGTGTAATGGATGGGGGGATCTTATCCCGACATAGACACATTGGAGAGCAAATGTCAGGCCAGTGAGTATTTCGCGGCCTTATTCCCGTGGACGTTTACGCCAATCATGGCTGCCGGCGCGGTAAATCCGGCTATCGCCCAATCGGTCGGCAAGTTGATCCATCACGCGATCGACTCGGCGTTCGGCTTGTACATACCCGGGATCATCAAACAGCGACATCTGTGTCGGGGCATCCGCCCCCACCAGCGCGGAGAGCGATACTCCGATCAATCGGACAGGGCGAGGCTCCGTTTGACGCATCGTTGCCAACAACTCGGTCGCGACGCGAATGATCACTGCCGTTTCGTCGGTTGGCGTTTCCAAGACCTTTGACTTGGAAAAGGTACGAAAGTCTTCCCGGCGGTATTTTAGACCAACCGACTTCGCTTTGCGGCCGTGGCGTCGCAGCCTCATCGCGGTTTGCTCGCACAAGAAGCAAACGACCGAGTGCAGGAATTCAAAATCCGATTGGTCTTCGGAGAACGTCCGCTCGTGGCTGATCTGTTTCGCATTTCTGTCTGGGATGACTTCACGCTCGTCAATCCCGTTGGCCAACCGCCACAGGTGTGCCCCCCAAGCCCCAAGCTTCGACTTTAGCAGCGACTCGTCGTACCGTCGGATGTCGGCGATCGTACGAAACCCCAATTGATGCAACCGACGGGCGCCGACCTTCCCCACACCCCACACTCGTTCGACAGGCAGCGGGTCGAGGAACGAATGGATCTCGTCTTCGCGGACGACAACAAACCCGTTCGGCTTGTCAATGTCACTGGCGATCTTGGCAATGAACTTTCGCGGCGCGACACCAACGCTCGCCGGCAATTCCAGTTCTTCGGCAATTTCTGCTTTGATGCGACGTCCGATGGTTTCCGCATCACCGAATAACCGCAAAGTCCCCGACACATCCAAAAACGCTTCGTCAAGCGACAATGGTTGGACCAAGGGCGTGTACCGTGAAAAAATCTCACGGACTTGCCGACCGACGGCCGCGTAGTGTGAATGCCTGCCTTTGACAAAGATCCCATGCGGACAAAGTTGTCCGGCACGACGACCAGGCATTGCACTGTGTACGCCGTATTCACGAGCTTCGTAGCTAGCCGCCGAAACCACACCACGTCCATTTCCGCCACCGACGATCACCGGCTTGCCGCGATACTCCGGATGGTCACGCTGCTCAATCGAGGCATAAAACGCGTCCATGTCGATGTGCAGGATCATTAACGTACGGCTCCGAGTGATTCGCCCTTTTCCGTGCGAACGCCGGCCCCATTTGGGCCAATTGTGTAGTGTCGTCCGTTGACGATTGTATGCCGAACCCAGCGATCGTCCCAGGAATACATCAGCGTTGACAGCGGACAACGTGCTAATCGCCAAGGCACGTCGGGCTGGACGATCACAAGATCCGCCGGCTGCCCGACTTCGATCCGCCCGCCGTCTTTCCAGCGAACGGCTTCCGCGTTCCCCGCTGTAATTTGATACCACGCCTGTGGTGCCGTCGGTACTTTTGCGTAATCGATCATCCCGGTGCGGCGAAACGCGTCAGACTGAAACTGCTTTGCGATCGCCGCTTCAATCATCGCCCGTCCGACTCGGACCATGCTGCGTTCAAAACCGGCGCCAACGTCGCTGCCCAGCGAAAGGCGAACACCGTGTGCTAAATGATCGTTGCGGTTCATCGTTCCGCTGCCCAAAAACGAATTCGCGGTGGGGCAATGCGCGATCACGGATCCGGCTTGCACCAGCCGAGCCACCGAAAGATCGTCCAGATAAATACCGTGACCGAAGACACTGCGTTCGGTCACCAGTCCCATCTTGTCATAGACGTCGACGTAAGGCATTCCGTCAAAATGTTTGGAGACGACTTCGCATTCCCGTCTTGTCTCGGCGAGGTGGGTTTGAATCATCGCGTCGAAGCGACGGGCCAAATCAGCGGCCGCCAACAAAGCCGACTCGGTGCACGATAGAGCGAACCGTGGTGTGACCGCAGTTGCCATGCGCCCTGTCGGCGGAAATTGCTGAAGCGCTGCTTCGACCTGCTCTATTAACTGCTCCGTTGGCACCGTCAGCGACATCGGTGCGGCGCGATCCATCATCGCTTGCCCGATCACCCCTCGCAGTCCGACGCGTTGAAACATGTCCAGCGCGGTAATCGTTGCATCGTATGACGACGTGGCGTACGCACAAATCCCTGTCGTACCCACCGACAAGCACTGGTCGATTACGCGAGCGATCATCGACCGCGCGTAGTCCATGTCATTCCAATTTTCTTCCGCAGGAAAGATGACTTCGGAAAGCCAATCCAAAAGTGGCATCCCAAACGCACCAATGGAATCGAATTGTGGCAGGTGAAGATGAGTATCGATGAACCCAGGCGTGATAAACGTCTCGGCATCGCCCCAATCGACCGAGCCCGAAATCGCTTCAAAGCTGACTTCAACGATTCGATCGTCTTCGATCCGCACAACGCCTTCCCGGATCGAGCTCGACCGGTCGGGAGCTTGGCAAAGGATCTGTCCGCCGATGGTTGCCATGATTTAGCCGTTGGAGATCGAGAGTTGCGATCTGTGGTGATTTCGCGAGCGCGGTTTCACGACAGGCCGTTGCATGCCCAGACCAAGTCGATCCGTCCGATTGATGAACACGGACTTGCAACATCCTCTCGCTATCGGACGTTGCCGAACCGACCTCGACCGTCAGGCAAACTTTAACGACACCAAAACCATAACATGCCGTCACAGTTTTCCTATCCTACCGAAGCTTTGTGGTCGGTACGCATTATGCGAATGATGCCTGATTAGACGATCGCGTCCCACTATCGAGGTCAGTTTGACTGTAGCGAATGCAAGGGCAACGACGATCTGTCCTGATGGGCGGAGGAAGCGCTCTTGGAGCTCCGCAAATCGTCGAAATGTACCCAGATGAACTAAAGGTGTTACCCGTGCACCCAAACGCGATCTCCGATGACTGTCGCAGCCGACTGCGACAGCTTATCTGCCCGGTAACCGACCGGGCGAGAACGTTCGTTGTTGCGAAGATCAGTACGATTGTGGTTGCCGCCTGTTGCGGTCCGACGGCGATCGGTCAGACCTATCGTCCGCAAGCGACATACCCATCCGCCAACCCTTCGCAGCAGGTGCCCGGCCAAGCGGCTTCGTTCCGCATGCCCGCAGCTGCCAGTACCGGGGTCAACGCCGATCCCGTATCGGCACGCGTGGTTTCGCCCCAGGCCCAAGCGGCACTGGCTGGTCCCAACCAGGCCCCACAGCTTCGCAAGCTCGCGGTTCCCGCCCAGCACGTCGAATCGATCGCGACCGCACTCAACATGCGGTTCCAAGATCTGCCGGGCGTGACTATCGCCCCTGATCCAAAGAACAGCCAGCTGGTCGTGATGGCACCGCCCAGCACGCAAGCAACGATCGCAGGGCAAGTCCAAACCATGGTTGCCGGGGCGATTCGCCAAACCTCGTCATCGGTTGCCGCACCGCTCTCGATGCGTCTGGAAAACATTTCCTGGCGCGAGTTCGAACGCGACCTGAAACAGGCCGCCGGCAGCGACATCCCGATGACCACCCGCAACAACGGCAACGAAGTCACGTTCCAAATGAACGTCTCGCCGATGCGTGGCACGATGGTCCAAGTCGACCGCCGTCAAAATTTCATCACCGTGCACGCTCCCGATCCGGTCATCCCGGGTTGGGAAAAAATGATCCGTGCACTCGACCGTGTGCCCAACCGCTATGACGATGTCACGAAAGTCCATCGGTTGGAAAACGCCGAAATGGCGCCGGTTCAACGGACGATGCGTCTGCTGAAGGCACTTCGCAACGATCCGCTTCCGGCCGCCCCGCAAAGCATTTTCCAAAACGCGGTTTTGCAAGCCGACCAGTCGGCCGACACCACGCCGCCAGCCGGCGAGGTGATGGGCGAAGCTGGCGATGAACCGGCCGGACCTTTGGGCGACGTTCAAATCGAATACGTCCCGGAACTGGGCCAAATCATCGTCAAAGGCACCACACGGGACGTACAGCGTGTGATGGACTTGATCAAAGAAATCGAATCCAAAGCCGAATTGACCCAGCCCGATTCAAAGATCGTTACGCTGGAACATGCCGATGCCAATGCGGTCTCGGAGTTGTTGTCACAGCTCTACGATGACGTACTGTCAAGCCGCCAAGGGGACGTCAGCATCACGTCGCTGGATAGCCCCAACGCACTGTTGTTGATCGGACGCACCGAAGCGATCGCGTCGCTGGAAGAGTTGATCGCAAAGATCGATCTTCCGGTTGACCCGCGAAGCCGACTTCGCGTGTTCCGATTGCAAAATGCATCCGCAGTCGACGCCGAAGAAACGATTCGCGGATTCTTTGTCGAGCGTCCGGGTTCGGAAGAAGATCAACGTCCCGGTCTTGGTACTCGGGTTCGCGTCTCGGCAGATTATCGCACCAACTCGCTGATCGTCAGCGCTTCGCCTCGTGATATGACCGAGGTCACACGCCTGATCAACGAACTGGACGTCGAAAAGACAAGTGCGAAAATGGAACTGCGAGTGTTCCAATTGCAAAACGCGATCGCCGAAGACTTGGCGACGACCTTGCAGGACGCGTTTTCCGGCGGCGACTTGACGGCCAGCGAAGATGCGACCGCGCCATCGGCATCGCTGACGATCGTCTCGGTCGACAGCGAAGAAAAACGGATCGTCGAATCGGGCATCCTCTCCGGTGCAACGATCTCTGCCGAGTCAACCGGCAACTCGATCGTCGTCCGTGCACCTTCGACCAGTATGCCTTTGATCGCCGAACTGATTCGCCAATTGGACCGTGCCCCTGGCATCGATTCGCTGGTGAAGGTGTTTACGGTCGAAAATGGCGATGCGACGCAATTGACCGCCGCACTCGAGCAACTGTTCGGATCCGAAGCCGCCACCGGCGGAACGGGTGTGGGTGGGGCCAACCTGGCCGGTTTGCCATCGTCAACCGCAGCCACCGAAAGCTCGCTTGTACCGCTTCGATTTTCGACGGACATCCGTACCAACAGCATCGTTGCCAGCGGTTCGGCGTCGGACTTGGAAGTCGTCGAAAGCATCCTGATCCGTCTGGACAGCGAAGGCTTTGCCGAACGGATCACCGAAGTCATCTGGTTGAAAAACAACAACGCCGCCGACGTCGCCAACGCGATCACCAGCTACGTCAGCTCGCGGTTGCAATCACAAACCCAGATCCAGCAATTCCAACAGGGCCTCAGTGCTTATGACTTGCTCGATCGTGACATCATCGCAGTGGCGGAAGAATACTCCAACAGCATCCTGTTGAGCGTGTCGCCACGACTCTATGAAGAAGTCCGTGCCCTGATCGACCGCTTGGACCGACGACGCCCAATGGTGTTGATCAAAGTTGTCTTGGCAGAGGTTTCGTTGAATGACCAATTCGAAATCGGTACCGAACTGGGCCTACAAGACTCGCTAGCCTTCAGCCGTGACCAAGCCGTCGCGGACACGTTTGGCACACGAGCGACGGGGGCTTCCGGGTTTAACTTCAACAACGCCGGTGTCGCCAACGTCAACGACCTGAACCGCGAAGACGTTGTCGGTGGTGCGGTGTCGACATTCGGACTGGGCCAAACGAACCCATCGATCGGATACGGCGGTTTTGTCCTCAACGCGGCCAGCGAATCGGTCAGCTTGCTGTTCCGAACGTTGCAAGACGCCGGACGAGCACAGATCATCAGCACACCCAAACTGATGACCGCTGACAACACCAACGCCCGCATCGAAGTCGGTCGTGAGATCGCCCGATTCCGCGGCAACACGGTCTCTGGCAACGGTGTGATCTCGCCCCAGATTCAAGACATCCAAGTCGGCTTGATCATGGATATCTTGCCACGGATCGGACGTGACGGGACGATCGCACTGAACTTGGACATCACTCGTTCGGACCGCGATCAAGGCACCGGGACCCTGGTACCAACGGGTGTCGAAGGTGAAACGGTCTTGATCGAAGACATCATCAACACGACCGCACAAGTCACCTTGTCGGTTTACAGCGGCCAAACCGTCATCGTCGGCGGATTGATCCAAAAATCACGTGCCAACCAAAGCCGACGTATGCCGTACCTGTCGAACATCCCAATCTTGGGCAACCTGTTCAAGTACGACTATGAATCGGAAGCCCGTAACGAACTGTTGATCGTGATGACGCCGATGTTGATCACCGGCGACCAGGATCTCGAATACGTCAAACAAACCGAGTCCAGCCGAATGAGCTGGTGCTTGGCCGACGTTGTCGAAGCACACGGAGACGTGGGATTGAGCGGCGGCTACGGATTGTGGGGCCCAGCAATCGGCCCGACGATCTACCCCGACGTGCAACCGACCGTCGACGGTGAAATGGTGATCGGCAATGTTCCCGATGGCTTGGCCCCTGACCGTTCACGCGACTTGGAAGCCGAGTTCTCGACTTCTGGCAACGGGGCGTCAATCTATCGCGATCAATCGAGCGGACCGGTGATCACTCCGGCACCCGGTATCGCACCGGAGATTGCACCACCCGGACTGATTCTGGAAGAGGACGACATCGCGTCTCCGACCGATCAATCGGTGTTGCCAACCCCGGTCATCAACCAGTCGTCCTTTCAACGACCGGCCGGCACGATGAACCGCGAACAGACTCTGCCGGCCAGCTGGATGGCGCCCGGCAAATAAGTCGCTGGCATGTCGGCGGAAACGCCATCACAAGGCAGACAGGTCCCGCCCTGTCTGCCTTGTGGCTGTTCGAATATGAAACCTAACAGATGCGAGTCAGCTCGCGAGATCTCCGAGAAAGATTCAATCGGTTTGACCCATGAAACAACGCAAACTAAAAACCGCAATCATCGTCGCGCTGGCGGCCGGACCGTTGGCAATGACCGGATGCACTTCGCCCACGACTCGCGAAGACGTAAAGCTGGCCAAGTTCTTCAGTACGCCCCAGTGGATGACCAAGGCACCTTGGTCCAAAAAAGGCGACGAACCTCCAAAGCCATACCCAAACCCTGCGAAGCTCGCCGCGACGTGGACCAGCGACGTGTTGGTTCAAGGCGGCAAGACACCAACGCGGGGCTTCGGCGGACGGATCTTCTTCTTTGATGAAAAGTCGAAATCGGTTCCCGTCGAAGGCACGCTGACCGTACACGGTTTCGAAATTGGCGCCGTGGGCAAAGACACCGCAATCCGACCGTATAAGTTCACGCCCGAGCAATTTACCCGTCACTTCAGTCAAAGCGATTTTGGCGCCAGCTACAGCGTTTGGATTCCATGGGATCCGGTCGGTGGCAACGAGAAACGAGTCTCCCTGGTCGCGACCTTCCAAACCAAGGAAGGCAAAGTCGTCCAAGGGGCACCGACGACAATCGTCCTGCCTGGCAACAAAGCTGAAAACACCATGACAGACTCGTCGTTGGTCTACTCGCCAGACTATCGACGTCACCGGGATGCAATTGACAATCACGCGACACGCCCAACCGGGTTGGTTACCACGACAATCCATCGCAACCAATCCAATTTGGACAACGGCTTAGCTTCACCAATCGAACCTTCGATCCGCAAACGCATCCAAGCCTTCGCTTCTGAAAACCAGGCCTTGGCTGCCAACGGTCAGACACCGGCGATCGACATTCCGATGCAACAGCGACAGCCACGGATCATGGCAGCGAGTGCCGAGATGCCAAACGATGCCGTGAACGCATCGCAGGTTCGCCAAGCTGCTCCAGCCGTGACCGCACCACGTCGACTGCAAATCGAACCCTAGTCGTTGGTCGTACTAGGAATCGCCCGAACGGAGGCTGAGGTTGAGCAAGGCACCACGCCACACCCGTAAATCGAAACCGTCACAACGCCCCGATGGGCCGTCGTGGCGGGTGGTGATGCATGATGTCATCTTCGAATCGGACACCCCGGCGGGCTGGGCGTTTGATGTCGGATTGCTGATCGCGATCCTGTGCAGCATCACTGTTATCTCGCTGGAAACGATTCCCTCGATCGCCAGACGCGAACTCGCCGTTCTCGAATCGATCGAGTGGTGTCTCACGATCCTGTTCACGGTCGAGTATTTTGCCCGGCTCGCATGTGCGAGACACCCGCTGCGATATGCGTTTAGCTTCTGGGGCATCGTCGATCTGCTAAGTATCTTGCCGACCTACATCGGATATGTGTTCGTCCCGCAAACACAAACACGTTCCTTTGTGATCTTGCGGAGCATCCGATTGCTGCGTGCTTTCCGGGTGCTGAAGCTATGGCGGATGATGAGCGACGCCGATGAGCTATGGCACGCAGTCTGGAACGCGAGGCACAAAATCATCGTGTTCCTCATTGTCGTGATGGTGGCCGTCACGATTAGCGGCACGCTGATGTACTTTGTCGAAACGATCATGCCCGCACTCGTCGCCGGCGTGCCCCCGCAGGATTTCGACAGCCGCTTCGATTCGATCCCGCAGGCGATGTACTGGGCGATCGTAACGATGACAACCGTTGGATACGGTGACATCGTGCCGACGACGACCACTGGCAAAGTTATTTCCGCGACTTTGATCCTCCTGGGCTACAGCCTGATCATCGTACCAAGCGGCTTTGTGACGGCAGAGCTAACATCCCATGCCAGTGATAAAGAAGACGCCGGCGATAAGAAAGACCTGGACGCAACGACGACCGATCGCCCTTGTCCGCGATGCGAGACCCAAAAACACTTGACCGGCGCGGTGTATTGCCACCGATGCGGTGAACGCTTGGGGTGACAGCCCGCCTAACCGGTTCACCCCAAGGGATACTTCATTGAAATAGCGGACTCGCCGAAGGTCTGAATAATCACGAGCCCAATGATGACGAAATCAAGCGGTGGTCGAAAATTCCGCAGACTGTTTAAGACGCAACCGGGCGTTGTCGTTCGTTGACTTGGTTTGTTGCGCGTTTTTCTTGCGCTGCTTGCGACGCTCCTGATACTGGGACTTCAGTACCGCAATCGTGGTTGGGAACGACAATCCATGAACCGTTTGATAGCTTGCCATGCCGTCGGCAGACATAATTTGGGACTCCATCACTGAGAAATTCAACATGTGGCACCGCAACACGCGACGCCTCTTTGTTGCCCCACCGTTGATGCAAACGATATGCCGATCGACGGGAAAACTCATGACTCCGCAGACCGGCAGAGCGTTTCAGATGGATGTTAGCGGCCCCAATTTTGCAGTGACTCTTGCGTCCAGCTCACCTTCGCCCAGACGACTTCCCGTCCTGAAAACGACCAAGCATGTGTAATTTTTTCCAAGTTCGCCTGACAATCTTGGCTGCCGCCCTACTTGCCACTGGGCTGCTCGGGTCCTCGAAGTCCTGTCTGGCACAAGCGCCGAACTATCGCTACTGGACAACCGACTGGTCGTTTGAGGACATCGAAGTCGGGAAGCTGGCGTCGCGATTGGAACGCTTGGGGATTGAAATCCCCGTCGCAGTCGACGGTAACGTCACTGTGAAGTTCGAAGTCTCAGTCCCACTGAATGCGCTTCGAACCGGCAAGGCATACAAAATTCACGGGACCGTTTCGGGGCAAAACGTGCGATCCGATCAATTGATCTTCGATTCGCTCCGTGCCGTGCTTGACTTTCGCGATGGGAAACTGACGCTGCAAGAGCTCGATGCCAAGCAAGGACAGGGAAAGATTGCCGGAAACGCTTCGATGGAACTCATCCCGCGGGGGAATTTCGCAGGCAACCTGACTCTATCGGAATTGAAAACCGATGCGGTGTTCGACCTGTTAGAGAAGTTCGGTGGCGATTGGGCGAAAGCGTGGTCGATCGCCACGATCGATGGCCAGGTGAACGTCAAAGGACGAGCAACAGACTTGAATGCCCCACTGAAATGGGACATCACCGGTAAGGTCGCGGCAAAGAACGTCCAGTACGGCCCCAAATTAAACTTCGATGTCAGCGTTCCAAGCATCCAAGTCAAACAACAACGAGTCGACATCGGCGGCGCTGTAGTCGAATCCAAAAGCACTCCGCCGTTCAAGGCCGAACTGGCCGGATCAATGGACTTGGCGAACGCCCCCAAAGTTGACCTGCGATTCACCGCGGACGACTTTCCGGCCGGGTCGTTTACCGAACTGATCGACGGCAAGATCGACCTTCAAGGCAAAGTACAGGGAACGATTTCCGGCAAGCCCAACGACAACCCGTTGCAGATCGATGCCGCAATTGCCTCTCCCAGGCTTCGCTTAGCTGGCCTCGACCTGGGACGCATCGAACATGACGTCGTCCTCGCACCCAATGAAGTTAGACTGACGCCGCGCGAGCCGATTGGCGATTCAGACGACAGCGTCGTCCTGAGATCTTTAAAAGCAGACTATGCCATTGACGACAACGCCTTTCGCCTGACCGCACTCGACGCCAAAGTCTTTGACGGTTCGGTCACCGGCGACGTGACCTTGTCGACCGACTCGTTCGGTAGCCATCAATTTGACATCGACTGGGAATCTCTCGCTCCGAAACTGTCCGTCCAACTTCCAATCGCGTCGCGTCCCACCGTGCTGGCCGCAACCACCTCAGGAAAAGTCAAATGGCAAGTACCTGCTGACAAGTTGGATCAACCGTTTGCGCATCGTGGAAACGCCATCGTCCAGATCAGCCAGCTATCGGCAGGCGGCGAACCGATTGGGCAGCTCATGGCGGAAGCCAGAATTGATGGCCAGCAATTAGAAGCCGCCGTCGATGGCGAAGTTCTTGGCGGACGCGTCGCAATCCATTCGACTTCCGCTGCTACACCTCAGGCGAGCTGGAGCGAGTTGCTCCAGCGTGTTGTGATTGACCAATTCACGGTCAAAGACCTTTCGATCGAACAAGCAAGCGTTTTGGGCGGCCAGCGCGCAGGACTTTACAGCGGCCAATTGGATCTTACTGCAAACGAACTGTCGCTTTCCGATTCGGGTCAACCGATCACCGCAGAGATTGTGCTAAAAGCTGTTCGCGTGGCGAACACAGAGTTGATCCCCAACCTCACCACGTTGGTCGCAATTCATCCAGACCGTCTCGCGATTGACTCCATTCAAGGTGTTTATGCGGGCGGACGCCTGGCCGGTCAGGGGACCTGGTCGACAGGTGCCGGGCGCAGGACATTGCAGCTTCGCCTCACACGCGCCGACGGAAGCCGAATGTTGTTGCCGATCAGTCCCGATGCGTCGACTTGGTTGGCAGGTACGGTCAGCGGTCAAGTTAGCGTGACGGGTCTGGGAAGTGGCCCCCTGGATAAACTTCGAATCACCGGGAACGCGATGGTCGATGATGCGTCCACATTCAATTTGCCGGTCGGTGACGCGCACAGCTCGCTCGTCGTTACCTTCGACTCGAAAAACCTCCGCTGGACCGCCGATTTCCCGAGTGTGAAATCGAAGCTGGCTGGCGGTTTGGTGTCGGGAAAGCTATCGCTGTCTTCTCCCGCGTCCAACCGTGGTTCCATCGATATGGACAGCCGCTGGCGAATCGCCCATGTCGATTTTGAACGATTGCTCAATACCTATGTCGGCACTGCGACCATCGGGCAAGGTGACGTGACCGGCGATTTGACACTCAGTGGTCGCCGCATCGTCGACGCAAGAAGTCTGCGTGGCGATTTTCAATTCCGTCTAGGTGGCACGGATGCTTCCGCCGTACCGGGCCTTTCAACTGCCGGCGTATTGCTGGGGGCGTCGTCACTTGTCGGAACACGATTTAGCGAAGGGATTGCAGTCGGCCGGATCGCCTCCGGAGCAATTCACCTCGACGAGGTCGCGATGTTATCGGATCGCGTCGCGGTTCGAGCCGACGGCCGCGTCGGGTTGTTGGACACGCGAATGGACATCGGCATGGTCTTGTCGACGGGGAACTTCCAAGGCCAAGACTTCTTGGTCAACTTGGTCGGCCTCTCCGATCTTTTGGTCGCGTCGCCAATCGGCCAAGTCAACCGAATCTTAAGCGACCGAACGTTTGTGTTCGACATCAGCGGTACCGCCAAGACCCCCATCGTCCGCTTGTTACCTGGCGAGTCATTCCGAGCCACCGCCAAACGATTCGCACTGCAGGAATTGATCACGATCTCAACAGCGAACAGTTTGTTTTCGAACTGATCAAAAGCCCACCATCAACTGGTAAGCTGTAGTGACACGCTTGGTCGTTGCAAATATTCGTCGGGCATCGACCGATCATTCCTAGCATGTACAAGAAAATCCACCGAATCGGTCTGACGGCGTTGCTTCTCGTTCCGGTCCTTTGCTCGGCCGGATGCAGTGTACTCGGTTTTTCCGCGTACCCGATCGCTCATGTGATGACGCGGGATACGAAGGAAATTCTTGACAAGACCACGCGGCACCCGAACGTTCCGCGTGAGTTAGCGAAGCAGGTTCGCCCGACACACCACTTGGCCCCTGGCGATGAATTGTTGGTCGAAGTCCTTGAAACAGAGGACCTGACGATCCAACTGCCTGCCGACCAGCGAGTGATGGCGGACGGCACGATTGATCTCGGCCGATACGGTCGTGTGGTCGTTTCCAGCATGACGATTGAGCAAGCTGAATCGGCGGTTCAAACGGTGGTTAGCAACACCGAACAGAAATCGGTGCGTGTGAACGTTCGCTTGATCCAGCCGATCCATCGGTACTATGTCATCGGCGAGGTCAATTCCCCCGGGGCATACACCTTGACGGGACACGAAACGGTCTTGGACGCGATCATGGAAGCTGGCGGCCTGACCGCCCGGGCATCGGCATGCGATATTTTGCTTGCCCGACCGACCAGTCCGTGTTCCTGCCGAATCACCTTGCCGGTTTGTTATCGTGCGATCACGCAACTTGGTGACTCGACGACGAACTACCATCTCAAACCTGGCGATCGGATCTTCGTCGCGCGACAATCGTTCTGTGAAGAGATGTTGGCCTATGTCAAAGGCAGCCAGACCTGCGATCGCTGTTGCAGGAAGCAAGTGGCTTGTCGCGACCCGAGCTTGATCGAGTCGGATACGATGGACTTTATGATGCCCGGAATGATCGAGATTCCACCGGTCGACCCGCCGGCGTTTGACGCAGGTGTGTCAGCGACACTTGATCCCGTTCCTGCGAACGACGATACGACCAGTTCTCGCCGCCCGTTGCTGCAACCGTCGGCAGCCGAAGACTTGACTGCTCCGAAGAATTCGACACGTTCATTTGATGGCGAATTGCAGTTCGGTGATGTGATCGAAAGCGATCGTCAATAGGACGCTACGTTGTCCACGTAGCAGTTACACGCACTGATTGGAATTCGTCAACCGATTCCATGTTGTCATGGAAACACCACAACGAATCTTGGTTTGCGGAGCGACCGGCTATGTCGGCGGGCGTCTTGTCGCTCGCCTGTTGGAACAGGGATACGAAGTCACTTGCTTAGTGCGCAGCCCCGGCAAATTATCGAAATTTGCATGGCAGAATAGCCCCAAGCTTCGCGTGGTCGCTGGCGGAATCGATGACGCGACCAAAATGGACGAAGCGATTGGTGACTGCCAAGCGGCCTATTACCTAGTGCATTCAATGCAGTCCGCAGGTGGCGGCTATGCACAGCGGGATCGCGAGCTCGCAAAGTGTTTCTTGAAAGCCGCCGAGCGTTCGGGCTGCCAACGCATCATCTACTTGGGCGGACTCGGCGAGATGGGGCCGAACCTATCGAACCACTTGAACAGCCGACGCGAAGTGGCGGACATCTTACAAAGTGGTCGTGTGCTAGCGACCGTATTCCGAGCGGCAATGATTGTCGGATCAGGTTCGGCATCGTTCGAGACCTTGCGATACTTGGTCGAGCGACTGCCGGTCATGATTACCCCTCGCTGGGTCAAAACGGAAACACAGCCGATCGCCATTCGCGACGTGTTGCGTTACTTGGTGACTTGTTTACAAGTTCCCGAGACGTCTGGCCGAACGATTGACATCGGTGGCAAAGACATCATGACCTACGAAAATGTGATGCAGATCACGGCGTCAAAACTTGGCCTAGGACGTCGTACGATCGTGCCGGTCCCTGTCCTAACGCCAAAGCTGAGCAGCCTCTGGATCGGATTAGTCACACCCGTCAACAGCAGAATCGCGCGTCCGCTTGCCGAAGGTCTCCGCAATCGAACCGTTTGTCGCAACAAAGATGCGCTGCGTCTGATGCCCGGCGAATGCCTGGGGATTGAGGAAGCGATCGAAGCGGCTGTGGGACGTACCCGTGATGGCCTGATCGAGACCCGGTGGTCCACCGCCGGTGAGATGCCACACGACCCAGATTGGGCCGGCGGCGCGACAATGCAGGACAAACGTGAAATCCAAGTCAACGGTTCACTCGAAGCGACCTTTGCCGAAATCAAATCGATCGGTGGCCAGCATGGGTACTGGGGCGCCGGTCCGTTGTGGAGCTTGCGTGGCTGGATGGATCAACTGGTCGGTGGCCCAGGACTGCGCCGTGGGCGCCGACACCCTACCGAACTGCACTACGGCGAAGCCTTGGATTTTTGGCGTGTGACCAAATTGGATCTCAATCGGCAACTCAGACTCAGGGCCGAAATGTGGTTGCCCGGCGATGCAGAACTGGACTTTACGGTTCGCCCAATCACTTCCGATTCGACACAGGTCGAGATGACGGCCCGTTTTCGTCCGCGGGGACTAATGGGGTTGGCGTACTGGTATTCCGTTTATCCACTCCATGGCTTTGTCTTTCCCGTCATGCTTCGCGGTATCAAGCGAGCCGTGGAGAGTCGATCGGGCGGCGACCCCAATCGTGTCCCTGAGAGTGCCGCGCCGGCTTCTTCGAAGACGGACGCTCGCACAAAACCCTAAGGTTTTTGCCGCGGAGACCGTTTCGCGCGAATTGCCTGACTTTGTTTGGCACATTGCTTGCACCCTTTAGTCCCGTCAACCGACGGGTCTGCGGTAGAACATTTCGATCCGTCGCATCGTTCCCCGAACAAGAGGCACAGAGCAATGGATAAACATGAAAAACTAATCGGACTCATCGGCGACTTTCGCAACGCGATGCTGGTCACTCGGACGAGTTCCGGTGAATTGGATTCCCGACCGATGGCCATCGCCGAAGTCGATGATGACGGAACAATGTGGTTCGTAAGCGACCGCAATTCCGGAAAAATTGCCGACTTGATGCTTGATCAAGACGTCGCGGTGACCATGCAAAGCTCCGGCAAATTTGTTTCGCTCACCGGTAAATGCCAGGCCGTCGAAGATCGGCAAAAAATCGACGAGATCTGGAACGAAGCGTTCAAGGTCTGGTTCCCTGCGGGCAAGTCAGACCCATCAATTGTGTTGCTCCGCGTAGACCCGGTCCGTGGCGAATACTGGGACAATTCAGGCTTTCAAGGTGTCAAGTATTTGCTCAAAGCCGGAAAGGCGTACGTGCAGGGCGAACGCCCCACGCCCGACGACTCGCTCAACGCGGCCGTGACGTTGTAACTATCGGCCCGAGGGTACTTAACAAGTCGCTCGGCGGCAGACGATTGGCGCAGCCAATGCCGCGTTCTGCCGCGACGTGCCGGTCGTCACCACCTTCGAATTGGTGGCGACTGGCGTTTCAAACCCACGCCCGCCCTAACAAACTATTTCACTCACTCTGCTTCGCACGTCGCTGGGGGCGAGATTTATTTGTGACCTAGAACGGCGGCAGCTTGATGGAAGTGGAGTCGGCCGCACCGGAAACCGCTTCCTGAATTTTCACCAGCGTTTCTTTCAACCGCCCCACCTCAAGCGGCTTCGGCAAACAGAACGTTAGTGGATCAGCGGCAATCGGATCTCGGAGTTGCGCCGGATCGGTTGAGCTGTGGATGATCACCGGACGGTCTCGAATCTCGTCCCGCCCGCTCTTTCGAATCCTCTGCGCCAGCTGCAAGCCGTCTAGCGCAGGCATCTCAAGGTCTGTGAGCACGATATCGAAAGGCTGTCGCGATACCATGAGGTACCATGCTTCCTCGCCATCAGCGGCAAGCGAGACATCGTATTTGAGCGCGGAGAAGACGCGATACAAAAGCAACCGGCTTGCCGGCAAATCATCAACAACCAGCACACGTGCTGGCCGTTGATCTTCCGGGCAATGCTTGTTGACTCTGTTTCGACTCATCGAATCTCCGCTCATTTGTGGGAATTCGACTGCACGCATATCGCATGCCATTAAGCGAAGGGCAGTACATGTTTGGGAATCTCCGCCCTCATTGCCGACCCAACATTTCCGCTGTGACTTGGCTCGATGCGTTTGAGCTCCTGTTTTGCTGCCTGATCGCTCCAATTGCCCAATGAAGTCTCACCGGCTGTTCGGTTTACCATCAAATCCAAATGGCCCGCTCGCGAGCCAACTGAGTCGGATTGCAAAGACTGGTTCAACAACGATCGGCGTTCCTCAACCTTCCCGAGCAGCCTGGTCGCAGATCGACCATTGACAACGCATCGAGGCGGCAAATCGTGGCATCTTGGATTCAATCTGAAAAATGGTCTGCTCATTGGCCCGGGGTTTGCGAAAGGGGATCTCCCGTTCGGCCGAAAGGCCATCCTCTCCCGGCTTTAAAACGTTGTGAACACCACAGTTGGGCCAGGAGCTCTCCAACCCCTTTGAGGAATACCATGCTTTACTGGGCCGCTGTCTTTTTCGTCGTCGCTCTGATCGCCGCTGTTTTTGGATTTGGTGGGCTTGCTGCTGGTGCAGCTGGGATCGCGAAGATCTTGTTCTTCGTCTTCTTGGTCTTGTTCATCGTCAGCCTGATCATGGGACGTCGCCCTGCCGTCTAAGCACGGCACGATCAACGCACCGTCTGCACACTGGCGAGTCGTCACGTTCTTTCTCATTGCTGGCCATCAGGCACAGCATTTGAGAGAGTTCAAACATGCGGCTCGCGGCGTGCGAACGTTGCTTTACTTAAATGACTAACTAACTCAGTCGCCGTCGAATCTCGCCGGCTGGATCGCCACCAAGCAAACGACGATGATTCACCTTCTGACGCAAAACGGACGACAATACGCTGCGCTCACATCATTGCTTTTCAAACACGGGTTTGCGGATGTGGCTCGGCACCTTGGATTGCGTCGACACGATGATCACGACGCGGACGCCTACCGGTCTGCGGAAGAGCTTGCCGAGGACATCGAAGGACTGGGGTGTGCCTATATTAAGCTGGCACAAATCATCAGCACACGCGATGACTTGGTTCCGCGTCAATACATCCGGGCACTCAGCCGTCTTCAAGACAATGTCAAACCGCTCACATGGGAAAAGATTGAATCAATCATTTCCAGCCGGTTTGACGCCAAACCAACTCAACTGTTCGCCAGTATCGATGAGCGCCCTTTAGCATCCGCGTCGCTTGGTCAAGTCCACCGGGCTAAATTAAGAGACGGTCGAGATGTTGTCGTGAAGGTTCGTCGTCCGGGCATCGAAAGCGAAGTCCAACAACAACTTCGCAGTTTGAAGCGAATTGCATCGCTGGTTGACCGTGAAACGAAGGTCGGCCGACAGTTTCGTTTCGGGATGCTGATCCAAGCGGTGGAATATGCGTTCGAATCAGAACTCGATTTCCGGCGTGAAGCAGATCACTTGATCACGTTGGGCGAAAACCTCGCCGACTATCCAACGCTCTGCATTCCGCGTCCCGTACCACAGCTAGTGGCCGAAGACGTATTGGTAATGGAGTACGTTTCTGGCGTTCCGATAAAAGATGCAAATGGGTCTGTACTGCTCGAACGCAATTGCGAACGCATCGCGAAAGACTTGGTCAACGCCTACCTGCAACAGATCCTGATTGATGGCGTTTTCCACGCAGACCCTCATCCGGGCAACCTCATTCTGTTGAACTCGCGAGCCGAGGAACGCTCAGAGGAACATTCGGCCACGCGACGGTGTTTGGAACGCGCCGATCTTGCCTTGATTGATGCGGGGATGGTTATCGAATTGCCTCCGATGATGCGCCGCAAACTGGCTGCACTTCTACTCGCGTTCGGAGAACAAGAAGGCGAGCGTGCGGCCGCGTTGGCTCAGGAAATCGGACACGCTGATGAAGAATTCGATGCCGAACGCTTCCGGGTCGAAGGCGCTCGGATTGTGGCGTCCTCCACTGGACGATTCGAATCAATGTCGGTCGGACACACGCTCGTTCGCTTCATGGCAGTTGCCGGTGAATGTGGACTGACCATGCCATTCGAGTTAATCCTGCTCAGCAAAGCGTTTTTGCAGTTGGAAACGACCCTTCACATGCTAAATCCCGACTTTGATATTCACCAAATGATCCGATCACGGACCGCAGCACTTTTGATGAGCCGTGCGAGGGAACAGACGAAACCGGGAAGGGTCGCTGCGGCGCTACTTGAATCAGCCGAACTGGCATCCAACCTGCCTGAACGGATCAACCGAATCACGAGACTGCTGAGCGAAAATCAATTGCGAATCAACGTCGACGCGATTGATGAAGCAACCTTGATTAGCGGCGTCCACAAAATCGCCAACCGAATCACTTCTGGACTGATCGTCGCCTCAATGATTATCGGTGCCTCGATCATCATGCAGTTGGAGTCCGAGTGGATGCTGTTTGGCTACCCCGCGTTGGCGACGCTGATGTTTCTGCTTTCGTTTTTGATTGGGTGTGTTCTGGTTTACCAAGCGACCTTTGCTGACAACAGGAAGTGATTAGAAGATGCCTGCCCAATCGCCCCACAACTCCACCGAACCAACTGATTCGGCAACGTCACTCTTGCAGCGGCAATTGAGTAGCAAAGCGAACATCGTTTGCGCGTGGATGCTCGTTCTGTACGCGCTGTATTTCGCGCGTTCATTGGTGATCCCGATATTGATTTCGGTGTTTGCCTATTTAACGCTGCGACCACTCGTGCGCCGCGGCCGACATCTCGGCATCCCTTCATCCGTAGCGTCAGGACTTATCCTCGGTGGCAGCTTAGTGTTAATCGTTGTCCCGAGCTACCTGGTGATGGAGCCAGCCCGTCAGACGTTGGTTCAGACCCCCGAGTATATCCAAAACGTCAAAAAACGACTGGGATTCGTCTTTGACAAGCTCGATGCGGTCAATCAGGCGACAACCGAATTCACCGCAGAAGCCGAACGCGAAGAGGCTGCCGAAAAACCCGTTCCGGTCGAAATCAAGCAGCCAAACTGGAATGCCAACCTGACGTTTATCAGTGGCACGGGCAATGTCGTCTCACTGGTAATTGTTTCGGCGGTACTGCTGTATTTCTTGTTGGCGTTTGGGGACGAACTGATCCGAAGCATGCTGCATTCGTTGCCAGACTTTAGGACAAAACGAAACTTTTTCGCGGCCATCGATGGGGTCCAGGATGGACTCAGCCTCTATTTAACACAGGTCACCGTCATCAACATCACACTGGGTCTGTGCGTCTCGGTCGCGATGTGGTTGCTCGGTATGCCGTCACCTTTGCTTTGGGGAGTCATGGCATGCGTGTTCAACTTCGTACCAGTTCTCGGCGCGTTTGCCGGTGCGACGATCTTGTTTGTCGTCGCGCTGTTGACCTTCGAGCCGTTCTACTACGCAATCGTGATCACTTCGACGTTCCTAACGCTAACCACGATTGAGGGGCAATTCATCACCCCGACGATTTTGGGACGATCGATGCAGATGAACCCAGTGTTGGTCTTTATCGCCACCGTCTTTTGGGGTTGGATGTGGGGGCTGGCAGGGGTCTTACTGTCCGTCCCAATCTTGATCGCGATTCGGATGGCGAGCGAGCACTACGAATGTTCCAAAGGCATCGCAGAGTTCTTGGGAGGAAAACGGCAGTCCGACGAAACTGCGAACAGTAAACAGACGCCCGATCCGGGCTTGGCCATCGGGCTGAAAGTGAACCCGGATTGTTAGGTGTCACACCGAACGAGAGTTCCCCTAGGTGGCCATCTCGTTCGACCTGCTTTAAAGTAAGTGTTATTGTTAGGCGTGCTTCGCCCAGTTCAGGGCCACTGCCATACGACCGAGCCTCTGTCAATCAACTGGATTGCTGGCTGACGAATCGTCGTTGGCATCCGTTTTCCCCGTGGTAAAAACAAAATTCGATGAAGCGTGATGGCGATAGCGGGGAGCTAATGCGGCAGACTTTGCTGCAACAGTTTGCCCCAGCGGCAGTCGTAATCACATCGTCGATGCAGATTGTCGATCACCACGGAAAGTTTGATGGGTTCACGAGTCAAACGATCGTTGGCCAACCGCTTTCCGACTCGCTTCGCCGCGATGTGCTCGCGATCTTGATGAAGCCGGTCGCGACAACACTCAAATCGGGAATCCAATCCGGTGCCAATGGCGCTTGGCATGATGGTCGTTCTCGTCGACATCTGCAGGTACTCGTGCAGCCGCTTGCAATCGATAACCCAGACGATGCGCGTTTCCTGATCACCTTCGAAGATGTCACTCAAGTCGATTCGCTTCGCCGGACGGTGGAAGACAAACGACGGCGTCTTGCCCTCGCAACGCAAGCGTCCAGTCTGGGTGTCTTCGAACTTGATCCAGAAACCGACCAACTGATTGCCAGCGAAGTCTTCTGCGCATTGTTCGGCAAACCGTCTGGGACGCTGAGCCGGGGTGAGCAACTGTTTGGGCAAATCCACGACAATGACGCGGCAGAGGTTCGAAAACGAATCACAACGGCATGCAATGACGGCACCGAATACAACGCAGAATTTCGTGTCCGCAGGGACCCGAAACGAGTTTCCTGGGTCGTCATGCGTGGGAAATGCATCCAAGATGCCGAAGGCAAGACAAGCCTAATCGGTGTCGCCTGGGATGCCACCGAACGAAGGCAGCTTGAGCGGTCCTTGGCCAGATCCAGGCGCGAAGTCGAAATTGCTTTGACCGCCGGCGGATTGGGAACGTGGAAGTGGGACGTCAACACTGACACGGTCACACTCTCTGATTCGCTTTACCAACTTCTCGGATACAAACGCGACGAATTTGACGACACGTTCAGCGCGTTCAAAGACTTCATTCATAGCGACGACATCGATAAGGTCGAACGCGAAATCCAAAAGACGTTTGTCGGACGCTGCGATGACTATCACATCGAATGCCGGATGCGTCATCAGACTGGCAAATGGCTTTGGATCTGCGGTGACGGTTCGGTCGAACGCGACGGCAACGGCAATCCGACGTTACTGATCGGTGCCATCATGGATATTACCGATCAAAAACGTACCGAACGTCGTCTCAAAGCGAAAAGCAGACAACTACGTTCGGTTACTGACGCGATGCCCGCATTGATCGCGTTGATTGATCAAGAGGAAAAAATTCAGTTCGCCAATGAAGCCTTCGCGGCCCAGTTCGACTATGAACCTGATCGAGCGATTGGTGTTTCGGTGTACGAACTCCTTGGTGAAGACGTCTATCGATCACTTCAGTCCCATTTGCTCCGCTCGCTTGCCGGTGAGCGATGCAAATTCGAACTGACACTTCCGAACGAGCTCGACCAAACGATCAAGGATGTGATCTTCATCCCCGAAGTCGACCCCGACGAAAATCAGATTGGCGTGTACGTATTGGCAACCGATGTCACCCATCGAAAGCGATACGAGCAACGGTTGAAAGAAAACCAAGTTTATTTGCTCCGTGAGACACAAAAGCTTGCTGAAGCACTCAAACAAATCCAATCTGCCGAAAGCAAGCTGCGTGTTCTGTTTGACCAAAGCTTCTTTTACACGTTCGTCATCGATTTGGACGGCCGCTTGGTCGACCTCAACGACGCCGCCACCATCCCCTTCGAAATCGAACGCGACAAAGAGATCGGAACTCCGTTCTGGAATTCGTCGTGGTGGTCGGGACAACCCGAATCGCAAGCCAAACTGCACCAACACTTTCAAGACGCTTTGGCGGGAAAGACGTACCGCGAAGTACTGCCGTTCAATGGTCCCAGGGGGGACCTACGCTACGCGGATTTCATTTACCAACCTGCCATCGGTGATGACGGTGAAGTCCAATTCGTTGTCGCCACCGGTCAAGACGTCACCGACTCCATTGTGCAACAGTCGGAGATTCGCAAGAGCGAACAACGCTTAAGGCTGGCGTTAAACGCCGCAAATTTGAAACTGTGGCAATGGAATGTCGGTGAGGACCGCTGGTTCTCCAGCGACACCAGTGGCGACTTCGGTGGAAAGCTCACCTCCCAACCGAGCAACTCGCTGGCCTCCTTTATCGAAAGCATCCATCCTGAAGACCGCGATCGCGTCGAAAAGAAACTCTGCGCTTGCCTGGAAGACCGCACCGCATTCCAAGAAGAATACCGAGTCGTACGGAACGATTCGATCCACTGGATCTTAGCGCTTGCACATGTCAGCATCGACGATGATGACTCACCGTTGCAACTGATCGGTGTGGAACTTGACATCACCGATCGAAAACAAACCGAGATCAAATTGGACGAAGCGCGTCGGCAGGCCGAAGAAGCCAACGTGTCAAAAAGCGCTTTCCTGGCCAATATGAGCCACGAGATCCGAACCCCAATGACAGCCATCTTGGGTTACACGGAACTGGCACAGGCTTCCACCGATGGTCGTGAACGTGATGAACACCTCAGCACGATCCGCCGCAATGGTTACTACCTTCTGGAAATCATCAACGACATCCTCGACCTATCCAAAATCGAAGCCGGTAAGATCGAAATCACTCGCCAACGTTTCGAACCGGCCAGCTTAGTCGCCGACGTGCAATCGATCATGAGCGTTCGCGCGGCGGAGAATCAACTGGACCTCAACGTCGCCTACGACGGCTTGATGCCCGAAGTGATTCGAACCGATCCCAAACGGCTTAAACAAATCCTGATCAACTTGATCGGCAACGCGATCAAATTCACCAAGCAGGGCGGCGTCACCGTGACCGTTCGCTACGTCGACGACGAAGACGGTTTCCTTCAATTCGAAGTTTCCGATACCGGGATCGGCATGACGCAAAAGCAACAACAACTGCTTTTCCAGCCGTTTACGCAAGGCGATGCTCGAATTAATCGTCAATTCGGTGGCACAGGGCTGGGACTGGCGATCAGTCAACGACTCGCCAATATTCTTGGTGGTGAGATTTCTTGCGAAAGCAAAATCGGCGAAGGCAGCACATTTGTGTTCCAGGTCAAAGCGCCGCCGCTACCAGG
Source organism: Rhodopirellula sp. MGV (assembly GCF_002251265.1). Lineage (NCBI taxonomy): Bacteria > Pseudomonadati > Planctomycetota > Planctomycetia > Pirellulales > Pirellulaceae > Rhodopirellula > Rhodopirellula sp. MGV. The sequence continues at coordinate 45,146 of NZ_NPDI01000010.1, read as the reverse complement.
CGTTGCAATGGTCAGCCCCGTGAAAAATTCTATCCAAGAGCGAAGTGAGTACTCGATCGCCAACATTCGCCTGGATAAACACATCCTGGTGGTCGATGACCGCCCCGATATTCGGCTGCTGAGCAAACGGATCCTGACCAAGGCAGGTGCTACCGTCGTGGAGGCCGTCGACGGACTCGACGCGATCGATCGCTATGAAGAGGCATTGAAAGCGGACGAGATTATCGATTGCATCATCTTGGATATGCAAATGCCACGTCTTGATGGCTATAGAACGGCTTCGCGATTGCGGCGAATGGACTTTACCGGCCCCATCATCGCAGTTACCGCCGAAGCGATGGATGGAGACTCGAACCGCTGCATTGCCAGCGGTTGCGATGATTACCTCAGCAAGCCGATCGATGCGAACAAGCTACTTCGTTTGGTTGATGGCTTGTGCTGTGACTGAACGCAACTGAAGCACGTTCACTGACGACCGGACCTCTCGATTGAGTCCGAGTTGGTTGAAAATCAACCAATTTCGCGTCCGAGCTGCGTTTTGCGCAATTCTTTTGGTGACAAACAGGACGAATTCCGCTTCTGTCTACCCGCCGACGTTTTGGCCCGGCCTTTGCATTTAGCACACGTCATCGCCAATGGCGAGCGTCCAAGTCGAGCCGGTTTTCCCCGTGGCTCTTCCCCTTGGCATCGCACGCCTCCCACACGCTGACCACCGATGCGATTACGACATGAAGGAGCCGAAACTTCGAATCTACCTTGCTCACGGTGATGATGCCTCGCGCAAAATCATCCAGGCAACGCTAGAAAAACTGAACCACTGTGTGGAACTGTCGACCGATCACCCGGCGACTTTGTTCCGGCGGTGCCAGGAAAACCCACCCGACATTGCGGTGCTGGGGACCGGATTTCGCAAAACGGATGTGTTCGCTATCGCAAACGAGTTGGCACGCATGGGCTCATGCCCAGCGGTTATGGTCATTTGTCCCGAGGACATTGACCGAGTGGAGCGGTTGCTATTGGACGATTTGACGGGCGTGATTGTCGCGCCCATTAGTGATCGAGATCTTCGCCCGGCACTCTTCCTGGCCGAACGCCGATTTCGTCAAGCCAAACTACTTGAACAACGGTGCGAGGAGATCAAACGCGAGATCAATGGTCTTGCCGATCAAAGTTCGGAGGATGAATCATGATAGACCGAGTCAACAAACAACAAACGATTTATCTAGCACACGGCGACTGTGCCGTCAGAGAGATCCTGGAAACGATCCTGCTTACGCTTGGTCACAAGGTCCCGATGGCAACGGACCGGGGGCACGAGTTAATCGAGAGGTCGATTGAGGCCCCGGCTGATATCTTGGTTGCATCTCCGAAACTGTCGGACATGGATGGAATCGAGGCTCTGATTCGCATCGGCAAAACGATGCCAACGCCAAGTATCATCGTGGCTCACGACGACGAACTCGATAACGTCGAACGGGCCATGGAAGATCACGTGATGGCCTACCTTGTCGAACCGGTCACTGCCGAAGCGATCCAGCCGGCGATCTATCTCTGCCAAAAACGTTTCCGTCATCTGCAATCGCTTGAAGAGCGAGTGGTGCACTTGGAACAGAAGCTTGAGGACAGAAAGCAGATCGAACGTGCCAAAGGGATCATCATGCAAGTCCGACAACTTGAGGAGCCGGAAGCGCACCGATTTCTGCAAAACACCGCGCGACAGTCGCGTCGCCGACTGGCCGACGTTGCCAAGCAGATCGTCGACGGCGGAACACTGCTCGGATTAGACGAGCACAGCAAAGACCTCGATGCGGATCTACGCTAACGCCAGGGGCGACGCGACAGACGGGAACTGGAATTGCAAAGGATTCCAGAAACTAAAACTCAGACGAATGTCTCGTTTGAGAATCCGTCATTTCATTCCGACGCTTTGGTCAGGAGCACCATCGCACCGGTGATTTCACCGCCACTTCGAAACGATCTAATCTGTGCTGAGTAGCGATCATTTTTGATACTGATGTGGCAGATAGATTCGCTGCCGATATCGATCGCGTCTAACAACCGAGATGTAATTGTCGCGTCGTCTATCCGACGCAACAAGGCATCCTCGCTGCCTCCAACGTACTTGGGATCGAGAGCTAGTAAATCGCTAGCTTGCGGTGACATTCGCCGAATTCTCAATTGGCGATCAACGATAATGAAGATTGCATCAAACAACTCCGTCAAATTGTTGATGTCCGACACCGCCTGATCGTAGAGCTGGATTGCTGATTCATGGTCACGGTTCACGATCACCATCTCTTCATTGACGCTTTCAAGTTCCTCCTGCGTGCTTTGAAGCTGTTCGTTAGCAAAGTGCAGGTCAGTCGTCACCGTTTGCAATTGCTCGACCGCGTAGTACAGCTCCTCGATCGTAACATCCAAATTCCTCCTCGCCTCGATCAACTGCTGTTGCACGTCGCTCTTGTATCGCCTGCCTTCCAAAGCTTCCTCCGACGAAACGTTCGAACCGTGATACCCTGAGCCGGTAATATCATCGCCTTTGATCTGTACATCGCCTTTGATCTGTACAAGGTAAAACTCACTTTCGTGCCCTGGAATTGCGATCGGGTACACACAAACGATCACGCTCGCGCCAACCTCCCGCGTTCGCATCATCGCCGGCATTTCCACTTCGGATTGACTTTGCGAAGCCCTGCGAATTCCACCTCGAACAGCTTCTTTGATCTCCGGTTCGATCAAGTCCAACAATTGTGAGGTGGTCCTGCCTTCAGGGAACTTGAGATAGCGTTCAAATCCAGGAAACGAATGCAATACATCAAGACTTTCAGAAACCAGAATCCCGGGAGGCATTGAATGTGCCAACACGGCGTCGTAGAGCGTCAGCAGCTTTTCGGGACGATCGAATGTTCCTTTCCGACGCGGCGTCGGCTGCATCCCAAGCTTTTCAAGATGTGTCGGCTCTCGAAATGTCTCAAAACTTTCACAGTTGATCTGTTCAGAATCGCCGCGACGATAAATCTTCCACGTCTTGTGCAGTGTTTCAAAGCCCGGTTTGAGTTGTCCCGTTGATTCACTTGGTCCGAGAAACAGCGTTCCTCCATCTTTCAGCGCAAAGTAAAACCGACTTAAACAGCGATCTTGAATTTCGCGGTCGAGATAGATCAGCAGGTTGCGGCAGGTTACTAGGTCTATCTGCGAAAACGGTGGTGTCCGTATCACGTTGTGCGTCGCAAAGACAACGTGCGTTCGCAAACTGCTGCTCACCGCGTATCCTTCGTCGACATCCACAAAAAAACGTCGCAGTCGCTCCTCGGACAAATTCCGAACCTCTTCCGCCGAATAGATTCCCGCGGCTGCCTTGGCCAGCGACTCTTCGTGAACGTCGGTTGCGAACACCTTGAAATCAACTTTCAGTTGTAGCTTGTCAATCGTTTCTTGGATGGCCATTGCAATCGAATAAGCTTCTTGACCGGTCGCACAAGCACACACCCAAGCTCGAAAGCAAGACCCTTGCAGATTCTCGAAAGACGAAGGCAACACCGAATGCTGCAGAAAATCAAATGCATCTGGGTCACGAAAAAAGCTTGTCACATTGATCAATAGGTCGCGATACAAGCGACAGGCCTCCTCGGTATCGATGATCAACCGCTGGGCGTATTTTTCGACGGATTCAATGCCGGTTAGGTGCATTCGCCGCGCGATTCGTCGATCGATTGTCTGGGATTTATAAGTCGAAAAATCGATTCCAAACATCTTTGTTAAACGCGAGAAGACCAATTGCAACCCGGTCTCAGCAACTTCCGATGAGTCGAAGACCTGTTGGTCGTCGACATTACCTTTTTCGCTCAAATGATTGCGGATGGCATCACCAATCCGATCTGGTTCCAAGATGACATCCTGAACACGTGCAGCAATCACACTTCGTGGCATCGATACAAACCGACAGCTAGACGGTTGTTGCGCGATCACAAAACCACCATTCTTTGAAAGACTCCGACATCCTTCGGTTCCATCGTTGCCTGTCCCCGAAAGAATCACCGCGATCGTTCGCGCCGTTGCCCGATCGGGAAGCGTCTTGAGAAGGCGGTCAATAGGGCGGCGTAGACCGTTGTCTTCCGGCCGTGCGATCACTCGCAAACACCCTCCGCTATAAAGCAAGTCGGTCATAGGGCTACCGACATAAACCGTGTTCGGTCGAATCGTCATCCCATCCACGGCAGTTTCGACTTTCATGTCGGTAACGCGTGACAATAACCGCCCCAGGTGGCTTTCATGCGTCGGTGAAAGATGCTGAACGACGATGAACGCAGCGCCGGTATGACACGGGACCGCAGAAAACATCCGTTCAAGCGCTTCGATACCACCTGCCGATGCACCGATGCCGACGATTGCCGGAAGACGCTGGTCCAATTCTTGGTTTCCACGCTCCGTCCCGGTATCAGCTCCGCCGTCGCATGAATCACCTTCCTCTGGCTTGGCAGCTAACTGGACTCCAGAACGCACCATCTTGCCGCTGTTCATTATTCGATGCCCGGGTTGCGATCAAACACTTTTTCCAATCGGCCTTCGCCAGCTTTCCTCTCGCCTAGTCCCAATCGATCCCAATTCGCCACAGAGGGGATCGCCACCTCCTCGGCGAGTAGATTCTGAAGATAGCGGATCAAGTGCTTCCAAAAGAGCGGCAAACATCGATTTTCCCAAATCACCGAGCGTTTTCTGGCGATGCGGCACCGCAACTGGCGTTTGTTGTCATCGAATCGCACAGCGAAGCAGCACTCTCATCCACTGATGGCCTGTTTCGTTCCAAGTTGGCATTTGAGTGACCACTCAAACGCAACTTTCGCAAACGAACGGCATTGGCACAGCCCTTGCATCTGCTGCCGTTTCGTTGCACCGACATCACTTCAGAGCGGTGCAATCGCCGACATCAACTTGCCGTCGTCGGCGCGGCATTCAGACTCCAACACCGTGGGAATTGAGATGAAGATTCAATTGCGAAATGCGTTTTTCTGTGCTTTGGCCGTGTTTGCTTTTTCCGGCTGTGACGTTGACCAAACGAAAGAAGGCGAACTGCCAGACGTCGACGTTGAAGTGACCGGTGACCCGGGACAACTTCCAGAATTCGATGTCGACGGACCCGATGTTGATGTATCGACCAAGACCAAAGAGATCGAAGTTCCAGATGTCGATGTCGACATGAAGAAGACCGAAATCGAAGTTCCAGATGTTGACGTCGACCTGCCAGAAGACGACGAGTAATCGCGACCAGGAAACGCGACTCTCCTCCTCCGTCTAGACACACCCAGAAACCTTTTTACCAATGGTAAACGACATGTCGACTGCACCGACAACAACAAACACTCTGTTAAAAGTCATCCTTGCTGTCTTGCTACCGCCGCTTGCGGTGTTCATGGACCGCGGCATGGGAACTCAGTTCTTATTGAACATTGTTCTTACGCTGATTGGGTTCTGGGTCATTGGCATCATTCACGCCTTGATCGTCATTTTGTAAACGACGATCGGTCGGAACATGCTCAGGTCGAGGTCTGCGAAATGCAGACCCGCTGTCGCCGGCCGATCAAGTGCAATACCCAACAAGTCAACTGCAACGGCACGGCCACGCCATGGACTTTCTGAAAAAAACGTTCAACGACTTTTCGAATGATGGCTGTACCACGCTGTCAGCCTCCCTGGCGTACTACACCGTGTTTGCTTTGCCGCCGCTGCTGTACTTGTTGGTCACCGTCATGACGTTTGGGCTGTCATTGACCTACGAATCAAAACAAGCCGAGGAGCACGCACAAACGCTGTTGCAACAGCAAGCCGCTCAGATGATCGGCAATCAGGCCGCGACTGACGAGATCGCTTCGATCATCGAAAGCGACCGTGAAACCGGGGGCCAGTGGTGGAAAACGGTAATCAGCTTCGCCGCAATTATCGTCGGAGCCACCGGCGTCGTCAGCGCAATTCAGGATGCGCTCAATCGCGTCTGGTCGGTCAAGCCAGACCCCAGCCGCTCTGGCGTGAAAGACTTCTTTCTCAAACGACTGTTGTCACTGGCGATGATCCTGGGACTCGGTTTTTTGCTACTCGTTTCACTGATCGTGTCGACCGTCCTGTCGGCAGTTGGTAACCAAGTGACCGGGCTGATCGGTACCGATGAATTGATCGCCCAATCGATCAATTACGTGGTCCAAGGTTTCGTGACCTACGTCCTATTCGCATCGCTGTTCAAATTCATGCCGGATGCCGAAATCCGCTGGCGAGACGTTGCTGTCGGTGCAGGAATCACTACCGTGCTGTTTTTGCTTGGCCGATTTGGGCTGCAGTTCTATCTCAGTCAATCCTCACCAGGCGCTGAACTCGGAAGTGCGGCCGCGTCATTGGCTGTGATTTTGGTTTGGGTTTACTACAGCAGTATGATCTTTTTACTTGGCGCCGAAGCGACGCAAGTTTACGCAGTCCAGTATGGCGGTGGCATTCGTCCGCAGCATGGTGCCGTGCGAGTCGTCGAATCCACACGCACAACGCCCTCAACAGCCACGTCCTAGTCGGACCTGCCGAGCACCGCACCGCAGCAGAGAAGATCAAATCCACCTTCGCAGCGATTGGTCAATGATTCGTCTTTGCTCGGTCGCCGATTGCCCAAAACGTGCACTTATCCTTCATCAATCGGCCAATGTTCAGAGAAATAGGCGGTTGGCATCGGCATTGCATCCTCTTTCTCCTACTACGACACGGCGTCGTGGTGATCACGCTATTCAAACAAGGAGAAAGAATGACTACTCAACGAAAACGATTGATGTTTGCCGCCGCACTTGCTGCTTCTGTTGCGGTTCCAACCGTAAGCAACGCTCAACAAGTGGCTACAACACCGCAAAGTCAATCGGAAGTAGGCAGCAACAGTCCTTACTACGAAGATGACGCTTGGTACGACATCACGGAGTGGTTTGATGGCAACGACTACAATCCAACGGACGAGGCAATTGGACGCTGGGATGATGAGAAGTTCCAATTCAGCGACAACGTTACTAGCTCCGACAGCGACAACGACTCAGGGTCTTACACCGCCAACAAACCAAAGCTCTCCGACCCGAAGACCGACACGGTGAATACGTCCCCATCGAAGGTTTCCAGTGATCCGCTAACGACGAATTTGCCGACCAGCGATAGCTCAAAACACCACCAGTACTTCGAACGATATGACGACGGGTACTTGTTCTGGGACGATCACAACCTGACGAACTATTACGATCTCAACGGCGATGGCTTGTACGATGCAATGGCGAGCTACACCGATGCGGACGGTGATGGTGTCTACGAGGAATTCGATTATGTATCGCTGAACGAAGCAGGCGACTCTCGCGATGCGAAAATGGAAGCGATGGACAAACAGAAGACGATGACGTCGGCACCACGAATTGCCACCGGCGAAATCGCTCAAGTGAACAAGGTCGACGTGCGAGACCAACAGCACTTTGTCGCAACGGTGAATACCGATCAAGGTCAGGAGGTTGTCATCGACCTGGGACCAACGAATCTATTCAAGCAAATGCCGGAGCCAAAATCGGAAGTCACGGCAGAGGGTCTGATCATGAAAGTCGAAGGTCAGCCGTTGCTTGTTGCCAAACATGTCGAGCTTCCGCACGAGTCGGTAACAGTCAACCGCAGTGGGCGAAGCTATCAAGGGACGGTTGAAAAAATAAAGACCGTCACCGTCCACGGCCAGGAACATCGACTGGCCAAATTGAAGACAAAATCTGACAAGAATTTGATGGTTGACTTCGGTCCAAGTCGCAATGTGCCGAACTTGAAGGAAGGCATGGATTTGGTTGTTCAGGGCGTTCCCGCGAAGGTCAAGGATCGTGTCGTATTGCTCGCCCGTGAGATGGCTCACAACGGCGAAATCACCGAGATTGATCGACACGTCGTTCGCCACCCGAAGATCTAGACAACAAAAGACTAGGCCAAACCTGCACAACGAAACTGTGTTGGGACAGTTGCCCTCCCGACTGACGAGTGTCTGACCCAGACACTCGTCTTTTTTTTGTCTTCGTGCCATTTCGCAGGCGTCGCTTGGGCACTCCGACCGTAGGTCCGACACCGGGTTGCGATGCGAGGCCCCCAACGTTCAAACTGTGTCCCGAATTGCGGTTGGCCATTTGACGCGTGCTGCGTCTGCCGCCGCTGCTCCCATGATCTGATCGCCGATCCAAAGTTTTATGGCCGTTATTTCTCTCGACAGCATTTCCATCGGATTTCGTGGCCCGAACCTACTCGATGAAGTCAGTGCGAAGGTCGAATTGGGGGACCGGATTGGTTTGCTGGGACGCAACGGGGCCGGAAAGACAACCCTTCTAAAGATGCTGGCAGGCGAGTTGGCCCCCGACCATGGGGAAATCCAAGTTCCATCAACGGTTTCCGTGCGGCGTCTTGTCCAAGACGTTCCACAAGACGAATCAGGCACCATCGAGGAGATGGTCCGAGCCGGCGTCTCGAAGGAATTACTATCCGATCCGGCGTTGGCTTGGGAAGCCGACCACAGTGTCGAGCGGACACTCAGCGACATGCAACTCGATGGTGGCCTGGATTTTGGCTCTTTGTCCAGCGGAATGAAACGCCGTGTGCTGCTGGCACGCTCCATTGTCAGCCAACCGGACGTGTTGTTGCTTGACGAGCCTACCAACCACCTGGATGTTGAATCGATCCTCTGGTTGGAAGATTTCCTCTCCCGCTGGTCGAAAACGCTGATCTTTATCACGCACGACCGGTCGTTTCTGCAAGCTCTGGCATCGCGGATTTGGGAAATCGATCGAGGGCAACTGTTCGACTGGACCTGCGACTACGGCACGTTCTTGAAACGGAAAGAACAGGCACTCGAGGCCGAAGAAAAACAGAATGCACTGTTTGATAAACGACTCGCCGAAGAAGAAGCTTGGATTCGTCAAGGGATCAAAGCCCGACGGACTCGAAACGAAGGCCGGGTCCGACGCCTCAAGGATATGCGTGTCCAACGTCAACAACGTCAAAAGCAAGTTGGTACCGCGAAATTGTCTGTCCAAGAAGCAGAACGGAGCGGAATGCTGGTCGCTGACGTCAAAGACGTAAGCTTTGCCTATGGCGAACGTAAAATTGTCGAGTCGTTTTCGACGACGATCATGCGTGGCGACAAGATTGGCTTGATCGGCCCCAACGGCGCCGGTAAGTCCACCTTGCTGAAACTACTTCTCGGGCAACTGGAACCAGACTCGGGCAATGTTCGCTTGGGTACGAAACTGCAAATCGCATACTTTGACCAACTTCGGGATACCTTGGACCCGGAACAAACAGTCCAGGAAAACGTTGGCGAAGGCAGCGACCAACTGACAATCGGATCGGCCAAGAAACATGTCCTTGGATATCTGCAGGACTATTTATTCACCCCAGAACGGGCACGCACCAAGGTCAAGTTTCTTTCCGGCGGTGAACGCAACCGAGCGCTCCTTGCAAAATTGATGACCAAGCCTGCCAACGTGCTGATTCTTGACGAACCGACCAACGACCTAGACGCCGAAACACTTGAGCTCCTGGAAGAGGTCCTGGTCAGTTTCGAAGGCACGCTGTTGTTGGTCAGCCACGACCGGACGTTCCTAAACAACGTTGTGACGAGCACGCTTGTCTTCGAAGACGACAATGTGCGGCAGTACGTCGGCGGCTACGACGATTGGCGTGAAGCAGTTGAGCGTCGCAAGACGACCGAAGATTCGCAAGCTGTCAAATCCAAAGCCAATGTTCAGAGTACGAAGCCTCGTGAGCTCGATGCGAAGCCTGTTGAAACCACCGCCAACAGCACGTCTCCTGTCAAAAAGCTGAGCTACAAAGAACAACGCGAACTCGACGCGATCCCCGAAAAAATTGAAGTCGCTGAATCACAAATCGCCGAACTACACTCGCTGATGGCGGCGCCGGAGTACTACCAAAACGGCGGTGATCAGGTGGCAACAGATGCCGCGAAATTGAAAAAGCTCCAAAACGAGCTCGCTGATCTCTACGTGCGTTGGGAAGAACTCGAAAACTGACTTCGAGCGCACAATAATGCCGTGTCAGGCATCTTGTCTAGTCCTTCTGAGATTCCGTCGATCGCCGCAGTAATGCTAGCGCCGGAATACTCTGGCTGTAAAAGCTGATCGCCGCCAACTCATGACAAGCTGGCGGCGATCATGGTGGGCTTCGTGCCCCTTGAGGCCCATCCTTCGTGCGCAGAATTTATCGCACTTGCTTATTGGTGACAGTAGCAAAATGGCGGCTACCCGGCATTTTCAAACTTTTGCTCAAGATATTTTCAGAGAAGCTCCCAAGTTGCCATTGATTGTCGAACTTGCGACATCCGCTACCTGCTGCGGAGCACTCATCGAGCGTTGGAACTCTGCATAGCGATTCCAAATCAAGTCACTTCCAAAACGACCTTCGCCAAACCAATAGGCCTTATTGCTCCCCTCACCATTGCTACTCCTTTTGGTATTTATTTACCTCATCGCGGTGACAGCAGATGGCAGGAAGCCGGATTGGTAAACGCATGACCGTCACAAGTCTCGCCAAGCGAAGCAAAAGCAAAATAGAAAAGTCGTCTGATCGAGCGCTCCGATGAAGGAAGTTGTGTGCCTAGTCCCGAGCCCCCGAGTATCGACATGCTTGCCATTCGCTACAAAATCATCGCCGCTCTCGCCGCCGCCGGTATCGGCCCCTACGTTGCGACCGAGACAGAAATGGGTCAATCGGCAATGCAAAGCGTCAACGGGCTGTTTGCCGAAGGAGTTCCGGTCGAGGTGAAGCCGCAGGATTCACTTGCGCACGGAATTCCGTCAAACGAAGAACAGCGTGAACGGGGCTACGCGAATACGTCGCTTTACGAAATTGAAAAGCTTCGCGAAGTTCGACACAAAGAGTATCGCTACGATTCGGACTTGGCACAAAAGCTAGGCGCGATCTCAGAAAACCCCAACCAACAACCGACGCTAAGCGGTCATCAGGTCGAAGACATCGGGCAATTGCTTCGCTTCGACATCTCGCCGCACTGGGTGATCTCCCAGTTTTCGCGAGTGAGCACGGTTCTGGCGAACCTGAATTTAAAAGGCCTTCGAGTCCCGATTGTCACGGGGATTCGTGCCGACGATTTGGCCGGAACACTGACGTACTACTTTGACAGTTCCGACCATTTGCAGCGTGTCACGTTCCATGGTTTCACTGGTGATCCGACGAAACTCGAACGGCTGATGGTCAGCGGCTATGGGTTGCAGCGTGAACCCGCTTTAGAAGCTGGTGCATTTACGAAACGCTGGAACGGCCGTCCGACACACTTTTTCCGACTGACCCACGCACCAGTTGTCTTCAGCGATGCCGTTCACCACAAATACACGGTATTCTTCGAACTGAACCATCCGGACTTGCCGTATGGAATCAGCGCCGAGGCACGTAAAATTGTCGAAACGGATCACCACACCGGACGCTGGTAACAGACACCGGCCGCTTGTCGTACCGAGTGCGGATGGCCGGTGCTTGATTGAATGCCAACTTGACGACGGAGACATGACGTGCCATCACCCGAAGAGACGCCAAGCGGAACGCCGCCATCGGTCACACCACAAGCCGAGGTCTCAACCGAACTTGAAACGGACACTGGTAAAGGGCCAACACTTGCACTGACCGAGACGCCGCCTTTGTCGCGTGTGCTTTCAGTGGTTGTGCTGCTTGCCGGCATCCTGGTCGTTGGCATGCTGTTTTATAAGGTCATGGTCGGGTTCTTTATCCCGCTCTTTATGGCCGCAGCACTCGTGGTGATCTTTCATCCGATCCACGAGTGGTTCCTCGAACGACTCGGTGGTCGCAAGTCCCTGGCAGCGGCCGCCACGACGTCATTGATTCTGACGATCGTGCTGTTGCCATTCATATTGTTGATCACCGTGGCTGTCGGGCAGTTGACCGGCTTGGTCGGGCGAACGGACCTGGATGACATTAAAGCGGCAATGGATCGAGGCCGTGAAAAACTGGGCATCAAACTCGAGTACGCCGACCGTTACCGAAGACTTGACACACTCGCCAATTTGCTGGGTGATATTGAAAGACCCGATGAGACCAATTCGTATGTCGAAGAGTCCGAAGAGCTGATCATCTTCCTCGATCAAAAAACGACTGGTGAATCGCCGACCGGAAACACCAGTGAAATTGCTCTCGAACGTTTGTCGGAATTCGAAACGACCGTCGAAGAGATTGACAAACTCAATTCGACAGAGGGCGTCGATCCGGTTGATAAAATCGCCTTGGCAGAGCGATTCCACCGCCAGGGTGTCGTCGCGTCTGCGGCAATCCACAGCTGGATCAACGCCAAACTCGGTGGCTCGTTTCAGGCCCAAGTCAAGCTATTGACGAACCCAAGCGAGCGTGACTTTGCGGACGCGATTCGATCCGTGCGCGAGTTTATTCAACCTCGTTTCGTCAAGTTCTCAGGTGCAACGGGCAAAGCATTCGTGCACACCGCATTTGGGTTGTTGATCATGGTCATCGCAATCTACTTTTTCTTTGTCGATGGCCCAGCGATGGTCCGTACGTTGATGCGGCTGAGCCCGTTGGACGACAACTATGAACGGCAGTTGCTGACAGAGTTCGAAAAAACGAGCCGAGCAGTCGTCCTTGCCAGTGTCTTGAGCGCATTGGTTCAAGGTCTATTGGCCGCGATCGCGTATTTCTTTTTGGGCTTCGAATCGTACATCCTGCTGTTCTTGGTCACGACCGTGATGTCGCTCGTTCCATTCCTTGGCGCGGCATCCGTTTGGCTGCCGTGCACGGTGTACTTGGCCGCAGTCGATCAGCGCTACGGTGCGGCGATCTTCCTTTTGATCTATGGTGCGGCACTCGTTTCGTCGATCGATAATGTGATCAAAGCGATCGTGCTTCACGGCCACTCCGAACTACACCCCTTGATCGCCTTACTAAGCGTATTGGGTGGAGTCCCCGTTTTCGGACCGATCGGTATTTTGATTGGGCCGATGGTTGTCGTTTTCCTGCAAACACTGCTGGAGATCCTCAATCACGAACTGCAACTTCGTGACGGGGTGCCAGAAACCGGGGAACCGGTTGAGCCTGAATTACCAGCGACTTTGGCGTCAGAGTAATCGGTACGAAAAACAACCGAAGACGCTTCCGGCCTTAAAGCTCGACCACCCCATCGGTACTTTGAGCTTGCTGGATGACCGATTGGGTCGCGTCTTTATTGCGGTTGATGAAATCACGGAACTCGATGACCGCGGGCCCCACCAAAACGATGGCAATCGGCGGAGCCAGACACAAGATGACGGGCAACAAGAGTTTCAGTGACGCCGAATTCCCGGCACGTTCCACCTGTGTCTGCCGATCCAGTCGTATCCGCATGGCATAGTCACGCAGCGAACCGGATAGCTTGCCGCCCAACTTTTGACTCTGCCGCATCATCGCGCTCCACGCCGCGACCTCAGGCATATCGATTCGGTCAGCAAATGCGTTGAGCGCGTGCTCCGCCCCGCCAGACTCGGATTGCCGATCGATGACGCGCAGCTCACTCGCCAATGCGGGGTACAGCTCGCGGCAATGCTTCTCCGCCTGGCGAATGGCTTGTGGAAGCGGAACGCCACCATCAAGCGACATTGCGATCATATCGATCGCGTCTGGAATTGCCCGACTGAGTTCTCGCTTTCGCTTGGCCGCTCGGCCGCTCAGTGCCAAACGTGGGATCGCGTATGAAACCAAACATGCCGTACCAGCGGCGCCGACAAAAAACACTTCGTTGCCATCTGCAATCCCAAGTGCAAACCCAACGCATGCGGCCAAGAAGACGCCGAGTACGATTAGATTTCGCCAAGCAAGGAATTCGTCAAGGGAATGAGCCTGGTGTGCTCCGGATAGACTCAAGTCTTTCAGCAGTCGCTCACGCTTCGTCGCCGAGGTCGGAAACATTTCGGCAAACTCTTCTGTCCAGCTTCCAAACACCGGCCCCTGGAATAGCCGTGCGGCGGGTGCTTCGACCGTCTTGTCCGATGCACCACGGCGGCGAGCAACCAAGATCGTCAACGCGGTCAAAGTGACAAAAACGAATACGGAGGTAAGATCGTCCATCTTACAAATCTGACTTCAACGTGTATCCGACCCAGACCAATCCGACCAATTCCGAGACTGCCGCATACGCCAACATTTTATGCCCCAAACTGCTCTCGAACAAATTGCTGATGTAATCCGGTTCGGCCGTCATCAGATAAACGAGCACGAAAATCCCCATCACGACAATCGCCAAGATTGCGAATCGTCCAATGCTGGTCATTGATTTGATTTTCTGTTCGCATTCCGACCGGCTATGAATCACCGTCGAAAGACGATCGAGTGACTCTGCCAAGCGACCACCCAACTCGTGATGAATCGTGATCGCGTGGGACAGCAAATGAACGTTGCTCGAATCGACTCGCCGCGCCAGATCGCCAACCACCGACGTTGGTGACATTCCTAAATTCATCTGACGAACGCACTGCGACAGTTCGCTTTTGACAGGCTCTTCGCTGGACTCGGCAGCGATCTTAAAAGCGTTTCCTAGACTCTCGCCCGCACGAGTTGCGCGCGCCAGCAGTTCGAGCGATGCGGGGAATTGCTTTTCAAACTTGCCAAGCCGTAATTTCATTTTGACATACGCGACGATCAACCCGATCGGTACCACCGCTAGTGTTGCGATTCCCACTAACACGATCGGTAGCTTCAACACGTATCCTCCTGCAGCGAGGCTGACTGCGATTGCGATCAATAACACGATGTAGGTCACACAGTCGATCGTCATCCCAGACCGAATCAAGATCGACTCAAGCCATTGATCGAATCGAACCGTCAACGGTGCATCGGCAGTGTTCTCTAAAAGTCGCTTGTCGCGTCGAATTTGCAGGGTGGGTGTCAACGTCGCAGCCTCGGATGCTTCCGCACCAGATCGCTTCGCCAAAACAACGACCGTTCCCGCGACGGCCGAACTGATGCAAAACGTCGCGATATCGAGGGTAGTTAACACCATTTGCATCACCCGACGAGCGTTTCATTGAACAATGAGTCGTCGTAACAGACACCATGTTCTGCGAACGATTCCACACAATGCGGCCGACGGCCGATCACAAATTCACCAGTCGCGTTTCCGTTGTCATCGATCCCAGTCCGCCGCAGCGAAAAAACATCGATCAGTTCAAATCCGCTTTCAGTCGCATTGAGCTCCGAGATTCGCATCACACGGCGCCCGCCGCCTTGCATCCGAACAACATGGACGATTAACGAAATCCCGCTGCAGATATACGATCGTAAAACAGTTAACGGCAAATCCAGGCCTGCCATCGCGATCATCAATTCCAAACGGGAAACTGCGTCGACGGTATCGTTCGCGTGAATCGTGGTCAGCGAGCCTTCGTGACCGGTATTCATCGCTTGCAGCATGTCGAGAGCTTCTGGGCCACGCACTTCGCCAACAATGATCCGATCGGGTCGCATGCGCAGACTGTTGCGAACTAAGTCTCGCTGGCTGTACTCGGCGACGTTCTCGCTGCCGGCAGGCCGTGTTTCAAGCCGAGCCACATGACGGTGCTGCAACCTCAATTCCGCCGAATCTTCGATGGTGATGATTCGTTGGTCGTCTGGAATACAAGACGACAATGCGTTAAGCATCGTTGTTTTTCCAGATCCCGTTCCGCCCGAGATTAGGATGCTTTGACGTGCTGTGACGGCCGCTCGCAAAAACTCCGCGATCGATTCATTCATCGTGCCATTGGCAACCAAACTCGCCAGGTTCGCATGACGGTTGCCAAAGCGTCGGATCGAAAGTTTTGGACCATCCAATGCGAGGGGCGGAATGATCGCATTGATCCGCGAGCCATCTTCAAGCCTGGCATCCACCATCGGTGACGACTCGTCGATTCGTCGTCCAACCTGCGTCACAATGCGGCGAATGATTCGCATCAAGTGTGCGTCATCTGCGAACAGTACATCCGATGGGCGCAGGGTTCCGTGTCGCTCAATGAAGACTTCATGTGCCTGATTAACCAGGATATCGCTAATTTCCGAATCGTCCAACAAGTACTCCAGCGGTCCTGTTCCGAACATTTCCCAAGGCAGTTCGAACAGCAATCGCTCGTGCTCTTCTTCTGTCCATTCAATTTCGTCATCGAACATTTCAATGAAGTAACGCAGCTCTTCAATCAATTGATCGCGGTCCATCTCTTCCGCCGAAGACACATCCAAGCTTTCAACAATGCGATGATGGACCGCCTGTTTCTTGGCCTGGAATTGGATCTCACGATGACGATCCTTGTAGGGGGCAAAGATCGATTGTGGCATTTCCAACAACGTGCTCATTTAACCGCCTCCGTTTCGGCAGGATCAGCGGCCGCTGGTGAAGCGACAAATCCGCCATAAGGCGATACGGCATACGGCATCCCGTAGTAGCCTGGGGCAGGAACCATGGTTGGTACCATCGATGGATTCATCGCCGGATTCCCGACCATCCCAGAGGTTGGCTCGTTGGGTGAACTGAAAACGCGTTCTTTGATTGATCGATTGGATCCGAAATGGACTTTCGAAAGCGAGGTTCCCCGATAGATTTCCATCTCGTGAACCGTGTTATCAAAATCGATGATGTGGTCGAGCGTGACCGGATCAACCAAGCTGACTAGCTGATTGTCTTCGGGGCCTCGAAGCGTCAGCGAAAGCTCGCCGTGTCCGTCGGCAACACGGATCATCTCGGCCTGTTTAGGTGCGACGGCAAGCGTCACGCGGACCGTTTCGTCGGTCGCCAATGGGCTGGCCCAGTCCGTGGGTGTGCTGGCCATCCCGATCGCAAGAATTTCAGCTCCCTGAATCAAAGTCGCAGTCGCACTTTGGAACTCGGAATCTTCAAAACCGCCCGAACCTCCGATCCGGTTGCCACGATAATCGCGAAGTCCCGGCGGATTAAACACGTGGTGTGCGGGTTGAAATCCGCGTCCCGATTTCCCACCGCTGCCGGTCATTCCGTCTTCTTGGCCATAGTGAAACAACACGTCAACACTCTGACCAGGACTGGCAAAGCCCAGCAAGGCATTGTCAGGGCTCATCTGGATCGTCACCGCGCGCAAACCGGGCTTTAATCGACCGGCAACGCCAGGATACTTACCGGCGGGCAGCAGTTTCGTTGTGCTAAACGACTCGCTGCGTTTCATATCGACCTGCAAGACCTTGCCAATAATCTGCTTCGGGTTGGTCATAAACGAAGACTCACCCACCGACTCTTTGATTTCTTCTTTGGTCAATCGATAGATCGCCACATCGTCAAGCGTGATCTCGGTCCCTGCTTTGATATCTCGGCTTGCCAATGGAACCGTTACCCGAACCGGTTTCGGTGGTGGCTCGGGTTCTGGTTCGGGCTGTTCGACGACCACGACAGGCGGGTCTTTTTGCAACGCGATGCGCATCACGTACGTTCCAGCCAATCCGATCGTGACAGCGAAAACCCCGATCAAAATCGTTCCGGAGTTGGCTTTGCGTGGTGCAGTGGCTTTCATGGATCAACCGCCAAGATTTGGCAAACAAGACATCAACAGACAAGACAAGTGCGGGCCGCTTTGGCTAGCGTACAAGGTGAAACAGCAGCAACGACCAAACCGACAATGCGACCGGCAAGGCATACGGCACCGCATGTTTCAGCACTGCCGCAGACTCGTTGCTGTCTGCTGCCGGTGCCGTCTGCATTTTTGGTGATGCGGCTCCCCAAACCAACATCGCAACCGTACAGACGATCGCGTAGCCGGTGCTTGCCAGAAACACAATCAACGTTGGAATCGGACCAAGCCATGCGCCGATTGCTCCCATCATTTTGACATCGCCACCACCGCCACCACCGATCAGCCACAGCGTGCACAGGATTCCGAAACCGGTCGCGAAGCCGCCGAGCGACGTCAGCAATCCCGACAGGTGACCGGCGTATAGATTCCAAACGAGACCAAGAATCGCCGTCGTAACGGTCAGCCAATTTGGAATGCGACGGCTTTTGAGATCCATCGCGGTCGCGACCGATGTGAAAGCGATCATCGCGACCAGGGGAACGTAGTTGAGATCCATGTGGAATTCCGAAAGGAACGAGTAGCAGAAAAGGATGCGAGAGTTCAAAACCGCAGAGCGTGCGAAACTACGGATTCAACGCGACGTGTTGGTGACCGGCACGGATAAAATCGCTGGGCAACCCGCCACGCCAAAGCGCCAACGCTCGACCGGCATGCGACAAAAACGTGTAATTCTTCTCCACCGTCTCTTCATCCATGGCGATGATTTCACGCGCGAGCCACTGTGAAGCGCGAATGATGATTTCACGCGGCGGGACCAACTCTTGAGGTGCCATTGCCCACCACTCCAAAACGTGTCCCGTCGCCAAAATTCGACGACTGGTTTCATTCGTCGCCGGATCGGGAACCTGTTGCACGGCGTTCGGCCAATTGCCATCCCAGAACCCTTGGGCAGACTGTGAGCACAGCAAACGCTGGTTCATGACCAACAGATAATCGATGACCGATTGACGCGTTTCAGGGTGTAGTAACTGCTGCAGGCCTTCTTCACGGACCTGGTCATCAATCCGCAGCAACATCGTCAAGGTGTAAAGACGGTGTTGCCCATAGCAGACACCTTCAGGCTGGTCCTGACGCATCAATCGGTCGGCGAAGGTATTGAAGTCCACTGCTTGGCCTTCACGGGTAAACCAGTTCTGTCCGTCAATGGCATAGAAAGCGGTCGCTAGCGACGTCCATTCGTATTCACGTTGGTTCAAACGGAAATGCTTCAATCCGTATTCAAGGATTTCACCGACGGTCCCCATTCCGTTGACCGCCCGCAAGGGCTGGGAACGCGGAATGCCGATCTCACAAAGTGTCCCGATCATGTGGTCGACGTGACTCACCGAAGTCCGCCCAACTTGAGTTGAGACTGCAATTCCGTCTTCGACGCGTTTTAGCAAGGGCATCGTTGGATCCCAGACTTTTCCAAACGCTTGATGATCGAGCAACAACGTCAACATTTCCTTTCCCGACAACGAATCGTCATCAACGTCGACGCTGGGTCCCCACATCCGAATCGAATGATCGATGAAGTTGATCTTGGTTGGCTGGGTTAAAAACCTGGGACGCAGCTTGTAGAGAACCTGTTGCAGTTGCTCGTCGGTGACGGCCAATGGGTAGTCGTAAAGCGGTCCGACCACGCGAGGACGATCACGCAATTGGGGCATCACCGGGCGGTGATTGACTTGGCGTTGACGTTGAAAACCGATCCCGGCAAACGTGATCAGAACGGCAAACTGAATAGCGTAAAACTTTGTCATCGTAGCGACGAAGATTCCCAGAGGAGAGAAAAGAGAAAGGCTCGCGGCGGACCAATCGTCACTGCGGTTTTTGCAACAAAATCACTTGAGTGTCTTCATAGGCAATCGCCCATGGGCTGACACCGCGACGCACCTGGCGAACCCAGCTCGATTGATTCGTTTTGTCGATTACGATTCCGCCGAAGGCATACTTCTCGGCGATCCGGCTCCAAGCAGCATTGCCTTGGGCGATCGTGAAATAATCTTGTCGAACACTTTCGGGCACGTTAGTCAGATCGCTGCCAACCATGACAGGAGTTGCCACAGTCGTTTGAATCCAGTCACTCCATTTGTCTGGACAGTAAAGCACTCCGTTGATTTTCTTACCTTGCAAGTAGCTTCGAAACGCGATGGGGATGTCATCTCCAAGACACTGTTCGGCAGTCCGTGTCTTTCCGCCCAGAACGTACGCCGCCATCGGTGAAAAGCTGAAGCCCATCCAAAGCACGAGCGCGGAAACCAAAGTGAATGCGAATCGCAGCGGCTTTTCAGTCGCATCAATATTCGACGCAACTTCGGCGACGCCTTCTGTCCGACCAACAACGGCCGATATTGAAAGCAACGTGATGGGCGCGAACCATATCGAAAAGGCCGAATCGCAGGCGATCGCGATCGTCGCAATCAACATCGATGCTGCCCAAAATGCCATCCATTGGCCTTCGCGTTTCAGTGCAGACCAAATGCCCCATGTCGCAAAGACAAAGATACCTAGCGGGCTTGCCATCGCACTTGGATTCCAACCACCGATCGCATTGAACAGTGGATTATCAGGCCACCACAGCAGAGCTTCCCAAAGGTGCCAGCCTTGCGGATTAACCAAGGTTGCCAGAGCAGCAATCTCGACCAACAGGAAACGGCGTTTCGTTTCGCCGCATCCGAAAGCCGTCGCCCAACCTTGTTGTATTCCCGTTTGGACCAATGAAACGATCGCGAAGAGCGACAACCAAATCAATCCGACGATGAAAGACGCATCAAGGTTGCACCAAACAGCAAACAGTATTGCCATCGCGATCCACCGCGATCGGCTCGCTTGTTTCCAGCTCACCAGGCGTGATTCGCTTTCCGCGGGGGCGACCAACAGCGATGCACATGCCACCAAAGCGATCTGTCCAAACGTTTGACTTGTCAGTCCGCCCAACATCGGAATGCAAACGCCCGCCAAGACGATCGCCGCCAAAGACGTCCACCATCGACCACTCAGACGGACAAACAATCGGCTCCACCCAAACAAAATGACTGTTTGCAAACAGGCAAACCCGATCGAGAGCAGTTCCGCCCCACCGAGTTGATACAGTCCCGAAATAATCGAACTGGAAAGCCAGTCGAACTGGAAGTTTCGGATACCTTCGGAAAGCGGCACTCGTTCGGCAGCAGACATCACCGACGCGCCACGTACGACCTGATTCCAAGTCGCGGGGTTGGCAACCGGTACGTAGCAAAAGATCAGAAACAGACTGACAAAGCCAACACACTGCGCAGCATGGGTCCAGCGCAATACGAAACTGTCTGGAAGCACCGCTTCAAGCTGATAGCCGGATGCGGTCTGCCTAAGATTGGTAGACACGGCGACGGATTTTGGGGCATGTGGGGTTGTGGGGTGCCAGCCAATGTTTCACGAGCGAGCTGGCGAAAATGTCTTCGTCCAACGACGTTAGAAAATCTGACCGAAAGCGAATAAATTCAGATCCGGTGGACCTTGCTGAACCTGACGGTCATAACGATCAGGCCAATGTGAACGTTGTGCAGCGAAATCGGGCGTGGGAAATCGTCCCTTTCCCAAGCCGTCTACAACGATTCATCCAGGCCATAGACGGCGGTACAAAAAGAAACGTCGGAGGTCTCGACGTCGACTCGATCAATGATCCCGGAACCGGACGTTGAGGAAGCTGCGCCCGTGGCACCGTTGGCTTGATAAGACTGGTGCAATTGCTGAACGCCGCGGGCGACATCGGTTAATTCCGAAACGACCGCATCACGAAGGGCCGTCAGTCCCGCGATCAAACCGATAACCAAGATCGTGACAATCAGAATCAACTCGATCGAAATCACGAAGCCACGATCGTCTTGCCACAATGCGACGAGACGTCGGGAAACGGATTGTCCGACGGAGTGACTTGGTTCTGCCAACATAATCCCAATCGCTAAACCGCCGGTTGTTGCGGACGATCGAAAGGTCTTGCCACGGATGCGATAAGTGTAAAAAAACAGACTGGAACACCGGAGTGCACCAGCCTGTCGTTGTGCAAGCTTGTTCGAATCAATTCGATTAAGCTTCGTCTTCAGGCAGACCGTCGAAGGTGATGCAGTTGTCTGCTTGACCCGAGATGTCTTCGGCGTCATCGCAGAAGTCGGTCGCGTCGATGAAGTTCGATCCGCTGGTCGACGAAGCGTGACCGGTTACACCGTTGTAGCTGTACGACTGGTTCAGGTCCTGAACGGCACCCGCGGTGTCCGACAGTTCGCTGATCACGCCATCACGAACAGCAGTCAAACCGGTCAACAAACCGATGACGCAGATCGTCGAGATCAGAACCAATTCGATCGAAACAACGAAACCGGCTTCGTCATTCCAAAGTTTTTGAGCAGTGGCTTTCACTGTTAGAATCTCCAAGGAATAGAGTGGGAACGACCAAGTCTTTAAGCTGACCAACTCAGTCGTGTGTTGAGTGAATTGCTTCCACTCGACAGAAACCTAGGTCGAAAAATGAGGGATGACCCTCACGCCACTAAAAAATTGAAGAAAGTCACTAAAGAGTTGACTTCAGCTGCCCACCGGGGGCTGTTCGCGCTGTTCCACACGCGAAAATTCGGCCAGGGCTTTGGCCGCTTTTTCTAGATTTGGATCCAGTTCCAATGCTTGGTGCAAGTGATGTTTGGCCCGATCCAAGTCACCAGTCGTCGAATAGACAAATCCCAAGTTGGCTTGTGCTTCTGCTTCGCTGCCTACACGCCGGAAGAGCGAAAGGCATTCTTCGGCATGTCCTTGTTCGCCCAGAACGATCGCCAAATTGTTGACGATCCGTTCGTCATTTGGCGAAATCAAAATTGCTTCTCGCAGTTTCTCTTCCGCCAAACCCAGGTCCCGATCCAGGTAGTACGCGTACCCCAAATCCCCCAATAATTCGGCCGAGGGCTTCGGGGCCTCCGCTGCCGCTTCGAGATACCCAATCGCTTCGGGTAATTGCCCAAGCTTGATGCACACGACGCCCAAACGATGCTGAGTGTCGCGATGATTGGGAAACTGTTCCAGGATGGATGCGTATTGTTGCTTTGCCCCGCTGGCGTCTCCGTTACGCTCAACCATTCGGGCAATCCCAAATCGGATGTCGACGCGATCGGGATCCCCGCCGTCATTTGACGTGATCGCCAACAAGTCCATTTGTCCTTGCGTCAATGAACTACATCCTTGACCGCACGGACAAGCAAGGCTGACGAGCAAAACCAACAGAGCCTTCGTCAATCGTTTGGGCATCGCTTAATTACCTTGACGACTTCGCTGTGTATTGTTGCGATAGCTGTAAATCGAATTTTCGAACGCAGCTGCCGCTTCAGTCGCTTCGATTCCGGTCGGATATGCGGGTGCGACGACAACGATCTCGTCGGCATGCAATACGCCATAGCTTTCGAGCACTTTCGCGACGACTTGACGCCTCAATTCGTCAAGTTGCTCGTTGTAGTGAACCGGATAGTGATGTTCGGTCGTCCAAAGCTTGCTGGTGTTGCTTCGCTCGACGACCACCTGAGGCGTGATTTCGTGTGGTTCGGTCTGTTGAACCCACTGAGCAATCTGACGCACATGATCTTCACCGGCCGGCGTCAAACGCAATCCGTGTGCACGAGGTTCGCCAACGTAGTCAAAGATGCTGTTCGATTTCTCGCCCGCAGCCCGGCGTGATGGATCTTCTTGAAGATTGATTTCGAATTCATGCGAATAGACGATGTACTTCGCCAATTCAGCGTTTTCTTCCTGAGTCCGGTTAATCGAATCGACCGCCGTCCCAAGCACTTCAGGCTCGATCACTTCTCCCATCGGCGTCGGCACACGACACCCCAGTACAAAGACGGCAATGGCGACGACCACGACCATCGCATTCACAGCAACCGACGTTTTCCTGAATAAGTCTGATGCGCTCATTTGGAAACCCCGCTTTCACCGGAAAGGTAAGTTTGCTGTAGCGAAAGCGTTCGTTTGAGCGTTGTGTGGACGCGATCTTTTATCGTGCGCGGGTCCTGTCCGACGCGCTGCTGGACGACTTCTGGCCAAACCGTGCTTCGATGCTCAAAGCCTTGATAGCCTTCGATCAGCTGTCTGGCGAAGAAGTCCGTGTCCGTCGGATCGGTCACATGCACGCCAGGCAAAAACAACGGCACCTCTTCCGTCTCAAGCGGATGGACCAATTCAGGACTCACCAGCACGACCAACTCGGTTTCGAATCGCGACGTTTGTCGGTTAGAAAACAACTGTCCGACGACCGGCAAGTCACCGATCACTGGTACACGCGTGCGTTGGCCGCCTTGTTCTTCTTGAATCAAGCCGGCGATGGCAAGCCACTGGCCTTCGCGAAGATCGACAGTGGTCTGAACGCTTCGCAAATTCAACCCTGGGATACCGCCAACGGTCGCATCAGAATTCAGCGTGCTAAACGAAGGTGAAACTTCCAGTCGGACAAGGTCCTTGTCGGTGACCGTCGGCGTAAAGCTCAATTCGGTGCCGAAGCCGCGAAACGTCGTCGTGGCGGCACCAACTCCGTTGACGCCAACCGTGGTCGGCACGGCAAATTCGCCCCCCGCCAAAAAACGCGCGGGCTTGCCGCTGATCGTCACCAAGGTCGGCTCAGCGAGAATCTTTCCATAGCCGTGGGTCGAAATCGCCTTGAGGAAAAACTCCACATCACCGTCATCCAAAATGACTGACAAATTGCCAGCCCCACCCACCGAGCTGCGCAAATCCAGGGATCGAATCAAGGTGGTGAAATCGGCACCCGCACCACGACTCGAATTGCGCACTAACTCTGCGACACGAACTTTTAACATCACCTGCTGTTGGCCCGGGACACGCAACAGGTTGATGAAGTTGTTCGAATCCCAATCGTCAAAGTGATCATTCAATCCGTCGTTGTCTCGGTTGACGGTGTCTCGATCGTAGTACCCATTGTTTCCGTTCCGTCCGTAGGGGTTGTCGCCAAGCAATCGCATGATCTCCGCCGCCTCTTTTGCATCGCGGGCCTGCCCCCGCACAATGACCTTGTCATCGATTGGGAACAAATAGATCTGGCTGTTTGGGAACAACTCGTTGATTCGAGATTGCAGCGATTTGTAGCGTGCCTCGCGACGACGCTGTTCTTGTTGGGCGTTGTCAACTTCGACGTAGTAGCGCAGCACTTGAGTGCCTTTTCCTGGCACGTCAAACCAAAACGTGATCGTGGTCTCGCCTACCTCTTTGCCGATAATCTCGATCTCGTCATCGTCAAAAAGATGAATGTCTAAAATCGCTGGGTTCGTGATCGCCGTTCGGCGAACCGGTACTTTGGTGCGAATGATCTTCGATTGAGAAGGTTCCACTCGCAGCAACATCTCGGGTTCATAGATCTCCTCGATCAGAGAGTCTTCTTTTTCGATCGAGATCTGCGAAGGGTTTTCGAGCGGCCCTGTCTTATCAGCCACCGGGCGGTCGGCAAGCACCTGTGCCCAAACGTTCGCCGGCATGACCCAAACGTTTGCCAAAATGACACAGCACAGCGCGATCGACATTGCGATTCCTCGAATCGCAAGTCGCGCGACGTGCAGCGAAATGGAATGGCAATGCATTGGGAATCAGGTGGACAAAAATGCTGGTTTATTTTCACGGAATGGCTAATGCGTGAAATACGCAATCGTTTCGCCAGGGCGATAGGGCAAATCAGTCAAGACCGTGAAACAGCGTTTTTCAGGCAATCCCGCATCCAAATACCGCTTCCCCACCACAAAATCCAGCGTCTGTTTCTCCAAAATTTCGATCGGATCCTTCACTGAACCAGCAACGCCGCAATGCAAGCATTTGCTTTGGATTGCAATTCAGAGAGACCGGGCAGACTGGACAAAATGCTAGATCTCAAGCACCGCGGGATAAACAGAAACAGTCGGCAAAGCAAACTCGTTCGACCGATCAGTTCATTGCTCTTACCAGTTGCCCCGCTCGATTTGCCCACACATGAATTCCGCCGCAATTCAGATTCGCCCCGCCAAGCGGTTTCGACCCAACGCTTTCACGCTGGGGTTGTTGTGCTGTGCCGCCGTCTTTGCAGGTCTCGCAAGCGCTGCCTCCCCGCCGTGTTGCGATCAATCGCAAGCGTCGACCTGCCGTGCCGTGACTGGTGAGAGGTGGCCGATCTCCGAACCGATCGGGACGCTCTATCGCCGTGTCCCCTACGAAACATTGCGGATCGATTACTACCACCGCCCCTATAGTCCGCATACGGTTCACGAGCACTACGCGCAACCACGCCCGGTCGATGTGAAACAGCCGTATCAAACCAGTCAGCTGCAATCGATTTATGAATCCGTCGAACAATCGGTCGTCTATTCCGAATCGAACTCGTTTCGCAAGCGAGCGATCGATGCGATGAACGATGTTTTGAAACAGGACCGCCCACTCGAATTTGTTGACTGGAAAGCCCACGAGAAGGCGCGATTGCAGTGGGAGCGCGAACATGAACCACTTTCGGCAAACGTCCACGCGATGAATCCATCGTCAAGTGAGACGTTGAAGGCGACGGGGCAACCGGAGTTGATCCTGGGGACAAAAATTCGCCTGCACGATGCGCGAAACCAAACGCAGTAACGTCACCTCTATCCGCAATCGCGATCGTAAGTTTTGGGATGCCGCCCGGCGGCTTACTCCACGATCTGGCTAACGGGTACGGTTGAGAACCGAATCGACTCATAGGGGCTTTTCAACCCGGCCTCATACAACACCCCCAAGCTGCCATCGCCAAGCGACACCATGTCACTGTATGCCGCGGGTCCGGTGAAGATGGTCGGACCGTCATGCCAGCTTTGTGCTTCGTCGGTCGAGTAGCGCAGCCGAAGGTCACTGCGTCCTTTTCCAGAAACGCCATCGCTATCTGGCCCGGAGAACAGGATTAAGTCCTTGTCTGCACGAAGCAAGCTGCACTGAACGACTGGCGGATCGATAACGCCTTCTACGGGGCGAAAGTACCGATAGCGTTCGCTTTGGCTATCGAACGTTTCGCCGCCATCTCGACTCCAAGCTTCTCCTCTTGTCCCAGGAGCTCGCCCGTTCTGGTCTCGAGTATTGACATAAAGCGATCCGTCGGCCAGTTCAATGACGGTCGTCTCGTTCGAATCCATCCCGTCTTCGTAATCTTCGTCGATGGCCCCAATCTGCCAGGACTGGCCATGATCGTCGCTATAGATCAAGTGAGCCCCGAGTGCACCTTGGTCTTTTCCGGCGGCGCCCAAGCGATGATCCGCTGGAATCACCAGTCGGCCGCGATGTGATCCGTGCAGCAGTTGAATCGAATGCACGGGTCCGGTCGCATACCATCCCCAATGC
Organism: Rhodopirellula sp. MGV; assembly: GCF_002251265.1. NCBI lineage: Bacteria > Pseudomonadati > Planctomycetota > Planctomycetia > Pirellulales > Pirellulaceae > Rhodopirellula > Rhodopirellula sp. MGV. The sequence goes on along the minus strand of NZ_NPDI01000010.1, from coordinate 18,186 downwards.
TCCAGCTTGATGTCGGAAGTGATATCCCGTCGCGGCGACCAATGTTTCCCATGGTCGTCGCTGTAGGCGACAAAAACGCGATCATTTTCAAGCGTGAAGGGCAGCCAAATCCGGCCAGGGTGGTCTTCGTCCAACTGATCAACAACTGGTGAGGGATTTCCAATCGTGATCGCCGGAACGTCGTCGCCAAAGAGCTCGCGAAACGATTCGCTTTCTTGGATTACGGTCAGCTCACTCCACGTCGCACCGTTGTCGACGGACCGCTTGAGCACAAGATCGATCTCGCTCGCATCGCCTCCCTGTCGGGCTTCACAAAATGCGAGCACATCGCCGTTCGCGGCTTTGATAATCGAAGGGATGCGAAAAACTTTGTACCCCTGCTCGCCGGAACGAAAGACGACGCTGGTCGGGAACGCCTCTTCGGGCGTATCGGCATTTGAACAAATTGGCGTGGTAGCTAGGAAACAGCAAACCAGACAGATCGATTTTACGTGTCGAATCATTGAGCTTCAAAAGAGGTAGGCGTTTGTGGCGGGAACTGGCGATTTGAACTGCCAATGCATCGATTCTAACCAGCCGAGCGTTCCCTCGTGCGATGCGTGGCCGTGGTTCGTCTAGAATGTTGCTCCACACTGTGCCGCGATTCGCGTCCGCGACTGCTCCCACCTGCCATCCCCTGCGACTGATGCTTGATTTAAACACCCCACGGGTTGTCGTACTCGCAACCCTTATCTTCTTTTCCGCCCTCATTCAATCTCCCGTTCCACTTTCAGCTGACGAAGGACCGTCAAATGAAAAGACAGTTCCCCACGTTCGTGTTCTGGCAATCGGCAATAGCTTCACCCGCAACGCGACGGAATACTTGGATGACATCGCAGCTGCGGCGAACTGCCCGCTGACGATAAAGAAACTGGACATTGGTGGCTCGCCATTGCAATTGCATGCGACAAAAGCATTGGCCTTTGAAAAAGATCCGACCGACAAGTCCTCTCGCTATTCCAATGGCGAGAGTTTGCAAGAAGCCTTGCAAAGTGAACCTTGGGACGTGGTCACCATTCAACAGCTAAGTATCAAGAGCCACGATCTGCAAACCTACCGTCCTTATGCGGACCAACTCGCCGACATCATTCACCGCTTTGCTCCGCAAGCTCAACTGGTTGTCCATCAAACATGGGCCTATCGCAAAGACGACCCGCGGTTCACATCTTTCAACACCGGCCCGAACGAACCGAAAACTCAGCATGAAATGTATCTGGGACTGCGTGACGCCTATGCCGCAATCGTCCAAAAACTGAACGCCAAACGCTTTCCCGTCGGCGACGCATTTTGGGCCGCGGATAACGACCAGCAATTCGGATATCGCCCAGACGAGCAATCACTCGACACCTTCGTCGCACCCGCACTGCCAGACCAAACACACTCGTTGCATGTCGGATACCGCTGGCAGAATCGGAACGGCAAGCAAAGCATCCGCATGGACGGACATCATGCCAATGTCGCTGGCGAATATCTGGGTGCCTGCGTTTGGTTTGAATGCCTTTTTGATCGTAGCGTGATCGGCAATGCATTCGTGCCAAAGGGAATCACGCCAGAGTACGCGTCATTCTTGCAACAGACTGCACACGCGGCGGCAAATCGAGGCGGAGACATTTTGCGTGGAATCGCGACGGATTCAATCGAGCCTTTTGCTGATCCGACCCCGCAGCGTTACCAATTGAAAGCGCGTGCGAGTCAGATTGATCCACGTGCGAAAGAATATCCTGAAATCGGATTCACCTTCGGAACCGACGAACGCCCGGCAGATATGCAGCATGCATCGGTTGACACTCGTGCCGCGTCTCGAGGCAAGCTGATGATCTGGCTGATGGGGCACAACGAAGGACTGTTCCAAACAGCCAATACGTTGGGCATCCATGCGATCGGTGTGAGCTACGCACGCGGTTGGTTCGGCAAGTTGTGTCGCCCCAAACCGTCCGATGCGTTTGCCCGAGGACGTGTCCGATTGGAAGCGGCAAGTGGGTTGGATTTCAGCGACGAGCTTGACTTAGAAGTGCCCGACGGGATGGCCGAGCGTGCCAGACAATTTGTGATTTGGCTTGCGAAGGAAAATCCGCAGGGAAACTGGGATCAATTCCTCGCCGACAACGGCTCACGACTGCGTTGGGATAAAGTGATTCTCGCCGGAGCGTCACACGGCAGCACCACAGCAGCAAGATTTGCGAAACACCAGCAAGTCGGTCGCGTCGTCATGCTTTGTGGGCCTCGCGATCAAGATCAAGACTGGCAACAACTCCGGTCGGCCACCGCGCCACGTCGCTACTTCGGATTCTCGCACGTGCTCGATGGAGGTTGGACCGGCGACCACTACTGCCGATCATGGGAAATGCTTGGTCTGAATCAGTTCGGCCCGATCATCAACGTGGACCACCGTGATCGACCGTACGACAACACGCGACGACTGATTTCATCGTTGGATGTCGGAGGCGATGCCAATCGAGCACACTCTTCCGTCACACCTGGCGGCAGTTCTCCAAAGAGCAACGACGGAACGTTCAAGTACGAACCGGTATGGAATTACCTCCTGACACACCCGGTCGATTCAGTCGGCGTTGCCACCGATGAGGATCCGTCTTGCCAGCGTGTTCACGTGACTTATGACTGATAAACACTAGCCGACGTGGGCGTCGATCACGCGAGTTCGGCCGACGAGCTGGCAACCATCTGTTGCAACTCAACGACGACTTCTTTCATCCGTTCGCGAGCCCGCGACAGTCGGCTGCGCACGGTGTTGATCGGTATGTCGAGTACGTCGGCAATGTCTTCGTAAGCGAGATCATCCATCTCGCGCAAAATCAGAATCGCGCGGTGGTCGTCACTCAGTCGCTCGAGCGCGGTATGGACGAGCTGCTTCTGCTCTTCGCGAATCATCGATTCCTCGGCATCGTCGAAGTGCGGATCCTCAAGATCAAACGCATACTGCTGCTCGTCGCCATAAATCGAAACCGATCGCCGCCGACTTTGACGGTTCGTGATCGCGGTGTTGAATGCGATTCGGTACAACCACGTCGAGAATTTGCTTTTCCGTTTAAACGATTCGATACGCGTAAACGCCCGTACGAATGCTTCCTGTAAAGCTTCTTCGGCATCGTTAGGCGAATTCAGAAAGCGGCAAAGGGACGCGAACAATTTGTCTCGGTTGCACTGAATCAACCTTGTGAAGGCTTCGGAATCACCATCACAAGCACTTCGAACTAAATTCGGATCATCACAGGCAAGGTTTTCGACGTCTTTCATCTCTCCGCCTCAGGCATCTCGTAGGGGCATCAGGGGGCACCGCGTCGAACAAAGTCCAATCCAGCGGACAGCAATCATTCACGGCCGTCAGATGGATTGTTCAAGCCCAACCAACAAGAACGTTTTTCGTCCAGCTTTCCGCCAGGACATTGGACTGACTCGAACCCTCATTCGGACTATGGCATCTCATCCAAACATTCGACGAACGGTTGCTCGATGAAAGAGAGCAATCTTCATGCCGGACGATCTGGCAGGTTTTTCATCGCATTTGACACACGAAAGTAGGATGGGCACACCGGTTGCTAAGGGTCACAGGAATCGCAACCAACGTGTGGTTTGCGACAGCCAAGAGAGACACATCGAGATTAGCCTGACGAATCATGACATCGAGCGTCGAAGCGATCACCCCGCCCAGCAGCCAGTCAGCCAGCCAACTGGGCGGACGCCCCATCACCAAGACTCAACCGTCATTCGTACAACGCACTTGGTGCGTCTTCAGGGCTTGGATGCAGAATCCTCGGCAAGTTGCGACGGTCTTGCCAAGCTCGGCACAGTTGATGAATTGCATCGCGAATCGCCAGTGCATCCGTGAAGCAAGAACAGTGATCGAGCTCGGACCAGGTGCTGGTGGAACGTCGTCCGCATTGCTTGATCAGATGCCGCATTGTTCTCGACTGCTCTCGATCGAAAAAACCGAAGTCTTCGGGGAAGCATTAAGCGAGATTACAGATTCGAGATTCGCGTATCAAATTGGGGATGCGTTGCAATTGAAATCGATCGCTCGCCAGCACGGAATTCGCAAATGCGATGTCGTTGTCTCAGGCATCCCGTTCAGCGCAATCGATCCAAAGGTTGCGAAACAAATTACGCGGCAGGTCTACGATATCCTTGACAACACCGGTGTCTTTTTGGCCTACCAATTGCGCGATGATGTCACCAAACACGCCCACCCCTTGTTTGGAAATCCGCGAAAGCAAACCGTCTCTAGAAACCTGCCCCCCCTTCGAGTTTACAGTTGGACGAAGGTCGAGCAGGGCGAAAACAAAGGCTGGCAGCGTCGGTTCGACTCCGTCGCCTGACCGATCGGACGAAGACCCTGACCAATCGGACGAAAACGCTGCCAAGTGCTGACCAACGGGTTTCATAGGAGCGCTCGTCAGGCCGCATGGTGGAAGGTAAGATTCCCTGGCAACTCCGGCCATCGTTTTTTACCACGTTGAAATTCCGCCTCCAAACGCCATGTCATCTTCCGATTCGAACGACCTGCGGCAACTCGACCTACGGCTGTTGTCAATCATTCGGCAGCGTGACGAGCTCGTCAAAGCACTCGCCGAACGTGGGCAACTCCCTACCGTCGGCCAAGAAAACATCATTCTCGCCCAAACGATCCGAGACTTGATCAGCGAGGCGGGGGATTCGATCGATGACGTGACCTTGTCATCGCTGGAAACGACACTGCGACAGATTGCCAGTCACAGCCGCGGCCAAGTCCGCAATGCCGCCGTCGCCTTTCTTGGCCCCAAATACAGTTACAGCCATCTCGCTGCGATCAAACACTTTGGCGAAGCAGCCACCTTCGCGCCGGTCGCGAGTATCCCCGCCGTTTTCGATGCGGTCCATCGTGGCGACGCAGTCAGTGGTCTGGTCCCTATCGAAAACAGTACCGACGGCCGAATCGTCGACACGCTCGGCATGTTCGTGCGACGGCACATGCAGATCTGTGGGGAAGTCTTGCTTCCGATTCACCACAACCTCTTGGCAAGCGGCAGTCGTGACGACATCACCGAAATCCACAGCAAACCGCAAGCGTTGTCGCAATGTCGCGATTGGTTGGCTTCGAATTTCCCGGCCGCTCGGCTGATCGAAGTAAGCAGCACGACTGCTGCTGCAGAGTCCGCGTCGACGTCACCACACATCGGCGCCGTCGCCAGTTTGGCCGCCGGACAAGCCTATGGGCTGACCGTGATCAACGCCAACATCGAAGACCGCCAAGACAACGTGACTCGATTTGCCGTACTTGGTCGCGACGAAACGGAACCGACCGGCGATGACAAAACATCGCTGCTTTTCCAAGTCGAACACCAACCGGGCGCGCTGGCCGAAGCGATGACCGTCTTCAGCGAAGCACGGTTGAACTTAACCTGGATCGAATCGTTCCCGTCACCCGACTCCCGAAACGAATACTTGTTCTTCGTCGAATTCGCTGGCCATCGGGCTAACCAAGACGCACAACAAGCGATCGCCAATTTAGGGACCATGACACGCCGACTCGAAGTCCTCGGGTCCTATCCAGTCGCTCGGCTCTAACCGTCCGCCATGATCCCGCTTTCCACTTCGATTTACTCACGAGCGGCTGGCGTGATCTTAATCGATAACGTCTCATCACCACGTTTCACCTTGATCGTCGTTTCCTCGCCGATCTTGAGTGCTTCGATCGCATACGTGTAATCGTAGATGTCTTCGATCGTACGTCCGGCTAGTTCAACGACGACGTCTCCGCCCTGCAAACCCGCTTCGTCGGCGGGAGTACCGGGCCGTACACCGCTCAGCTTTTGCCCTTTGATTTTCCCCGATCCGTAGTCGGGCACCGTGCCCAGTGATGCGGTCAGTCTGGCGCGGGGCACCTCTTCTTCGTCACGTGGGCCTTCGTCCAGTTTAAACTCGGGCACCGAGTCATCCGTCAAAAAGCCGCGAGACAATAGAGCGAACAGCTTTGCCGTATCGGCGGCGCCGTCGTAATTGAGTTTTTCCTTGGTATCACGCGGCGTGTGGTAGTCCTCGTGAGCTCCCGTGAAGGCCGACAAAATTGGCACATCTCGTGAAACGAATGCCGACGCATCCGTTGGTAATCGGGTGCTTGTCTTGTCAAGCGACAGGGGCAGCCCGACGGGAACGTTGCGGCGGTTGACCAAGGATTCGAACGTCGGTGACGAGCCGATTCCTTGCACAATCAACTTTTCACGCAAACGGCCAACCATATCCAAATTCAGATACACGGCGACCGCACCCGTCAAAGGCCGCGCATCATTCGTCATTCCGTGTGCCTGTGCGATCTGCTGCTGTTCCGGATCAACGTCCGCCAAGGGGGCGTCCTCGAACAGTTTGTCGAACGAATCGACAAACGATTGCGATCCGTACAACCCAAGCTCTTCACCACTCCACGCGGCCAATAACAAATCGCGTTTCATCTTCAATCGTCCGGCATGCTTTTCGGACGACAAGTATTGTGCGATCTCCAACATCGCCGCGACGCCCGAAGCGTTGTCGTCGGCACCTTGATGAACCTGGTCGAGCTCGTCTTCTCGGGCAAGTGAGTTGCTTCCCGCCCCAAGTCCGAGGTGATCCACGTGGGCCCCGATGGCGACAAAAGGATAGGTTGGTTCGCTGGCCGAATCATCAGCCGCCAAACGTGCAACGACGTTTCGGCCCACACCCGTTTTGCGATTGATTTGGACCGAGGTGCCCACCTTCGAACCTTCGAGCAGGTACCCCAAGGCCATCTCACCGCCATCAAGCGATTTCTGTTGTTCGGCTAGGTTTCCATCGGCTTCGGAAAACAACGCGGCTGCCATCTCATTCGTAATCGAAATGGCGGGAATACTGACCCCGGACGCAGACGCTGCCGAATCGAAATGGATCAACTGGTTCTTCACCTTGCTCGTCGGCCCGGCGACGAAGATGATCCCTTTGGCCCCCAAGTCACGTGCAAAGGATGCCTTGCGTCGTGGCGAACTGTAGCGAGCCATCTGCTGGCGACGCTCAGGAGAAATGTCTTGGGGCATGTCACGAAACACCATCACCCAGCGTCCTGCGACATTCAAATGCACATAGCTGTCGTATTCCTGCACGTCCTCCGATCCGGGGACCCGCATTCCATAGCCGGCAAACACGACTTCTGTCGGATCCAAATCCATGTCGGCTGAAAACGCCAGCGGTCGCCAATCGCGATCGAGTTTTGCTTGCCGGTCACCGATCGTCAGAGTGCTTCCCTCGACGATTTCGCATCCGGCCGGGAATTCAAACTCGTCAAAAAAGGTTCCGTTTTCGCCAGCGGGAACAAATCCCAGACTTTCCAAATAAGCCGCGACATAAGCCGTCGCACGGCGTTCGCCTTCTGTTCCCGTCAAGCGACCTTGCAGTTCCGGACGTGTTAAATAGTCGACATGTCGGGCAACATCTTGCGGCGTAAATTCGGGGCGTGATTGTTCCGCCGCCAACTTCGCGGCGTCTGACGCATCACGCGGTCGATCGCTTGTATCCAATCCGAGTCGCTGCCGAATTTCGGTATCATTCCACTCGCCCATAAAAATTTGCGAGCGTTTTTCAGCTGTCCGATTGCTCGTCCAAGCAAGGTGCTCACCATCAGGCAAGAACACTGGCAATCCGTCAAACCCGTCGGTGAACGTGACGCGAACCGGTTCGCCTTTCCCATCAGCCCGAACACAATACAGTTCGAAATTAGCGAATCCGTGACGGTTCGTTGTGAAAATCAAATAGTCGCCGCTGGGATGAAAAAACGGCGCCCAACTCATCGCATCGATTTCAGTCAATCGACGGACGTCATTGCCATCGACATCCATCGTATAGATCTCAGCCTTTAGGCCGTCTTCGGTAAACCGTCGCCAGCACAATCGTTTTCCGTCTGGTGAAAAGAAAGGGCCACCGTCATAGCCTGGAACATCGGTGAGCTGCCGAACGTCCGAGCCGTCGGCATTCATGATGTAAAGATCGATGAAGTATTGCTGATCTTTCTTCAGCAACTCCGCTTCGCGTTCGGATAGTTCTTTTTGATACGCCGATCGGTTTGATGCGAAGACGATTTTGGTCCCGTCCGGACTGTAGCTCGCTTCCGCATCGTATCCACGCGCATCGGTCAAGCGTTTATACGAACCGTCCGGCTCTCGTTCATACAGTTCGTACTCGGGATCGTAATTCCATTCATACCGGGGAACATCGCCAGTCAGGCGACGCTGAATCAAGTCCTGTTGTTGTTCAACCGACGTAGGGTCATGGTGCGTGCTGGAAAACAACACACGTTGACCGTCGGGATGGATCCAGGCACAAGTGGTTCTGCCTTGCCCCGGCGAGACTTTTTCGATGTCACCGGTTTCCAGATCCATCAAATAGATTTGGTAAAACGGGTTGGCCGGATCACGCTCGCTTTGGAACACCATTTTACTGCCGTCCTTGCTGAAATAGCCTTCACCCGCACGGCGTCCTTCGAAGGTGATCTGCCGCGCCGACGAAATCAGCTCGGCTTCCTTTTCAGGTGAAAACTCGGCCTCGGTGGACGACGATTTCGCGGCGTCTTGTCCGACAGCGACCCCGCCGATTCCGAGCAGCAGGACCAACAATGGCTGGTGAATTCGCATCACGATGTCTATTTATCAGAAAGGAAATGGTGTAGGGGAGGACGCCTGAAACCAACGGTAATCATCCTGTTGATTTTCGAATTTGTTCTGTCCCTGTGTCCCGTTTGGTTGCGCAAAAGCAGCGGTACAGAACGCTATTTTTGCAGAACGAAAGACGACACTCGAAAATCAACAGGCCGTTATCCCAGCCCGTGCGCCCCACGCAGCTCGATCAAGCCTTCCGCCCAGCGGCGGTACAGCTCGCGTCGCTCGGCAGGGTGCTGGAAAACGCGGACGATGGTCATTTTGTGACGAATGTCGTCTTTGACCAACCCATAGAGTTGATGATAAACCGGATCGGGATCGGGGCCATCACTTTGCTCCACTTGAAGCCGCGCCGTGGCATCGAAACGATAAATTTGCAGCCAACCGGGACGCTGGACGGCTACCAATCGAACATTTTCCAGTTGGACCGTCCCACCAAAATAGCCGTTCTTGGTCAGATGCTTGCGGATCGCAAGCTCCATCTCATGGTCGCCGGTCCAGTTATTCCACTTTTCGGCAAGGTACTTCAGTAGCGAACGCATCTTGATTGCGCATGGTGCAGGCAGGCGGGAACGACGGCTAAAACACCGTCGATGGACTGACTATTGAACCGTGCGGCAGCGTGCCAGACAACCACCAACACGTTTCCATGTCACGTCCACGCTACGGTCCCCACGAGATCGACTTGCCAAACAACGAAATCAAGCGGGCGGCGAAATCATCACTAGCCCGCCAAAGAGTACTTGGTTCTGCCTCGCATGGATCGAATCGATCGCCGTCACACGCCCGTCCCGATCGAGGTCAAAGTCGTTCGTGATCCCCACCGAATTTGGAAGCGCTGACTGATTCGCCCGAATTCGCAACGTGTCCACTGCCGTCACCCGGAGCGTCTGCCCAGCAGCGGCGCCATCGGTATCGGCAACTTGGTTGCCAAAGTAGAACACGGAATCGTTCAATAGACGTGTCGTTTCAGTTGCCCGTACGGTCACCTGCAGCCATTGATTTTTGATCGCTTGGTCGGCCCATGTCACCGTCACACGCGTGGCCCCGTCGGTCCCCACGCTGGCTTCGGTTCGGATATCGATCGGTGACGGCGCGGCCGTCCAGTTGTCGACGTCATCTGAATTGCCGATACGAAACTCGAAGTCTTCAGCGGATACGTTCTCGTTCGCAGCCCCCGCCAAGTCGATCACGACGCGATTCAAACCACGGACATAGTTGGTGATGTTTTCATAGGCAGCCGTTTGCCCCGGACGGAGCGGCAGAATATCTGGCGCGACCGCATCAGGACCGAACGCTGCCGTCGCTCCCGCATAGGCGACGCCGGCCAAGACAACTTCGCCAGGCGATGCAACGGAAACGCTTGACGTCGCGATTGCGGATAAAACGGGCTCGCCGTCATCGGTAACTCGCAAGGCGATGTTGGCCGTCCCCTCGCCATCAAAGGTGACGGTCGGTGATTGCCCGACCGCGTCGACTTGGAAAGTGCCGTCAAAGTCGAGATCCCACTCGTACGTCAATGACTGTCCGTTGTCGACATCGCTACCAAAGCCGGCAAGTACCAATGGCTGGCCAACGACAGCCGCGTAAGGTCCACCCGCGTCCGCCATCGGTGCCTCGTTCAAATCGTTGATCAAAATCTCAATCGCTTTATCGAACACCGCACCCGCTGAATCAGTCACACGAACGTTAACCGTTCTCGATGCGCCAGCCTCGAAATCCAAACCATTGCCCCCGACGTACAACTCGTTGCCAGTCAAGACAAATGCGTTGGCATCAGCGCCGGGTAGTAATTCAAATTCAGCCGTTTCGAAATCGTCGACATCCACCGCGGTCAAGCTTAAGGCGAAGGCACCTGACAAGTTCTCGTCCACTGATCCGCCAGTGACCAAGATGTCCGATGGCGGATCGTTCTCTTCCATTCCCGGTGTTCCGTCGGAAGCGAAGCTGGGACGCCAATTCGTTCCTAGATCGTAGTCGCCGTTGGTGCTGAGTATCGTTAATGAGGGGCCGTCACCATCGGTGGTCGGATGCCAACCATCGCCACCATCGTCATAGGTAAACGACTGGATGGTTTGCCCCAGTGCGTCTTGAATCGTGATCGTTTCACCACCGTTGCTCAACGACGTATTCAAGTACTCGCCCGCGATGGGCAACCCTGTCCCGTAGCGAGCTTCGAAGGCCTGGATGTTTTTCACGACCAACGCGATCTCACCACTGCGTAGCCAAGGAAGACGGCTCCCATCGAACGTAAAGTCGATTCCGTCAGTGAACGTCACGCCTTCAAGCGAAATCGTCTCGTCGCTGACATTTCGCAGTTCAATGAATTCGTAGCTGTTGTCGTCATCCAGCGGCGCGGGCAGGCCCGCCGGCGGTGCGGCTGGGTGGTAGTGCAACTCCGTCACACGCAGATGCTCGGCCGCTGCGGGAACGAGAGGAACTGAAAAATCCGCTTGTTCCAACGGGGACCAATTCACACCGTCAAACGCACGCGTCAGAATTCGGGCCGAGTCATCGATTTCGATTGGCGGCGCGTCTTGTTGACTGATCTGCAACTCTGCGTCAAAGGAGATGTCGCTGCTCGTGCCGCTGATCTGATGCACCTCGACCGCGATCGTGTTGCTGCCGTCGTGAAAAAGTGACGGATCAATCGAGTACTCAAAAAAGGCCGATTCGCTTGCGCCACCGACAACGGAACTGGCCAATGTGCCGGCCGTCAGCGTTCCGCCAGGCAGGTTGTCGCGTACGACTTCCGTTCCGTTGATGTACACCGCCGCTCCGTCATCACGCCGCAAGCGCAGGCTGACCGCCGTGACCATGCCGTTTGAAAAATCAATCTCAAACTGCTTTCGAAAATACGTCGTGATAAACTTGTTGCCCGCGTCGCTTCCGTAGGAGACAACGGTGTTCTCGTCGCCATCGCCATATCCCAATTCGGCATCCCCAGTCGACCAAGCACTGTCATCATATCCCTCGCTTCGCCAAGCGGATCCCAAGTCGACTCCGGTATCTTGATACCGCCACACCGCACCAGCAGCGATGGGCGTCGTGTTCGTCGTTTGCGGGTCATAGACCGAAGCGTTGGGATTGATTCCACCGCCGAACTCGCGTGGATCACTCCCATCCGTCGTGTAGTAAACCTGACCTTGCGGTGCGCTAAAGGCGAGCTCGCTTTGCGGGGCGATGACTCCGCCATGTTGGAACGCCCCGTTGATCAAGAACTGAGGTGCAGAAATCGTCGGAAACAGCGGTGCAGGAACATTCACGCTGTAGTTGCCCTGATCATCTTTCAGCGTCAACACCGTGTTCCGTAGTTGGTCGATAACGATTGGCGTGCGTCTCGGCAAATAATCGTTGATCATTTGCGCCACCGCGTTCAGAAAGTCAGCCTGTCCCAATGGGATCGTACGTTTGGCGTCTCCCCAACGGGCCGATTCGGCGATCACGGCCTGTTCAATTTTGGCAACCTCCGCTTGCCATTTCGCAATTTGAGCGGCGGTCGTCAACGTGCCGTCGTTGAAGAATTCTTTTTGAACTTTATCGGCAAATCGCAAACGATACTCTTCGTTCGCCATCAACTGCTGATGCAACCACTGCGGATTAAAGTAGCCAACGTCTGATTCAAAGTTGGGGTGGTTGTACGGCCCATTGCGGTTCTCGTTGACATTGCGAAGCGTATGTTCCGCGTCATGTTGAAAGAACTTGAATCCGACACGTGACGTCCGATCACGGATCGCAAAGTAGTTATTGGTTCGGTTGTTTCCCAAGAAGTTCGAGATCGGCGCGTCCAGGTTGCCGCCGCGGATAATCCCGATCATGTAAACGATCAGCGAATCGACGTCCAACAGCACCGGATAGTCGAGGTTCTCGGTGCGATCTGGATTCAAGCCTTGAGCTCTCAGGTATGCCGCATTGTCTACGAACGCGGGCGTGACACCATCGCCCGCGCGTGCGGTCGCCTGATTCCACAGATCCGTGTACGCGTCAAAGTTGCCATCGGTGGCGATCGCTCGATAGTCGCCTCGTTCGGGTTTCAGAACGTCATAGTCAGACGCATTGCCGCCGAAATACGAGGCCGCAAAATTGGCATCGGCGCGCTCCTGAGTTTGATACATTCCCCAGTACTGCCCGTTGAGATACAGGTGCACCCATTGGCTGAGTGTGGACGGCTGCCCCATGTCTCGCTGGTTGATTCGCGCCATGACTTCGGCGACAAAATTGTTCGACGCATTCCCATCGAAACTCCACGAGTAGTTCTGTGGTGTCCGCAGGTCGATCTTTTTGAACTCGGAAACTCCGGCATCCCCATGAACCGGATACTGAAGCTGTGAATCGCCATAGGCACTTCGGAAAAAGAATTTCAGCGCATGCTTTGGATTGTTGTCTGAACGACTGAAACCGCCGCGAATGCGGATTCCCGCGTTGACCTGCGTGCCATCCGATCCGTCCGCGTTAATGATTTCCAGCGATACAGGGCGTTCCCAATCGCGTCCGTCTTGTTGTGCGTTGGCATAGACGCCAGTGGTGCCGAAAAGATTTTCGACATCCGTGGTCACGGACCAAGTCGGAAGTGACAGCAGAGCGTCTTTCACCGCGCCGGCCGTTTCGGACGCGATCACATCCGGATCCATCCCGTAGTCCACCACGTTGGTGTTCCACGTCAGCGGAAAACCGTCGGGTGCGGACCCATCATTCGATTGCAGTAACACGTCGTCGAGAAACAGATACGTCCAGGTACGACTCGGCAGTGAGTAATAGCCCGGCTTGAATGCCGCGACACGTAAGTTCGTCGTCGCGTCGATCTCCAGCGGCATGCTGTAATCAAACCCATTGGTCAAACTGGGCTCCGTACCGTCCATGGTGTAACGGATGATCGCGTCTTGTGTTGCTGAGTCCAGCGAAACGGATAGCGGTGAATCGTAAAAGCCCGCCGGCATGTCCGCAGTGACACGCTCGACAAATCCTTCAACCGCATCGACGTTCGCTGCCAAGGGGGTCGGTGTGGCAAAGTGACTTGGACTGTCGCCCAACAACTGAATGCCCTGAAGCGTCGTCGCGATCAGAAAACGGTCGTCGTCGAGCGAATCATTTAACCCATGAATCGCCAGCACGTTGTCTCCGTCCTGCAATGATGCAATTGCGTTATCATCCAACAGAATCCGTTCACTTGTCCGAACGTCTTCCAACGAACGCGATACTGTCGCTGCGGAATCGAAAGCGATGTTTTCTGGAGCGTTACGCCGAGCAACTTCGAGTCCATTTAGATAGACCACAAAGCCATCGTCGTACTGTATCTCAAGCAGAAGCGATTCCACTTGAGCGACGTCGCTGACTTGGAAAGGCACTCTCAGATAGGCTCCCGAATTGACTCCTTGAATCTCGGCTTGCACGTCGGTTTCGATCACATCGCTTTCCGTCGCGATATACGCAATCGCGGCTTCGAGGCCGCCGGAGTCGATATCTCCGACAAGCCGGAATTCGTCTGAAAAAGTTTGAAAGGTCCCACTGGCTGCGAACAGTTCAACGCTCGCCCCGCCAGTGGCTTCGAACATGACCAGACGCGCCTGATAGTCGCCGGCAGCTGGCAAATCAAACGTCGCGATCGTATCGTTCGCCGCGCGTGGTGAAGGAAACGACGAGGCATAAACCTCGCCATCACGCATCAGTTCCAATCCGAAGCCGTCATCGCTATTGACGCCAAACGACCACGCACCCGCACTAGGGATTGAAATCGTCGTTGTCGCTTCGATCGCGAAATGGTTGTAATCGTCTCCCACCGACTGCGTGGGAAATGGCAAATCATCACCAAAGTGACCTCCCGGCCCAGACCCCAACAAGTTGATCACAGGCACGGTTTCGGTTGTCGACAATGCCTGGTATTCCGGAACGGACAACACCAATTCCGCTTCGGTCAAGTTACTGACAGTGCCATCGAAGCCAACGCCCGCTTGGGCACGCACATACCGAAGTGCGAATCCGGGAGTCCCGACGCCATAGCCGATGCCAAGATCAACGTTCTCAAACGAAGCGTCGTCAAAGCCTTCCGCATACCAAGTCTCGCCAAGTGAATCGTCGGTCGGGACATGCAATTTCGCCGGGCTTCTGTCACCGACAAATGTGTCGATAAGAAATTCGAATCCGAAACTGACATTCGTGGTTTGCGCCGGATAAGCCGGCGCGAACGATGTCGTTGGCGTGCCATCCGGCATCAATAGTGCCAAGTACTCGCCATCGCTCGAGAGATTAAAGTTCGTGTGCAGTTCGCCTAATGGGTCCATTCGATTTTTACTTGATGCGAAAACCAATAAGAAATCATTGGGATCGATCGTTACCGCAGGAAACACCCATTTATTACTGTCGCCTTCCTCATCACTTAATGCCCAGCCTTCAAGATCAACGGGGGCGGACGAAGGGTTATAGATTTCGATCCAGTCACTACTTTCCCCGTCCTCATCTCGCAAACCGTCAGAATTCGACGCGAGGAATTCGCTGATCACCGGAACGGATGCCAGCACACGCCGTGATTCCAACACTTCCAGCTGAAAACGACGTCGCTTCTTAGTCCGGCGGAGAGACTGCTGGGAGCGTGCGCGCAGGTGACGCATGATCGGGCGGGGTGAGATCATTGATGTGTGACTAGCGAGGAGGAGGGAAATCGCAACGACACCATGGGCGATTTCTCAAACAACCTGAAAGTCGATTCCGCCAGATGTCCTGCCGCTAATATCATAACGGATCAAAACACAGCACACATCAATCTTTAACGAGATTATAATCCGCATCCCCTGGACTTTTCTTCCACACCGGATCCGCACTTCTCAAGAGCAAACGCATGACTATTTCGTCCAAGCATTTGATCGCCGTCCTACTCGCCGCAACCGTCTCTTTCATTTCGCCTACGACTTCGCAAGCTGCGATTGTGATCACCGAAGTGATGGCAAACAGTGCGCATCCGGGCAGCGGCGGAACCAGCAATGCCGATTGGTTCGAAATCTATAACAACGGGACCACGACGATCGACTTGACCGGATGGAGTTGGGACGACGAAAGCGAAGAAGCGGGCACAGCCAACTTCGGCTCGGTCACCTCGCTTGCCGCAGGCCAGGCCTTGATCGTGACCGGAGAACCGGAAGGCACCGAAGCAAGCTGGCTGACCGACTGGGGCAACCCGACCGTCAATCTTATTCACCGCGACACATTCCCCGGCCTCGGCTCTGGCGGCGATGGGCTACGCCTGTTCGATAACACGGGTGCACTCGTTTACTCGGTCGACTTCGGCGTCGCGACCGAAGGCGTTACCTTTGCCTACGACTCGTCAGGAAGCTATCTCGGACAAAGTGCCGAAGGAGTCAACGGTGCTTTTCGAGCAACCTTCGATGGTGCGGGCGGCGCAGGAATTGACATCGGCTCACCAGGCTTTGTCGTCACCGCGATCCCAGAACCCTCAAGCCTGGCAGGATGTCTGATCCTTGCCACAGGCATTTGCTGTGGACGCCGTAAGCGATCAACGGTCCGATAAAATACGCAGACTCTCTTGCGATCAAGATCGGCTTGCATTGCCAACCGCAGCGACGAATCACTTGGACTTCAGCATGCTCGGTGGATGCAACGTCGCTGGCGTCGCAAAACAAATCCCATCGCCAAGAATGCCAGCCCGCAGCTTGGCTCTGGAATCGCAGTGATCGTGAACTGCAACGGCGTCGACCCTACCGCGATGGGGTTCAGGGCAGGGTCAAACAACACCGACGTCGTGTCATCGAAGGCCAATTCGTAAGTCCCAGACGCCAGTGCCGACGTGTCAACTTCGATTCGATACAACAGCTCTGGCGTGACACTTGAAATCGATTGCGGATTGTCGAACTCCTGGTTCAACGTAAACAGGGTCGCACCGCCATTGACGATTTGAGAGGTCAGTAAGTTTCCGGCACCAAAGAAACCGGCGGTTCCAGTGCCCACCGAACTGACTTGACCGCTGCTGTAGCTTCCGCCACTCAACTGAAAGTCGGCGATAATCCCCAGCACTTCGTCGGTATCGCCAACGGTCTGTGAAATATAGACATCGAAAATCTGATTCGTTTTTGGAGCCCCAACATCAATGCTTGTTGAGCCATCGGTGTCGAAGGAGAAGATTACTTCCGCTTGGCCGTCCGATGGACAAACGAAGGCAAACAAGGACGCCAGCAGCAAAGTAAAACCAAGACGTTTCATCATGAAGCGAAAGATCAGAGGAGGAAAAGAGCGATCACGTCAGCGTAATGCAAGCCAACACTGATCGGGCGGGAGCTACATTCTATCTCGACCGCATCAAGGGTGTGGAAGAGAACTACACCAAAACTTCATCTTTCTACCAGCCCTAAAAAAGCGACTGTGGCGAAACCGATTCCGTGCGTTGCCGGGCCAACTCAGCGACTTCGTGACGAATCTGCCGCAGCAACAACCAGCGTTTCACAAAACGACAACCTTCCAGTTGCCCAGCATATTTTTGCTCAACCTCCAAACGAATCTCCGCCTCCACGCCCTCGATCAAACGTTCAAACCCATCCGGCAAGAACTGATCGTTAATTTGTTGGTCCCCCATCACATTCCCACCCAAGCTGTTCGGTAATTAAACCAACACCAATCGAACTCGTCGCGACACGATTCCTTCCCTACAAAGCTTCTGAAAGTACATCCACGCCGATCTTTCCCACAATAAGCTTGGCAAGGCCGAGTTGCACCCACGAAAATCCGTGAAGAACCCCCAAAGAAGATAGCGAACACTGCCTGGGCACACGATGACCTCACCGAACAATCCCTACGAATCATCGACCATTTGTATTTCGCAAGAACACGATTCCGAAATTCGACGGATCGTGCTGGCGTCGTTGATTTACATCTTGTCGGCGTTTGCAGCTTCTTGGGTAGGTACCGCATTTTTTGTCGGAGCGAACATGGTCTTTTTTGTTTGGGGAATGCAGTCCTTCTCGGATCACCTCTTGCAGACGACGTTTTTTCTAGCTGGTAGCATTGGTTCGTTTTTTGTCATTCGCCAATTGATAAAACCGAGCGGCCTGAGCGTTCTGCTTTTACTTTCGGCGCTCAGCGGTGCTGCGTTTGGTGCGATGCCCTATGCCTTTGAACCAGTCATTGAGATGGTGCCGATGAGCATCTTCCCAAATGCGGGACGATGGTTTGACTCCATTCCATTAACGATCACATCGATCTTCTTCTTTGTCGTCACGACGTCGTCCATTCTCGTAACGGTTTGGACCGTCCGCGCGATAGCAATGCTGCTGCGGTCGCGGAGGTGAATGCAGTAAAGAGTGCTGGAAGTGACGGTGATCCAGCTTGCCCGAAGTTCGACGCATCTGCATGGCGATGCACGCTAGCGAATTGAATGGCTTCCGAGTATCCCAAACGCTGGTCAATGGACATCATGGTGTTGGGCTTCGGCTGATTGTTGATTTCCATTCGCTGCGTTTGCCTGACACACAACGACATTGGCAGAAACCTATTC